>JANJSZ010000116.1 GCA_024711405.1 Acidovorax sp.
AAATCAACAACCGCCCCAGAAAAGGACTGGGGGTACGATCACCACTGGCCGTATACCGCGAGTTGCTGATCAACAGCCCGCAGCACTCCACCCTCGTTCATTGAAACCCAGGGTGTTGCACTTCACTTTTGAATCCGCCCCCCTATATCGCCGGACTTCAAGTGTTTGGCCTGACCCTGATTCTGAGCTGGATTGCCATGCAGGCGGGCAACATGGCTTCTGGCTTGGCGGGTGGTGTTTCCACCTCCGCGCTGTCACTGCGTCAAATCGCTTCGGGTGCAATGTCGCCGGCCCGTGCCGTGGGCGCTGCTCATAACGTGGTCAATCCCACATCAACCCGCCTTGACCCTCGCACCGGCCACCAGACGACAGCACGGCGAGCCGAACACCTTGCTATGGGTCGCAGCGTATGGGCGCGCAATCCCGCGTATCGGGAGGCCATCAAGGAACGGTTGGGGTCGGCATGGGCCAAACAACCGGGCGGCGAAGTGAAGGGGAAATAAGCCATGTTCAACCAGCTTGAACACGAAGCCTTAATGCGGCTTATGACCTATGCCACGGGCCACACGCCCGAAAGCCAGCGAATTGCCCACTGGCTGCAAGAGTGGGAACGGGCCGAAAACCTGCGCACGGTCAAGGCGCATATGCCGGGCTTGGCGGCTGCTCATGCCCTCGATGTGGCGAAAGTAGCCCGAGCCGCGAAGCGAGACGGCGCAAGGCCCACGACGTTAGGCCGGGACGAATACGCCTACAACATGCAGAACATCGAACGGGCGCACCCTCTGCCCTCTTTCGAGCTGGAACGCTGACTCTTAACCCCGCTTCTGCGGGGTTTTTTTGGTGACAACGGATCTCCCTTGATCGCGAGGCGGTGTCAGCATCTGCCTAGCTTGGTGGCGCCGACAACTCGACCAGGCCGTCGCCCTGTCACCATTCGAAATCAAAAGCCGGATTCCGTAGGAATAGTAATAGTCTTACTACTACTATTCCTACTACCAGCCCCTGCTCCGCGCTCCGCTTGGGCAACCCCCTTCGGGTTGCATCCCGCGTCGGTTCTTGCCCGACTGGCTGCGGGGGCAGGCGCGGCGGGCGTTGCCCTTGACCTCCCCCTTGCCGAAAGGCTGTATGGCCTCCAGCGGCATCAAGGGCACGGCTTCGCCCACGTCCTCACCCGTTCGGTGCTCGCCTTCGGCTGCGCTCCGCATGCGGCCTCCGGGCGTGCCCTTGACACCACCTCCAGCCAAAAACCGAAGCCCAGGCCGGGATCGCGTGCACGGCCTGCTTTGGCCAGCGGATGACGGGTCAAGGGGTTGGTGCGGCCCGCAGCCCGTAGGGCGAGGACTCGGCCCCTTGACGCGGCAGGAGCGCCCCAAGCCTCCCGTCTGGGGGGCAGTCGAAGGAAGCGAAGCGCACCGCCCGCCTGCACCCCTGACGACAGAGGGCGACTCGCTCCCCTCGCCGGCGAGGGGCGGGGGGGAGTGGCTGCGGCGTCATGATTCGGGGTCGCTGCTTCCCAGAAGCTGGATGTTGGGTTGACTAGCTTGACTTGTTGATGGAGGCAAAGAACGCTCGGACAGCTGCATCGACTTCCGCCGAGTTGGCGGCTTGGGGCGTGTGATTCTGTTGATCCGGCATGGGTATGACGAGACGCACAGGCTCGCCTGGAAGCACCGGAATTTCAGTGCCTCCGTCATCGCGCGGTATCAGCAGATATTCCCCGCCATCATCGGCTGGCCGACGCTTGTAGGCCTTGCATTGGTCACTCATTACTTCACCCCTTCCTCTATGTCGAAACCCTACCGCAGGGGATGTGGGCAAGTTGCGCGTTTTCACGAAAGTAATCGCAGGACCGATTGCTTGTCCACCGTTTTGTAGAGAGCAACTACTTGTTCATACATGAAGAAGTACTTGAAGAGCTACTTGCCGACCATTCGATTGCCGAAAAATACATTATAAATCAATGACTTAAGTCTGACATCGATACCTTTTTTATCGGCATTTCAGCGTGCCCGTATCGGTGTTTCAGCGCAACGATATCGGTGTTTCAGCGTGGATAACTTCAGTGGAAAGGATGGAATACCTTGTCGGACAAGGAGTTACGCCACTTGGTGTCCGTATCGGCGTTTCAGCGTGGAGAAGTCTGGCTCATTCACAGACTGACCCACAGAATTTTGGTGACATCCTTTCGTCCTGACCAACTCGCGAGTGTCACCATCGCCAGGCTCTACCGTTTGCAGCGCTACTCCATCACCACATCCCGCATCACGTTCGTGGACCGGGAGGGCTTCAGCCATCCGCGTCTGGTTCCGTGATGACCTGGGCCAATGGAAGCCGAGAGGCAGAGGGGTGCAGTTCGATGAGAAGCGCCTTGATGCAGTCGTCGCCGGACTCCAGGCGCCAAGCGGTAGCAGTCAGGAGGGCTCACTGCGCAGGCCTCCGGCTGCGGGTGGTGGCACGGGGCCGCCGATGGCCTGCAGGTCGGCCAACCGCCAGCGCGTGGCGCCACCGATCTTCACGGACTGCGGCACCTTGCCGGTGCGAGCGAGGCGCCAGAGCGTGGACTCGCCGATGGACATGAGGCGGGCCGCCTCTGCTGCGGTGACGAGGACCTTCGGCAGGGACTGATGCTCGGGCATGGCGGGGCCTCCTTGCGCTTCGCACGCGCCTGCGTTTTCTATAGCAGCATGCTAGTGCTCGGCGGGTCTTCGCCGCGAGGCTGCAAAGGCCGTCGTCACCCTGGCCGCCGCCGTCACCGTCTGCTGCGAACAGGCGGCAGGGCTTCAAAGCCATGGTCCACATCTATCAGGAACTGGTGCAGTCTTCCAACAATTGGCTGCTCCTTCGAAGCGTTCTTTCTCTGCCACTTAAAAATTCTTCATAAAATTCGCCATAATGATGGCAATTGATTCTATTGAAGATTTCTGAAAATGCCCCCGAAAACTACGTCAATTGACGAAATTGCAGTTGACTTCGCCACATTGGCGAGGCTGGCCGCCTCCCAAGCCCATGATGATGTTCGGTTGCTGTTGGCTCGCCTGATTCGCAAATACCGCGTCACGCATCCGGAACTCGCCGCGCAGCTCGATTCAAGTTTGAAAACCTCACAAACTCGTGCGGCCGGCGGCGCTGCATTGCGTCGCGAAACTCCTGGCCACGTGGCAGGAACCCAGCAGGCTGATGGGGCGCTATCGCTGATCAAAGTCTTTGATGACCTTGGAGGGATGGAGGGCCCTTTGCTACCGGCAATGCTGAAACGAGACATAGAAGGCATCGTGTCGGAAAGGCGCCAGCGCGAGGCGCTACTTGCGCGCGGCATTTCGCCGACACGCTCAGCCGTCTTGGTGGGTGCGCCAGGATTGGGAAAGACGCTCTCTGCCCGATGGATTGCCTACCAACTGGGTAAGCCGTTATGGGTGCTGGATCTGACTTCCGTTATGAGCAGCCTGTTAGGCAAGACAGGCAGCAACCTTCGGGCTGCAATGGATCACGCGAAGGCGAACTCCGCAGTTTTGCTTTTGGACGAAGTAGATGCGATTGCTAAGCGTCGCAGTGATGAGTCCGATGTCGGGGAACTGAAACGGCTCGTCACGGTTATCTTGCAGGAAGTGGACCAGTGGCCCGACACAGGGTTACTGTTGGCTGCGACCAACCATCCTGAGTTGGTTGACCCGGCCCTATGGCGTCGCTTTGATGCGGTCCTGACGTTTGGCCCGCCTGACGCGGCTACTACAGCTATCGCAGTGCGACGCTTTCTCGGCCAAGACCTGACTGAGTTCGAGCCGTGGGTAGGCACCCTGGCGGTCGGCTTGCAGGGAGGCTCACTCTCCGAGGTTGAACGCGCAATCAAAAGCATCAGGCGGGCACATGCACTGGAACAGGCCACCATCGAAGAGTTGGTCGCGCGATTGGTAGAGCCCGGCATCGACGGTATGGATAAGACTCAGCGCCTAGAGATGGCGTTGCAGATGGCCCGGAGCGGACAGTACTCACACCAGGAAATAAGCCGCTTGACGGGTATCGCTCGAGACACGATTCGCAAACATGCCGGGCCGTCGCCCAGGCGAGGAAGGGGGATGAAATAAATGGCAACCCGATACCTGATTGGCAAGGGCGAACTGCTGACTTACCCGATAAGTGCACCTAAGAAGCAGCCTGGAGACAAGAACCATCCATACACCTTGGCACAAGCCAAGGAAGTGCTGCTGACGCAGATCGACTTGACGAACGAGGCTTTCGCAAAGCTTCCGGAGCAAGCCTGCCCAGGTGACCTGGCTGTGGCCTTGGTTACGCTGCACCCTGCCTACTTGGCTAAGAGTTTCTTCCCGCGCCACTTGCTGCGTGCTGCCCGCCTGGAGTCGGTAGGCAGCCGCACCGCGGTAGTCCGCCCCCGTCGACGTGCGACTGCAAGTGCTCCTTCAGAGGCTGAAACAACGCAGTTGTTCGTAGCGGGAACCCGCTCAGATCTGAAGGCATTCCGCCTCATGGCGGCCAGCCTTGACCAGGAAACAGCAGAGGGGCAGGAGTTCCGTCAAATCGAGACGATTGAGCCGCTGCAGGCCGAAGCCCGCTTGCGACCAGCCCGCAAGCGCGGCACGGACGCCTTTGAAGTCGGCCTGCATGTACCCGACGACGGCAACGGTGAATGGGTGCGCGCCGCATTCGCCGACTATGCCCAGGCATGTGGCTTCACGGTCCGCGAACTCAACTTTCGACCGGGACGCATGCTGTTCATGCCGGTCGAAGGTGACAGCGCCGGTTTGGCCACGTTGGCGCAGTTCACGCTCGTGCGGGTGATTCGTCCAATGCCGCGCCTACGCGCAGCACGTCCCATGCTGCGCAGCAGCGCTGTATCGGTAGCTTTCGATCTGCCGATCGTTGAGCCCGTGTCCATGGAACCCAAAGTCGCGATCCTCGATGGTGGCCTGCCTGAGCAACACCTTCTGCAACCCTATGTGCGGCGGTATTTTGTATCCGATGAAACAGCCGAAGACGTCGAGGAATACGTCTCCCACGGCCTTGCTGTCACCTCTGCATTGCTGTTCGGGCCCATCATTCCTGACTCGGTAGCGGCCCGCCCCTACGCACCCGTGGACCACCATCGGGTGATCGACTCGCTCTCCGACGATGAAGACCCGTACGAACTCTACCGGACGCTCGGCCATGTCGAAGCGATTCTGCTGGCCCGCTCCTATGAGTTCGTAAATCTGAGCATGGGCCCGGATCTTTGCGTTGAGGACCACGAGGTGCATGCCTGGACGGCTGTTATCGACGAGATCCTCAGCAACGGGGAGACGGTGTTAAGCGTGGCAGCAGGCAACAACGGCGAGGGCGACATCGCCGCAGGCCTGAACCGCATCCAGGTGCCGTCAGACAGTGTGAACGCGCTGTCTGTGGGGGCTGTGGACCGGTCGGGCGAAGCATGGAAGAGAGCCCCCTACAGCGCCATGGGTCCGGGGCGGAGTCCTGGACGCCGCAAACCCGATGTCGTGGCCTTTGGAGGGTCGGGTCGGGAGTACTTCCACGTGGTTGCACCAGGCCGGCGCCGCCAACTTAACGCGACGCTTGGCACTAGCTTTGCCGCGCCGCTTGCGCTGCGTGCTGCCGTGGGCATCCGGGCCGTACTGGGCCGTGAGGTGCGTCCCTTGACCACCAAAGCGCTGCTCATCCACGGCTGCGAGTCCAATGCTGAAGAGGGCGTGGACGCAGTCGGCTGGGGCAAGGTACCCGAAGATCTGCGATCATTGATCACATGCAGCGATGGCGTGGCCCGGATCGTGTACCAGGGGGAGCTCAATTCCGGCAAGTTCCTGCGCGCGCCGGTGCCACTGCCAAACATCGATCTCACTGGCATGGTCACAATCACTGCCACGTTTTGCTACGCGAGCCCCGTCGATCCGCAGGATGCCAGCGCGTACACGAAGGCAGGCCTGGGCATTACTTTCCGCCCACACGCGCTGAAGAAGCCAAAGGCCAAGCCGGTGCCCGGGAAGGCGCCCGCACCCGAAAGTCAGTATGCCAAAAGCTTCAGCTTCTTTCCTTCCAACGAATGGCGCACTGAAGCTGAGCAGCGTGCCGATCTGGGCAAATGGGAGACGGTGCTTCATTCAACTCACACCTTCCGCGGGTCGAGCCTTAAGGAGTCAGTCTTTGACGTCCACTACAACGCCCGCGATTCGGGTGCGCCACTGACCGGACGCGAGCGTATTCCTTATGCACTTGTAATTACTGTCGAAGCGCTAAAGCACCCCGACCTTTACGATCAGATTTTGAGTGCCCACGCGGACCTTCAAGCACTAGTCCCGGCCGCCAACATTCCAATCAATACGTGAGACGCTGATCACGATTTTTCCCGGTCTTGGCTTTGGGTTATTTACATCGGCTTCATGCAGATGCTTGCTGTCCCCATGCCACAGTGATTGCGGACAAGCCGGTGGCTGCGCTCCGGTGCTGCTTTGTGTGAGCGGCGCAGGGTGCGCGATGCCGCTGCCCGTTTACCTTGGTCGAGGAAAGGACTGCAATCTCGCGTGGAGCCTCAGCAGATGCCAGGCCGTTTACGTGGCCCACATAGCGAGTCACTTACATGACGAGGCTCAGCCCCAGCGTTCTTCCACCCTCTGGATCACTTGCTGACGCGCGCAGTGGGTCGTCTGTTTCTGCTCGGATCTTCTGAGGGAGAGCACGAACGATTGACGATACGATAGTATTTGTTACACTGTTTACGGAGTCTCGGGAAGAATTTTTTGGCCTGTATCGGGCTGAGTGAAATCAACGTTGGGTGGATTGCTCCCGGCGTATCTTCCTGTGTTCATCGCGATCAATCTGCGATGCCTAATGAGTTCCTGGGGCTCCATCTACACGATGCGAAAAATTGAAGCGCTGAAATCTGTCAAGTCTATCAACGGTCTTGCGGATCTTCTTGGATTTAAAGCTAGCGCGCTTGGCTATATTCTGTTCAAGCTTCCAGACACGCAGAAATATAAGTCCTTTACTATCCCCAAGCGAAGTGGCGGCAGGAGATCAATATCGGCCCCAGTGCCACATTTGATGCTGTTGCAGAAGAAAATTTCCATTCTTCTCAATGATTGTCTATCGGAGATAGAGGGGAAACTATCTTCACCCGCTCACGGCTTCAAGCCAGGGCGATCAATTTTTACCAATGCCGCTCGTCATCGCGGGCGGCGTTACGTGCTTAATCTGGATCTCAAGGATTTTTTCCCATCAATCCATTTTGGAAGAATTGCCGGTTACTTTGAAAAAAGCAGAGATTTCGGATTGGATCCGAAAACTGCAAGGATTTTGGCAAATATTCTTTGCCATAAATCATCACTGCCACAGGGAGCGCCTAGTTCTCCTGTGGTTTCTAATCTGCTTGCACGGATGCTAGACATCCACCTTGCAAGGTTGGCGAAGAAAAATAGACTCACGTACACACGGTATGCCGATGATTTGACCTTCTCGACAAACTTGCAGGTGTTTCCAGAGGCTGTGGCAAAGCGAGTCTCCGAACACGCATGGGAACTGGGTCCTGAATTAATTTCGACTATTGGTAGTTGCGGCTTCAGCATCAACGATCTTAAGACTCGAATGCTTTACAGATCGTCAAGGCAGGAGGTTACTGGCCTAGTGGTAAACGATAAGGTAAGTGTCCCTGTTGAGTACCGACGCTGGGTTCGGGCAGCCGTCTCGCGATTGGTGAAAACAGGTGCGTACTACAAGCCTGTACCAAAAGAATTTATCGGTCCGCTGCCAGCAATACCCAACGCTGGATCACTTGACCACCTAGAGGGATGTCTCTCACATGTCTATAGCGCGCATCGGTTTCAGCGCAGCCAATTGGCATTGGGACGAGCATTGCACCACGCGCCCGTTGAATTGCACTCTGACGAGCATGTATATCGGCGCTTCCTCTTCTACACGAAGTTTTACGTACCAGAAAAGCCGGTAATAGTGTGTGAAGGCGAAACGGACTCGATTTACATAGCCAGTGCAATTTCAGCATTGGGTGATCACTATCCTATTTTGATAAACGCGACGCTCAAACCGGGCGAGCAAAATAGATTTAATGTACGCTTTGCTAAGCATAGTTCCATCGCTGGGCGACTCTTGGAGCTGAACGGTGGAACAGACGCGTTAAAAAACTTTTGTCGAATTTACGTTGATCAAACGAAAAAATTCAAGAGCGGCCTCCCTTCTCGACCTGCCATAGTAATTGTGGATAACGACAAGGCAGGACGTGATGTTGTTAGTTATGCACAGGGCATTGCTAAGAACCAAGGTCTTCCTCTTGTCTCAGACCTCAATTATGTATTTATTCGTCCAAATCTATATGTAATACGGATTAAATCTCCGGCGAATGAGCCGAATTTTGTTATAGAGCAGCTATTTCCAGATCAACTATTGAACACAAAACTGGGTTCTAAAGTTTTGACACTTAGCAATCAGAAGGTTGGTGACAACGAGTATGGAAAGATGTATTTTGCCAAGCATGTCGTTCCAAATGCTGACCCAAACGATTTCTCAGGATTCACTCCGTTGCTAGACGCTCTAGTGGAGGTAATTTCGGACTTCGCGAGCAGAGTTCAAGTACAGCCTACTGCCAAAAAAGCATAAATGAAAAGTTCAGGATTTTTGCCTTAATCCTACTTAGGATGAGTGTTTGCTGTAACACGAAACTATCTAACGAAATTTGTTCATTCAAGCGCTTGGTGCCTTGAAGAAGGAACTGTTGGAGCATCTAAGACTAACCCTAAGAATGCGCCGCTCTCTTCACTACACGCAGAAAACGGCATGCCATGGGCAGATCGTTGACGCAATTTCCATCAGCGAGCGTTCCGCGTCTGTCGACGATAGAGCAGTGACTGATGGTCTTTGGCCTTGGCAATAGCCAGATCGCGACCGTGGTCGATCGCCATACGCGATAGATGATTCCTGAGAAAGCAACTTGCCGACGCGTGAACGTCGCCTTCGGGAACATTGCAGTCCTACGAGTGCCGAGTCCTAGCGGCTGTTACCAGCCCGGAGCAGCCATCGGAGATCACATTGCGCCAACCACGTCTAGACCACAATCTTGAAAAGCAGCCCGTCCGCAGTACAGTACAGGTACACAGATCAGTTTTCACCGATTTCGCAAAACTTCGCTAACCTACTGATCTGTAATTACTTTTTCCTTCTTCAACCTTCGCTCAGCTTCGCACCGCTTACCCAGACAGAGCACCTCACACAGCGACTCAAAATCCCCCGCCGCAAGGCGTGCCGGTTCGATTCCGGCCCCGGGCACCATTTGATAGTCTCACAAGGCGTCAAAACCCCTCAAAAACCCGCATGTCTCTTAGGCATGCGGGTTTTTCTTTGCCTCATACCACCTCACTGGCTACCATGACATACCGTCAAAAAGACGGTATCTCTGACGGTATGTCCAGATACCGCCAACCCGCATGTCACGCTCCATGCGAAGCCGGACAACCTCAGCGCGCAAGCGCGCTATCTCCATCTGCTCGGGCGAGACCTTCACCGCCTTGTCAGCGTCACCGACGCCGCTCAATGGCCCCTTGGCCGCCAAGCCTCCCCCAGTTGCCTAGACTGACCTTGGGGATGCCCAGCGCCTTGGCCACCACCGCAATAGCCTGACCCGCGCGCACCTGACGCACTGCCTCCAGTTTGAATTCCTGCGTGTACTGCGCACGCACCTGCTTTGCTGTCATCTCTTGACTCCTTGTCGGTATTTTCAACAAGGCCAAGAACTTCACTGTTCAGGGGCAAGGTCAGGGATCGCCAGCCGCTTACTAGCGGACACCATCGTTGCCACTTATGCCGCCGCCCTCAAGGGGGGGATGGCCGGACGCTTACGTCTCAAGATGGGATCGCCAGCCGCTTACGATGAGCCCGCGCGACGACTGCTTATGATTTTGGTGTCGCTGCGGCCGCAGTAAGCAGCCGGGACTCACCGTTTAACGGGAAATGGCAGGCGACGAAATCACCGTGTGCTGTCGGTAGCAGCTCTGGCTGCTCCCTAGCGCACAGTTCAGTTGCAATCGGGCAGCGGGGATGGAATCTACACCCCGATGGTGGATTGATGGGGCTGGGAACCTCGCCACGCAGAACCTGTCGGTTCTTGGTTGCCGCCTTGGAGGGATCTGGCGCGGGAAACGAATCAAGCAGCGCTCTCGTGTAGGGATGGGATGGAGCAGAAAATATCTTCTTAGGTGATCCAACCTCGACCAGCCGACCAAGGTACATCACAGCAACTCGGTCAGCGATGTGGCGAATGATCGATAGATCGTGCGATATGAACAAATAGGAAAGTGAAAACTCCTTGCGCAGATCCGCCAGCAGGTTCATCACTTGGGCTCGCACAGAAACATCAAGTGCAGAAACCGGTTCATCGCAGATGATGAATTCGGGATTCAATGCAATGGCTCGCGCAATCCCTATGCGCTGACGTTGCCCCCCGGAAAACTCATGCGGAAGGCGATCGGCCATTTCAGGACGAAGCCCCACCTTCTTCATCAGCCAGTCGACACGGTCTCGCCGTTCGGAAGCAGCACCTCTTTTGTGCACAACCAATGGTGCTTCGAGGATCGAGGAGACCCTCTGGCGAGGATTCAGGGAGGCAAAGGGGTCCTGGAAGATCATCTGAAATCGATGCCGCTGACTGCGAAGTTCCTCGCCCCGTAGCGTCAGCAGATCGACGCCATCCAGTTCGATACTGCCTCTGTCTACCTCGATCAGACGCATCAGTGCCTTGGCCAATGTGGACTTCCCGCAGCCACTTTCTCCAACCAGTCCTAACACCTCGCCGCGTTGAATTTCCAGACTGATGCCGTCCAGAGCCGAGACATCACCGCGTGCCGTTCTGTAGGTCTTGCAAAGGTCATCCACCTTCAAGATATTCTCGTTCATTACGCAGTCTCCATGTTGCTCTCAGCCAATAGACAGGCCACCTGGGATGCGCTGCCGAGTTTCACCAACGGTGGTACATCCACCCGGCAAGCGGCATGCACGTGCGGGCAACGATCCGCAAACGCGCATCCAGCGGGCAGATTCGCCAGTGACGGCACCATGCCTGGGATCTCAGCCAGTCGTGCACCGCTGGCAGCGTTCTGAACTCCATCACCCCATTGGGCAATTGCGCCCAGGAGTCCCTGCGTATATGGGTGCCCGGGGTAAGCAAAGATCCTGTCTACTGGCGCCTGCTCGACAATGCGCCCTGCATACATGACCGCCACCCTGTCCGCGTTCTCCGCCACGACCCCGAGGTCGTGGGTGATCAGAAGCATCGCCATACCAAACTCGCGACGTAGATCAGCAATCAATTGCATGATCTGAGCCTGAATGGTCACATCCAATGCGGTCGTCGGTTCGTCCGCAATCAGCAAGTCTGGTTGACAGGCCAGTGCAATGGCGATCATCACCCGCTGACGCATTCCGCCAGACATGCGGTGGGGATACTCATTCACCCTTTGTGCAGGCTCTCCAATTCCCACAAGATCGAGCAATTCGATTGATCGGCGGGTGGCCGCAGCACGGCTTAACCCCAAGTGCAGTCGCAGCGACTCCGAGATCTGTTCCCCCACAGCGAGTAAAGGGTTCAAGGAGGTCATCGGCTCTTGGAAGATCATGGCGATCTTGTTGCCCCGAATCTCCCGAATTCCGTCATCACTCAATCCAACGAGGTCAACTCCATTGAACAAGGCATGACCGCCAACCACTTTCCCGGCTGGTTTTCGGATGAGGCCCATCAATGAAAAGGCCGTCACGGATTTGCCGCTTCCACTTTCCCCAACCAAAGCCAGGGCTTCTCCAGGCGCGATCTCAAAGCTGACCTTGTTCACGGCCTTGACCACACCGCGGCTGGTAGTGAATTCGGTCTGCAGATCCGTGACCTGCAACAGAGGCTTGTTCATGTCAGCGATCCCTCATTCGTGGGTTAAGCGCATCATTGATCCCTTCTCCGACGAGATTCAGAGACATAACTGTCAGCGTGATGGCAAGACCAGGGAGCGCCGCGAGATACCACGCTTCTGCCAAAGCGTCACGGCCAGCGCCGATGATCACGCCCCAAGTCATCACGTTCGGGTCACTCAACCCGAGAAAGGACAGACCCGCTTCGACCAGAATCGCGGTGGCCACCATCAACGAACCCATGACAATCACTGGGGGTAGCGCGGAAGGAAGAATTTGCGTGAAGAGAATGCGCCGGTCGCTCATCCCGACGGTCTGTGCGGCCATCACGAAGTCACGCTGCCGTAACGAAAGAACTTCACCGCGCACGAGACGAGCCACTGCCGGCCAGGAAGAAATCGCTATCGCTGCGACGATGGTGAACAGGCTAGGCTTGAATGCAACGACCAAGACGATACAGAGCAGAAACGCAGGTATGGTCTGAACAACCTCCGTCACTCTCATCAATGCGGAGTCGATCCATCCTCCGTAGTAGCCGCTAAGAGCGCCGACGAAAATCCCAACGACAAGCGAGACAGCGGTTGCGATCAGGCCAATCGACAGAGATATCCTTGCGCCATGGAGCATGCCCGCGAGTACATCTCGACCGAGCATATCGGTCCCTAACGGAAAAGCTGGATCGTCACCAGGCCACTGAAGCGGTGAGCTTGCCATGTCCCAAGGACTGGACGGGTGCAGTATCGGTCCGATGATCGCCAGGATCACCACCATGAGCAGGAACAGCGCTCCTCCTGCCGCAGCTTTGTTTCGGAGAAATCGTTTGAAGGCGTCTTTCACGTCAATGCCCCTTACCTTCAATGCGTGGATCAACGACCACATAGACGATATCGACCAAGATGTTGGTCACCAGAACCACCAGAGAACTGATGAACAGAATCCCCAGCAGGACGTTGAGGTCGCGCTGAAACACTGACTCGAACGCCAGCCGTCCCAGCCCGGGCCATCCGAAAACGGTCTCAACCAGTACAGAACCCCCGACAAGGGTGCCCATCTGAAGGCCGATCATGGTCACCAGCGGAAGCAGTGCATTGCGCAATGCGTGTTTAAAGACCACCACGCGTTCACTCAGGCCTTTGGCTCTGGCGGTGGTTATGAAGTCCTGTCCAAGAACCTCTAGCATGGATGCACGCATCAAACGCGTGTACGTTGCCAGAAAGAACAGCGACAGTGCCCCAACAGGCATAACCATGTGCTTGCCAATGTCTGCAACCCTCGCCCACCCGCTGTGACTTGCCCCGATGGTCTCAATGCCGCCCGAGGGCAGCCAACCCAGCCAGACAGAAAACACCACAATGGCCATCAGTCCACTCCAGAACACAGGAGTTGCAAAGGACACCAAGGCCACCACAGACACGATGTTGTCGATCCAGCCATTGACCTTGCTGGCACTGAGAACCCCGAAGATCACACCCAGCACCACAGAAATCAGGATGGCCGCCCCCATCAACAACATCGTCGGTCCCAGACGGTCAAGAATGAGATCGCCAACCGGCATGTTGTGTCGGAAGGAATGTCCAAGATCCAGCTGAATGAGCTTGGTGACATATAGCCAGAGCTGCTCCAAAAAGGACTGGTCGAGGCCAAACCTGCTTCGCAGGTCGGCCATGTACTCTGGTGTGGCAGATCCGGCTTCGCCAGCGATCACATCCGCCACATCACCGGGCACGAGCTTCAGCAGAGCAAAGTTGGTCACTGCGATCGCCAGTACAGACAAAGCTGTCTGTACGGTTCGCGAGAAAAATCTGCGCCCGAGTACTCCAGTGCTCATGATCATCCCCCCCGAGTGGGCATCACTCGCAATGCTGCATTCAAGGAAGAACCCAGCATGCTCTGATCCGCATCGGCAAAACTGAGACCACGATCCATCGCAGAAGCGGTCACGGTGATTGCCTCTTTGACCATTCGCACTGTCAAGGGGTCGAAGGAAGCAACTGTTTCCGCCCATTCGATTGCAAGTTCCACAGACTGCCCCTTTTTGTCAGCCAGGCGATCAACCAGTCCCCAGTCGAAGATGTCCTGGGCCCAGATCTTTTCGCACAGCAGCGTGATGCGCTTTGCACGCGCGGGCCCGACCAGGGTGACCAGCCGTGGAACCGTGTTCCACTGCAGGTTCATGCCCAGCTTGACCTCAGGAACGATGAAATAGGCGTCCCGGTCCATCACTCGCCAGTCACAAGCCAGAGCGAACGCGCAGCCTGCTCCGACGGCGAGGCCAGAGATTGCAGCGATCGTGACCTGCGGCAGCTCCTCCCACGCCTTGCACAGACGGCCACCACCGTGAATCAGATGCCTTCTCTCCAGCGCAGATCTATCAGTATTCCAGTAAGTGTCATCTTTAAGGTCTGCGCCGGAGGAGAAATAGTCCTCAGTGCCAGTCACGACGATGACATTGGTTTCAAGGTCATCTCTGAAGGAGTCGGCAACTTCGGTCATCTCCTTGATGAGGCCCGCGCCGAAGGCATTCAGACGTTCCCCGCGATCGAATCTGACAATGGCAATTCGTCCACGTTTCTCGATCTTGACTGATTTGTACTGTGACATGGTGATGGGTTCTTATGCTTAGTTGGATTGAATGCTTACTGACTAATGAAAACATCCGCGTAGTTGGAGAAGAAAGCATCACCCCGCAAGGTGTGATTGCGGACCTTCTTGCTGGTGACTGTGGCGGGACGCATATCAAACAGATTCAGGATCGGCAGGTCTTTTTGCGCAATCTTCTGGAACTCCTTGAACAGCGCGATTCGCTTGGCGTCATCGGGCTCGACTTGTGCAGCTTCCAGCAGGCGATCCACCTCGGAATTGGCATAGCCGCTTGCGTTAGAGAAGGGAATTCCCTTGACGATGTTCTTGGACCAATACAGGCGTTGCACGCCTAACGTGGGATCGGTCAGTGCGCTCAGGTGTGTGTTGGTCATGTCAAAGTCGTAGTCCGTGTACACACGCTTGACGAAGGAAGCAACGTCCTGGGACCTGATCTCGACTTCAATGCCAACCTTGGCCAGTTGCTGCTTGACAAATTCGGCGGAACGCTGGAGATCGCTTCCGTAGGGAAGAAAGTCGTGAACGATCTTGAAGCGGATTCCGTTTGCCTTTCTGGGGTAGCCAGCCGCATCCAGCAGCGCCTCGGCTTTCGCGGGATCAAATGCGTACTGCGGGGTATCCTTTTCGTAGAACTTGCTCACGGTGGAAGGCACTGCCCCTGTGGAAACCTTGCCGAACCCTTGCCACACCACGTTGATCAAGGCCTGACGATCGATGGCATGCATGACCGCCTGACGCACCTCTCTCTTGTCGAACGGGGCACGTCGTGTGTTCAGTTCGAGCATGAAGATCGTGGAAGTGAACTCATACCCCATGGTGTTGACTTCAAAGTTCGGTGACTTCTCCAGGCGTCGCACCGTGTTCAACGGCAGCGAGTTGAAAACGCCCAGCTGCACCTCACCGCTCTCGAACGCCACTGCACGAGCACCCGCATCTGGGATGAATCGCACCACCATGCTGTCAAGGTAGGGGCGGTTTTCTTTCCAATAGCTGGGGTTCCTCTCCAGCCTTACGTAACTGCCTTTGGACCACTCCTTGAATTTGTACGGCCCAGTACCCACAGGAGCTGCATTTGCTGGATTGGCACGAACGTCCTTGCCGTCGTAGATGTGTTTGGGCATCACCGGCGAGACATAGCCGTTGAGATTCCCCATCATGTACTTGGACGGTTTTGAAAGGCGGAAGACAACGGTATGTTCGTCGGGCGTATCTGCAGCCACAACGTTCGTGAACGCCGAGCGACCATACGAATGCAGCGTCTTCCAGATATTCATCATGGAATAGGCGACGTCCGCAGAGGTCATCGGCTTGCCATCGTGCCACTTCACGTTTTTTCGAAGCTTGAAGGTCACACTCAAACCATCGGCGCTCCATTCCCACCCTGTTGCCAATTCAGGAATGGGATTCAACTCAAAGTCGTAACCCACCAGACCTTCAAACATCTTGGTGGCGACCATACCGACACTCGATCCCGAGTCGAAGGCGCTCACCAGTGTGGTGGGCTCAGGATGTACGACCATCGTGAGCGTTCCACCTCGTTTACCAGGCTCCTCCTTGGGCATGGTTTGCGCCAGCATGGCTGGACTGAAGGACATTGCTGCCAGTGATGCGATAGTGATCGCGATATGTCGCCGTGTAAACATGCTTGTCTCCTATTGAATAAAAAGTGCCTGTCGGGTCAAAGTGCCCTGCTCAGGTCAGCCTCTCCCTCTTGATGACGATCCCTGCGGCTTCTCGGTCCCAGGTGCCCTGGGTAAGTCCTTGCTCTACTAGGCTTACCTTCTGAATCTTTCCGGTGGGTGTTCGTGGAAGGTCCTCTGCGACCCGAACGTACCGGGGCACCATGAAGTGCGGTAGCTTGCGTACACAGTGTTCGATCAGCTTGACGTAATCAAACTCTTGGTCCTGTTGACGTGTGACGATCACAAGAACCTCCTCGTCGCCCGATGCATCGCGCACTGGTACGGCAGCAACCTCTCGAACACCCGGGTAGCTGACGACACTGGCCTCCACCTCGATCGAGGAGATGTTCTCCCCACGTCGGCGAATCACATCCTTGAGGCGATCGACGAAGAAATAGTTGCCGTCCTCATCCTTGCGAAGAAGATCACCGGTATGGAACCAGCCGTTACGCCATGCGCTTGCTGTCGCCTGGGAGTTGTTGAGATACTCGTGGCTGAACATATAGGGCCGCTGGGTCCTCATGATCAACTGTCCCACGCTGCCGACGGGAACCTCGTTGTCATGGTCGTCAACCAGCCGCGCCTCAATACCTTCTCTCAGCTTGCCGCACGTGCCCATGATCTGAGGGTTTGCGTCTGAAAAGATGGGCGTACAGACCTCACTCATGTTGAAGAGCGTGTAGCCATCACACCCAAAGCGATCTTTGAACTCATGCCATGCCGTGTTGATGATGACCGTGCGAAGTGGATGGTTCTTGTCCTGCGGGGAAGCTGGTTGCTTGAGTAGGAACTGAGGCATCGAGATGATGACGAAGGACCATGTGCATCCCATTTCCCGAACCGCTTCCCAAAACGTGTCTGGGTGGAAACTCTCAACCACACCGATCGAGCCACCGCGTGCCAAGGCCGTTCCCACTGCCATCGTCCCGCCGCAGTGATAGAGGGGAAGGTTGACCTTGAAGCAGTCCTCTGATGTGAACTTCTCAAACGTTTCAGGTCCTTGCGCATAGAGATGCGCATACGAGGACAGCACGGCCTTGGATGGCCCCGTCGTCCCCGACGTGAAAATGACCGTTTGGTTGTCCCAGGCTTCGATAGGTCTATCAAGCTGTGGTGGCGTCTCATCGCCAGCGTCCAGGATCGACGCTGGATGCACCTTCAGACTTTCAATATCCGTCAGTGCCCCGGCGCCGATCGACACCACATCAGTGAGCTCACCAATATCAACTTCCCGCAGTCTCTCGATGAGCTTTTCATGTCCGACCAGGAGTTTTGCTCCCGAGAGTCGAAGAACGTTCTCCAACAACGCTCCGCGATATGAGGTGTTAAAGGGAACAAAGACTGCACCCATGAGGTTCAGTCCCAGCCAGACACGGATCATCTCCGGTCCGTTGGGAAGCCAGCAAAGTACGAAGTCCCCCTGTTTGACACCGAGCGAGGAAAAGGCGTTGGCAGTTCGCGCAGCGATCTTGTAGGTCTGCTCGTAGGTCCACTCCTCGCCCTTAAAGAATCTGGCAAACACCTTGTCGGGCTGTTCAGTGGTCCAACGCTTCAGCAGGTTAGAGAACACGCATTGCTCTGTCGGGGTGACTTTCGTGATCACATCTGTCTCCAGTAAGTTGTCATTGGTTCGCCGTGCTATCTGGTTGACCTTTGTCGTGGTGTTTTCTGGCTCCACGCTCTATCTGTCCTAGTGGCCTCTTCACTTCTTTGAAGAAACCGTCCTGCTTTTCCTTGCCGCCGATTTCATTTCTTGGGGAGCGCACACAGACCGCCAGAAGAAGTGGAAGAAAGCATCGACTCGGCCGTCAAGTCGCCAACTCTTTCCACCCAGGTACCAGATCTCGACCTCTCGCTGCATGTGCATGTAGAAGAGACCCATCAGACCTGATACCGTTAGCTTTGGATCAAGCTCTCCTCGTCGCTGACCAGCCGCAAGCACCATCTCGAAAATGGGAACCACCTCGGTTGCCTTCCATCCACCGCTATCCATCCAGAGCTTGCTGGGCACGGTGATGAAAAACACTGTGGGAAGGGAGGGATTGCTGTCGTAAAGGCCGAAAAGCCTTGCGTAAAGGGCCCTCAAGTTGACGTCTGCAGCGCAATCAACTGAGACACACTTGCTCATCTCCCCCGCGTAGTACGGAAAGACCTCTCCGTATACCGTTGTGAGCAGGACCTCTTTTGAGTCGAAGTACTTGTAGATGGTGGCGCTGCTGACTCCAGAAAGATTGCTGATCTCGCGGATACCAACGTTGTTGAAATCTTCGTTGGCAAACGCTTCAAAGACCGCCGGATAGAGCCGCTGTCTCAACTCAAGAGGTACGTCATCTCGGCGCCCCCAGTGGGCGGCTAGACTTCCAACATCCTCACCTTTCTTCACTCGCGAAGTCTTCTTTTGCTTCTCGACTGTCGCTGTCATGATCTACCTCTTGTTAAAACATTGTTTTAGTGGAATTGATTCTAAAACGGTGTTTTAGTTATGAACAAGAGATCACCATTGCCATTTCTTGAAATCAAGGGAAAACCACTACTCGTTCGAGTCGATAGTCGTCAGGGCATCACTTGCAGCATGAGCAGGGCCGGCGAGGTCTAGGAAAAATCGGCGATGGAGAGTTTCTTCAGCTCGCTCAAGACCGAGCGCACGGCCAGGAAGGTGTATCGAACGCGAGTGCAAGCCCGTTCAGACGTATTCGATTACATCGAGTGCTTCTACAACCCGACGCGCCGACATTCGACGCTCGGATATCTCAGTCCCGTACAGTTCGAGAAAGCTCAAGAAGCTTAGGTCGGTGTCAACGCAACCGGCAGCAGCCCATCAGTCCATTACGACGCAGAAGCTTGTTCTCCTTGGGCGGACCATGTAAGGCGACGGACCATGTAAGGCGATTCAGTCGCGGCAGGCCTTGTTGCCACGCACCACCACGCGGCCGGTACGCAAGGGGTACTCACGAAAATCTGCTCCAGACCGTTCCACCCGGCACACTCCATGGCCGGGCGGATGAACTTGTTGCAGATGTCGCTTTCGCAGAGGTTTTTCTTGTCCATTCGGCAGGTTGCACCCGCCTTGGGCATGCAGGGGTGGCGTGTAGTTGTTACCGGGTACTACCGCCGCCCTCTGCCACCCGACGAAGCCTTGCCGGTGGCGGCGTATCCGTCAGGCCAGACCTTCGTCCTTCAGCACGGCCTGCACCGCTGGACGCGCTGCCACCCGCGCGCGAAAAGCGACCAGGTGGGGCCACGGTGCGAGGTCGAGGCCGATGTGGCCGGTCCAGCCGAGAACGGTGAAGAGGTAGGCGTCGGCCACACTGAAGTCGGCGCCCATCAGGTAGTCGCGGCCCGCGAGTTGGTCGTTAACGTAGGCAAAACGCCGTTGCAGGCTGCTGCGCGAGACCTCTTTCCATTCGGGCGTGCCGGCGGGGTTGAAGAAGGCGCCGAAGTTGCGGTGCAGCTCGGTGCCGATGAACGTGAGCCAGCCTTGCAGCTGGTAACGCGCCAGCGTGCCATTGGCCGGCGCCAGGGGTTTGGCAGGCACCTGGTCGGCCAGGTACTGGACGATGGCCGGGCCTTCGGTGAGCAGGGTGCCGTCGGCCAGTTGCAAGGCGGGCACGTAGCCCTTGGGGTTGATGGCCCAGAAGTCCTGGCCGCTGGCGGTCTGCTTGGTCTGGAGGTCAACCACCTCCGTCGTGTACGGCAGGCCGGTTTCTTCGAGCACGATGTGCGATGCCAGGGAACAGGCGCCGGGCTTGATGAACAGTTTCATGAAGAATTTTCCTTGGTGGATGGGTAGAAAGAACGGAGCGATTGTGCAGCGCACAGCCATCGCATGCTGTCCGTGCTCTTGACCGCTTCGGCGATCCGCAACCCGATGCACGGAAAGATCTGCCCAGCAAACGCTGGCGCACCCCACCGCTGTACCGCACACGCCACATCCCACCTGGCCGCCAACCCCGCACTGCGGGCACTGGTGCTGCGCTGAACACCCGGCATCTGCGCCGCACCGACGCAACGGCTCCTGGCGCTAGTTGTCCTGGCGCCGGATCAATTGCCGCCCCGAGGGAGTGATGGCCATTTCACCGCCCGCGTTCTTGCGGATGAGACCCCACTCCAGCAGCCGCCCCGACAGGTGCTCCCTGAGCGCGCCATCCTGGGTGATGAGTTCGCCCATCTCCAGCCGCTTGAGTACATCGATTTCGTCCACGGTGGGGTCGAAATGCGCTGCGTGGTAAGTGTTCGTCATGGTCGTTCTCCAACTGGCAGTTCCACATGCCACTGACGCCCCCAGATTAGACCGATGGCCAGCGCAGCGCAAGCGCCCCCGCTGAAAACCTGGCGCAGCACCGGGGCGCCTGCCAGCAAGCGCAGCGGCGCTGCGCGCTTCATGGCGCGGGCCCATCACCCGGCGCAATGCCCTGCGCCATGCCCAGCAGCCACTGCGCAAACGCCGCCAGTACCGGTGGCTGGGCCTGCGCGGGGCTGATGAGGTAGTAGCCGCGCTCGCCGCGCAGCGGGCGCGCGCAGGCCACCACCAGTTCGCCGCTGGCCAGCTCGGCCTCGATCAGCAGGGGTGGTATCAGCGCCACGCCCATGCCATGCGTGGCGGCCACGGCGAGCATGGAGAACAGCTCGTAGCGCGGGCCGTCGAGCGCATGCGGCGCGTCCACACCCATGGCATCGAACCACTGGCGCCAGCCATAGGGGCGCGTGCTTTGCTGCAACAGCGGCAGTTCGGTCAACGCGTCAGGCGCCACCGACTGGTGCGCGCGGCCGCGGCCGCGCGGCGTGGTGGATTCCAGCAGGCGCGGGCTGCACACGGGCACCACGTCTTCGTGCATCAGGAGCTGCGCCTGCACGCCGGGCCAGTGGGCGACCTGCTCGGGGGTGCCCGCGTACAGCGCGGCATCAAAAGTGGTGTCGGCAAACAGAAAGGGCCGCGTCTGCGTATCGATGTGCACCACGATGTCGGGGTGCTGCTGTGCCAGCTGCGGCAGACGCGGGATGAGCCAGCGCGTGGCAAAGGTGGGCACTGCCGCCAGCGAGATGGTGCCGCCCTCGCCCTGGTGCGCCATCACGTCCAGCGTGTCGCGCTCCAACCCCTGCAGCCAGCGCGCCACCTGGCGGCCGTAGTGCGCGCCAGCGGGCGTGAGCACCACGCCGTGGCGCGTGCGGCGAAACAGCTGAACGCCCAGGAATTCTTCCAGCGCCTGGATCTGGCGCGAGACGGCGCTTTGCGTGAGCGACAGCTCCTGCGCGGCGCGCGTATAGCTTTCGTGCCGGGCGGCGACTTCGAAACAGGCCAGGGCCTGGGTGGAGGGGATGTGGCGGCGCATGGTCGAACTCTAGCTCATACATTCCTCAAACGCATATCTGAATGAAAACTCATCGTTTGCGCAAGGTGAACACGGCCACTACGATGCGCACATTCATGATTTTTTATCGGAGACCGCCATGGCCCACGCCGCTTTTCAATGGGACGACCCTTTCCTTCTCAGCCAGCAACTGACCGACGATGAGCGCGCCATCCGCGATGCCGCCGCCGCCTACTGCCAGGACAAGCTGGCGCCGCGCGTGCTGGACGCCTTCCGCCACGAGAAGATGGACACCAGCATCTTCCGCGAGATGGGCGAAGTGGGCCTGCTGGGCCCCACCATCCCCGAGCAGTACGGCGGCCCGGGCCTGTCGTACGTGGCCTATGGCCTGATCGCCCGCGAGGTGGAGCGTGTGGACTCGGGCTACCGCTCGATGGCCAGCGTGCAGAGCTCGCTGGTGATGGTGCCCATTCATGAATTCGGCACCGAAGCGCAAAAGCAGAAATACCTGCCCAAGCTGGCCAGCGGCGAGTGGATTGGCTGCTTTGGCCTGACCGAGCCCGACCATGGCTCCGACCCCGGCAGCATGGCCACGCGCGCCTACAAGACGGCCGGCGGCTACAAGCTCAAGGGCAGCAAGATGTGGATCACCAACAGCCCCGTGGCCGACGTGTTCGTGGTCTGGGCCAAGGAAGTATCCGAAGGCGGCGCCGTCGGCCCCATCCGCGGCTTTGTGCTCGAAAAGGGCATGAAGGGCCTCACGGCCCCCGCCATCCACGGCAAGGTGGGCCTGCGTGCCTCCATCACCGGCGAGATCGTGATGGACGACGTGTTCGTGCCCGAAGAAAACGCGTTCCCCGAAGTGCAGGGCCTGAAGGGCCCCTTCACCTGCCTGAACAGCGCCCGCTACGGCATCGCCTGGGGCGCGCTGGGTGCGGCCGAGTTCTGCTGGCACACCGCGCGCCAGTACACGCTGGACCGCAAGCAGTTTGGCCGCCCCCTGGCCGCCAACCAGCTCATCCAGAAGAAGCTGGCCGACATGCAGACCGAGATCGCCATCGGCCTGCAGGCCTGCCTGCAGTTCGGCCGCATGAAGGACGCGGGCACGGCCAGCGTGGAAGGCACCTCCATCATCAAGCGCAACAGCTGCGGCAAGGCCCTGGACATCGCCCGCCTGGCGCGCGACATGATGGGCGGCAACGGCATCAGCGACGAGTTTGGCGTGGCGCGCCACCTGGTGAACCTGGAAGTGGTGAACACGTACGAAGGCACGCACGACGTGCACGCGCTGATCCTGGGCCGCGCGCAGACCGGGATTGCAGCGTTCTCGAACTAAAGCGAGCCGGAAGGACACCGGCCCCTGCAAAAACACCGCTTCTGCGGTGTTTTTTTCCATCCAACCCTTGATAAACAAGCGTTACTAGCTATTCATTTCATAGTAATGGCACACATGACCCCACTTCCCACCAACGCTGGCGCCCTGGCGGGCATCCAGGTGCTCGACCTCTCCCGCGTGCTCGCCGGCCCCTGGTGCACCCAGATGCTGGCCGACCTGGGCGCGGACGTGGTCAAGGTGGAGCGCCCCGGCGTGGGCGATGACACGCGCCACTGGGGTCCGCCCTTCCTGAAGGACGAGGCCGGCAACGACACCCACCAGGCCAGCTATTTCACGGCCTGCAACCGCAACAAGCGCTCAGTCACCATCGACATGGCCACGGCCGAGGGCCAGGCGCTCATCCGCCAGATGGCGCAGCAGGCCGATATCGTGGTCGAGAACTTCAAGGTCGGCGGCTTGAAGCAATACGGCCTGGACCATGAGAGCCTGCGCGCACTGAACCCGCGCCTCATCTACTGCTCGGTAACCGGCTTCGGGCAGGACGGGCCGTACGCCGAGCGCGCCGGCTACGACCTGATGGTGCAGGCCATGACGGGCCTGATGGGCATCACCGGCCAGGCCGACAGCCAGCCCGGCGGCGGCCCCATGCGCGTGGGCGTGGCCGTCATCGACCTGTTCACCGGCCTGTATGCGAGCAACGCCATCCTGGCCGCGCTGCATGTGCGCGACAACGCCACCAACGGCACCGGCCAGGGCCAGCACATCGACATGGCGCTGCTGGACGTGGGCATGGCCGTGCTGGCCAACCAGGCGTCGGGCTTCCTGGCCACCGGCAAGGCGCCGGGCCGCATGGGCAACAGCCACCCCAGCCTCGCGCCCTACCAGGACTTCCCCACCGCCGACGGCAACATGCTGCTGGCCATCGGCAACGACGGCCAGTTCCAGCGCTTTTGCGCGGCGGCCGAGCAGCCCCAGTGGGCCGCCGACCCGCGCTTTGCCACCAACACGCTGCGCGTGCAGCACCGCACCGACCTCATCCCCGCCATGGAGGCCGTGACCCGCACACGCACCACGGCCGCGTGGATCACACTGCTCGAAGACAAGGCCGTGCCCTGCGGCCCCATCAACACCATTGCCCAGGCGTTTGACGATGCGCAGGTGAAGGCACGCGGCCTGCGCGTGAGCCTGCCGCGCAACGCGGGCGACGGCATCGCGCAGGTGGCCACGGTGGCCAGCCCGCTGCGCCTCTCGCGCAACCCGCCCGTGCTGCGCAACGCGCCGCCGGCCCTGGGCCAGCACACCGATGAGGTGCTGGCCGAATTCGGTCTGGGCGCGCAGGCCATTGCCACCCTGCGCGAGAAAAAGGTTCTCTGAATACGGCGCAGCCGCGCCCCTCTTCGCCACCCCTGCTTCACCATTTCAACAACAGGAGATAAAAGCATGATCCGTCGCAGCGCCCTGGTCCTGGGCATCGTTGCCATTTTCGGCACTGCCGCCCACGCACAGGGCTACCCGCAAAAACCCATCCGCCTGCTCGTGCCCTTTGCCGCAGGCGGCACCACCGACCTGATTGCCCGCATCGTGGCCGAGCCACTGGGCCGCGAACTGGGCCAGCCCGTGGTGGTGGAGAACAAGGGCGGCGGCGGCGGCAGCATTGGCGCAGCCGAAACCGCACGCGCCAACCCCGACGGCTACAACCTGGGCATGGCCACCGTGTCCACCACGGCCACCAATCCGGCCATCAACCCCAAGATCCCGTACAACGTCGCCACCGACTTCGCGCCCATCATCAACATTGCCGCCACGCCCAATGTGATCGCCGCCCACCCCAACCTGCCCTTCCGCGACTACAAGGGCATGCTGGCCGCCGTGAAGAAGGAGCCTGGCAAGTACGCCTACGCCTCGCCGGGCAACGGCAGCATCACGCACCTGATGATGGAGATGTTCAAGCTGAGCACCCAGACCTTCATGGTGCATGTGCCCTACCGTGGCTCGGGCCCCGCCCTCAACGACGCCGTGGCCGGCCAGGTGCCGCTGATTTTCGACAACCTGCCCTCGGCCCTGCCCTTCATCAAGGAAAAGCGCCTCACGGCCCTGGTGGTGGCCGCACCGCAGCGCGTGCCCGCGCTGCCCGACGTGCCCACCTTCAAGGAAGTGGGCCTGGAAAGCGTGAACCGCATGGCCTACTACGGCCTCATCGGCCCCAAGGGCCTGCCCCGGGACATCGTGGACAGGATCAACGCCGCCACCCGCAAGGTGCTGCTGGACCCCGCGATCCGCAAGCGCATCGAGGAAACCGGCTCCATCATCATGGCCGACACCCCCGAAGCCTTCGCCCGCCAGATGCGCGAGGAACTGGCGGTGTACAAGGATGTGGTGGCCAAGCAAAAGCTCCGCCTGGACTGAGGATGTGAAAGAACCGGCCATGCCCTCCGTTGCCCGCATGGCCCGGCTAAGCACATATTCACAAGGAAACAATCTGTAGCGCCATCCAACCATGCGCAGGGCAATCGCATCTAAATAGTGATACCCAAGACGCGCTCCAGATAGCCCAGATTCCACCCCGCACGCTTGCGCTTGGCCTGCACGCCAATCTTCACCGAGGTATCACTCTTGAGCATCTGCAATGCCATGCGCCGCAG
>JANJSZ010000145.1 GCA_024711405.1 Acidovorax sp.
CCATCACGAACACCGCATTGCGGGCTGCCACCACCAGGTCGCACGCCAGTGCCAGCGAGAAACCGGCACCTGCCGCTGCGCCTTCGACCGCTGCAATGACGGGCTTGGGAAAGGCGCGAATGGTCTCGATCCAGCTGTGCAGGCCTTCGATGCCCTGCACCTGCCCCTGCGGGTCGGCCTGCCGACTGGCTTGCAGGTGCCGCAGGTTGCCACCCGAGCAGAACATGCCGTCCGCCCCTGTGATGATGACGCTGCGCACTTCGGTGCTGCTTTCCGCGACGTTGAGTGCCTCAATGCCTGCGGCATACATGACCGGGTCGATGGCGTTGCGCAACTCCGGGTTGCGGAGTGTCAGAACCAGGGTCTGGCCCTCGCGGGCGGCTTGAAGTTGTGCGGGCATGGGATTTTGCAGACGGGGGTTAATGCTCTTCAACGTGTGCCAGGCTCAGGCCGATGGCCCCTCGCCGGCGCAACCAGGGGCTGGGGCGATACCGTGGGTCGCCATACACCGTTTGCATGTTGAACAGCACTTCAAGGATGTTGGTGGGGCCCCAGCGGTCGCCCATGGCCAGCGGCCCGAGGGGATAGCCGAGTCCCAGCGTGACAGCGGTTTCCAGGTCGCGCGGGCTGCAGATTTGCTGCTGACAGATGTCGCTGGCAATGTTCACGATGGTGGCCACCACGCGCTGGGTGACGAAGCCACCACTGTCGCGGATCACGCTGACGGCCTTGCCGTCGCGGGCAAAGAGGGTGTGGGCTGCGTCGCGAATGTCCACGCGCGTGGCCGGGTTGGTGGCGAGCACCCGCCGCCGCGTTGCTGCGTCGTCGATCAGCATGTCGATGCCGATGGTGCGGGCAGGATCCAGGCGCTCCACAACGGCCACGGTGGTGATGTCGAAACCCAGCGGAGCCACCAGAGAGATGGCTGTTTGCGAGGGCGAGGCGCCCGTTTCGATGGAGGCGCCCAGGTCCTTGAGCAGCTGGTAAAGCTCGGCGCGCCGGGCGGCGCGCGGCGACACCCAGACCGGCGGAATGCTGGTCACATGGGGTACGGCTGGTTCGGCGGGAATCTGCGCGGCGCCGTTGTCGTAGCGATAGAACCCTTCGCCCACTTTCCTGCCGAGCATTCCGCCCGCCAGGCGCTGCGCTGTGATGACGCTGGGGCGAAACCGCGGTTCTTCGTAATACTGGTGGTAGATGGATTCCATGACCGGGTGGGACACATCCAGCGCTGTCAGGTCCATGAGCTCGAAGGGCCCCAGCTTGAAACCCGCCTGGTCGCGCAGAATGCGGTCGATGGTGGCGAAATCGGTCACGCCCTCGCTGACGATGCGCAAGGCCTCGGTGCCGAATCCGCGTCCGGCATGGTTGACGATGAAGCCCGGGGTGTCCTGCGCCTGCACCGGTGTGTGCCCCATCTGGCGCGCGTAGTGGGCCAGCGCCTCGCAAACTGCAGGGGCAGTCTTCAGCCCGCCGATCACTTCCACCACCTTCATCAAGGGCACGGGGTTGAAGAAGTGAAAACCTGCCAACCGCTCGGGCCGTTGCAACGCTGCGCCGATGGCGGTTACCGCGAGCGAAGAAGTATTGGTGGCCAGCACGGCCTGCGGCCCCACCACGGCTTCCAGCTGGGTGAAGAGTGCCTGCTTGGCATCCAGCCGTTCCACGATGGCTTCGATCACCAGGTCGCAAGAAGCCAGATCGGTGGCGGCGGCCACGGGCTGCAGTTGGCTGGCCCAGTGGGCCATCTGCTCACTGGAAATGCGCCCTTTTTCCAGCAGGCGTTGCCATTGGGCCTGAATGCTTTGGCGGGCCGACTCTGCGGCATCCGGCTGCATGTCCAGTAAGAGAACCCGGCTGCCGGCCTGGGCTGCCATCTGTGCTATGCCCCGGCCCATGGCTCCGGCACCGACGATGCCTATGGTGGAAAACTGATTTTGCATGGCGGCATTATGACGTTGGCGTTTCTGTGCACTTGTGTGCAAAAATAACCATGCCAAAAAAAGAAACTTCTGTGAAATTACGTAAATTAATTTTCGGACTCGGGTGTTGGTTGGTTGCCAGTGGTGCAACTGCCATCTCACTGGGGCAAAGCCGGGGATCTGTCATCCTCGGTGCTCCGGTGGATCTCGCCTTCGATGTGCAGCCCGATGCAGGTGCGGATCTGGCCTCGTCCTGTATCACGGCCGACGTGGCATTTGGTGACTCCGCTGTCGCCGACAACAAAATCCGGGTAACCTTTCTGGCGGACTCGCCGGGGCGCTCGCCGGCGGTGCGTGTGCAGGTGGCAGGTTCGGTGAACGAGCCTGTCGTCACGGTGACGGTGTCGGTAGGGTGCTCGGGCAATGTCACCCGTGCTTACACTTTTCTGGCCGATCCGCCTGCGGCGCATGTGCCGGGTCGCATCGTGAACATTGACCAGCTGGCGTCGGCTCCCGCAGCCGTAGCCCGTGATTCCGGCGCAGGCGCAGACCGCACCGTGTCGCCGCCTGCCGTGCGCCGCCGTGCGCAAGCATCGGTCGAGCCCAGAGAGCAGGGGGAGGCTGCGGCTGCTGCACCTCTCAAACCCCAGACCGCCAAGCCAGCTGCCCGCATTGCGCCACCGCGCACGCCCCGGGTGGTTGCGCGCAAAGCAACTGAAAACGAAGCGCGCACTGCCAAGGCTGTCGCGCCGGAGCGCTCGCGTCTGGTCATGGAGCCGTTGGATGCTTTGGCCGAACCATCGGTTGCCCTGCGGCCTTCGGCCGACATGGGGGCCGTGCCAGCCCAGGCTTCGGCATCGCAACGGCAAGAAGCAGCGGTCGCCTGGAAGGCACTGAACACGCCGGAAGCGGTGCCGCGAGACGACGAACGTGTTCGCGCGCTGGAGGCCGAAATGGCGGTATTGCGTGCGAAATCGACCGCCGAGCGCACTTCGGTGGCGGAGTTGCAGCAGCGGCTGGCATTGATCGAGAGCCAGCGCTTTCCTGCAGGCGTTGTTCACGCGCTGCTGGCCTTGCTGGTGTTGGTTTCGGGCTTGCTGGCCTGGGTCTGGGCCCGGGCGCGCCGCGATGCCCAGCTGGCCATGCACGCCTGGCGCGATTCGGTGGCGTTGAGCGCCAAGGACGGCGATGCCGGTGCGCACGATCCCCATGGCCTGAGGCCGCACCCTCATGACACCTGGGCGCCCGAAGAATCTTCCCCGTTTGGCGAAGATACCTATATCCTGCCTTCGGAAGCGGAGCCCTTCAGTTCCAGCGAGACACCCGCACCCGCCACGCCGGAGCATGCACAGACGCGGGCGCCGGCCGCAGCGGCGGGTTTCCACCGCGCGAGTTCCCCGCATCTCGTCAACCCCGAAGAGCTTTTTGACATCCAGCAACAGGCCGAATTTTTTGTCTCCGTGGGGGAGCACGAGCAGGCCGTGGAGGTGATGAGGCGTTACATCGCCGACCATCAGGAAACCTCGCCTTCGGCCTACCAGGAGCTCCTGTGGCTGTACCACAAGCTGGGCCGATCGGATGATTTTTCCCGCTTGCGCGAACAGTTCAGTCGCCATTTCAATGTGCAGGTTCCCGCGTTTTCAGCGTTCAGCCACAAGGGCAGAACCCTG
>JANJSZ010000178.1 GCA_024711405.1 Acidovorax sp.
ATGGTGCGCCAGATCGGCGGGCGCCGGGGCATTGGGCCCCGGCGCCCGAATCTCTCGCTAGAAAGTCAGTTTGACCTGCGCAATCCCATGAAGCCGAGGCCCAGTAGCGCCAGAGCCAGCAGGCCAAGCGTTCCAGGTTCTGGTACTTGGTTGGTGGTTCCACAGCCGTTGCTGAAACCCGATGCGGGTTGCGTGGTGGTGCCGTCGAATGTGGCGACGACGCAGTCGAGCCGTATCTGTGCGGTGGTCGGCGCCGAGAACTGCATCCAGGTGACGTCCTGGAACAAGTTGCCGAAGCTTACGATGTAGCCGGTCTGCCTCAACAGGTCGCCGGCCAGGTTGCCTGCGTTGACACCGTCATAGAACGTGACATCTGGCAGCGGAAGGCCATCCCAATTCGTGCCCAAGGCAAAGGTGAAGGTGTTCACCGCATTCAAACCTGGTGTCGTTCCCGTGCCGCCCGTCACCGTGATCGCATTTTCCGCACCTGTACCGTTGCCCGTCAGCAGGAAATAGAACGAATCCAAGGTGAACATCTCGTACCCCGAGACTATCGGCGCCTCGGTCGGTGATCCCTGGCTCTGCGGCCCTGTCGTCGGACGCGTCATCAATGGCAGCACGCCTTGCGTGGCCTCGATCACGCAACTGCCGTTGCCGCCGCTCGTGGAGTCGGCGCACAGCACGGAGGATTGAAGGTTGGTGGGGTTGAAGAGGAAGTTTTTATCCGCGTCGCTGTACCAACTCCAGCCGTTGTTGGCGTCATCGAAGTGAATCAGCTGTGTCACGGGGGCGGCTGTTGCTGCGATTGGCACAGCCAGCATGCCAGCGGTCATTGCTGCCACAAACATGGATTTCAGCATGATAGCTCTCCTGGTGATTTGAGATTTCGGGATGAAATCCCTTGTCAGGAAAAGTCACGCATAACTCGTGCCGAGTCATGAAAATGATTTGAAATCAGTGGGTTGTAACGCAGTGGTGGCGCCATGGCCGGTCGTCTGTAAAAGATTTCGACAGCCGCGCTGTTGCATTCAGCCAGGGCATGTGGGAAACGCCACAATCTGAGCTCGATGATTCCAATGACAACGGGTGCCAGAAGGCACCCGTTGTCATTGGTGGCTGATGGGTTTTAGAAGGGAATGTCGTCATCCATGTCGTCAAACCCCGAGGCCGCGCGTGGGGCCTGCGCCACGGGGGCGGGTGCGGGCCGGGGGGCGGGTGCTGCGGGGCGTTGCTGCATGGGGGCGGGCGCACGGCGTGGGGCGTCGTAGCCGCCGCCCTGGTCGCCGCCGTAGCCACCGTCGTCATGGCCGCCACCCTGGCCGCCCATGCCCTGGCGGCCGCCCAGCATCTGCATCTGGTCGGCGCGGATTTCGGTGCTGTACTTTTCCACGCCGGCCTGGTCGGTCCACTTGCGCGTGCGCAGGCTGCCTTCGACATACACCTGCGAACCCTTGCGCAGGTACTGGCCCACGATCTCGGCCAGGCGGCCGTTGAAGACCACGCGGTGCCACTCGGTGGCTTCCTTCATTTCGCCGGTCTGCTTGTCTTTCCACTTGTCGGTGGTGGCAATGGTCACGTTGGCCACCTGGTCGCCACTGGGAAAAGTGCGCATTTCAGGGTCGCGGCCCAGGTTGCCGACGATGATGACTTTGTTGATGGATGCCATGGTGGTGTCTTTGCCTTCAAAGGGTGAAAGCGCCGGATTTGAGGGAATTCCAGGCGCCAAAAAGCTGCATTGTGCCGCAACCGGAGGCTGCGCTCACGGCCTGCGGCAGGGCCATATTTCAGTGCCCGCCGCCGGCGTTGCGGCCCACGGGCTGCAGGGGCCAGGTCAACGCCAGCCACAGGGCGGTCAAGGCGGCGGTGGCGGCAAACAGCCCGGGGGCGCCGGCCCATTTCACCAGCGCGCCGCCCAGTGCGCCGCCGGCAAACAGCCCCAGCGACTGCAGCGTGTTGTAGCTGCCCAGCGCCGCGCCGCGCACCGGCGCCGGCGCCATGCGCGAGACCAGGCTGGGCTGGCTGGCCTCCAGCGCATTGAAGCCGCAAAAGAACAGAAACATCAGCGGCCCCAGCACCCACAGCGTGGGCGTGGTGCCGCTGGCGGCCAGCGCGCCCAGGCCCAGCTGCACCAGCAGCACCAGCGCAATCGCGCCCAGCAGGGCGCCGCGCAGGCGGCCGCGCCGCTCCAGCGCAAACAGCCCGCCCATGGCCACGAACGACAGCACCACGGCCGGCAGGTACACCTGCCAGTGCTGGTCTTTGCCGAGGCCGGCCTGCACCAGCATGGCGGGCACCGCAACCCACATCGACAGCTGTACGGTGTGCAGCACGAACACGCCCAGGTTCAGGCGCAGCAGATCGGGGTGGTGCCACACATCGGCCAGGCGGCCGCGCGGCGCGTTTTGGTGCGCGGCCGACTCTGCCGGCACCCACCACAGCACCACGGCCACACCGGCCAGCGCCAGGGCGCAAGTCAGGCCAAACAGACCGGCCAGGCCGATATGGGCCGTGAGCACGGGGGCCGCCACCAGCGCCACGGCAAACATCAGGCCAATGCTGCCGCCCACCAGCGCCATGGCCTTGGTGCGCACGGCGTCGCGCGTCTGGTCGGCCAGCAGGGCGGTGACGGCGGCCGACACGGCCCCGGCGCCCTGCAGCGCCCGGCCCACCAGCAGCCCGGTGAGCGAATCGGCCAGCGCCGCCAGCAGGCTGCCCGCCGCAAACACCAGCAGGCCCAGCACGATGACGCGCTTGCGCCCGAAGCGGTCGGAGGCCATGCCCAGCGGCAGCTGCAGCACGGCCTGGGTCAGGCCATAGATGCCCATGGCCAGGCCCACCAGTGCGGGGTCGTCGCCGCCGGGGTATTTGCGCGCTTCCAGGGCAAAAACCGGCAGCACGAGGAACAGGCCCAGCATGCGCAGCGCAAAGATCAGCGCCAGGCTGATGCTGGAGCGGCGCTCCAGCGGCGTCATGGCCGTGGAGGGGTTTGCGGGGGTGGGCGAAGAGGTTGGGGGGGGCACGGTAATGTCAGACACGCTCAAAAGGGGCCGGTGGGCCTGGGCCGCAGAAGCGATAAAGCGTTTGATTGTCCGCGATCCGCGCACAGGCTGCCCGGACGGCGCCCTGCATGGAAGGCCCCGCGTCACTATCATGGTGGGTTTTTCTGCTTTCTGGCGTGCGCTCCACTGTGAACCCTTCCCTGCCCCAACGTCCTGCCGATGACCAGCCTTCCGGGTCCCCGGGTCTCTACCTGGGACATGCCCTGGCGCAGGCGCGCATCAGCATCCGCGGGGCGCGCACGCACAACCTCAAGAACATCGACCTCGATATCCCGCGCAACCAGCTGGTGGTGATCACGGGGTTGTCGGGCTCGGGCAAATCCAGCCTGGCGTTCGATACGCTGTATGCGGAGGGCCAGCGGCGCTATGTGGAGAGCCTGTCGGCCTATGCGCGGCAGTTCCTGGGGCGGCTCGACAAGCCCGATGTCGATCTGATCGAGGGCCTGTCGCCCGCAATTTCCATCGAACAAAAGGCCACCAGCCACAACCCGCGCTCCACCGTGGGCACGGTGACCGAGATCCACGACTACCTGCGCCTGCTGTACGCCCGCGCGGGCACGCCGTATTGCCCCGACCACGGCCAGCCGCTGGCCGCGCAGACCGTGAGCCAGATGGTGGACGCCGTGCTGGCCCTGCCCGAGGACACCAAGCTCATGGTGCTGGCACCCGTGGCGCGCGAGAAAAAAGGCGAGTTCACCGAGCTGTTTGCGCAGATGCAGGCGCTGGGCTACATCCGCTTTCGGGTGGACGGCCAGATCTACGAGCACGAGAACCTGCCGCAGCTGAAGAAAACCGAGAAGCACAACATCGACGTGGTGATCGACCGCGTGAAAGTGCGCGCCGACCTGCAGCAGCGACTGGCCGAGAGCATCGAGGCCGCGCTGCGCGTAGGCGGGCACGAGGGCAACGGCCGCGTGCTGGCGCTGGAGATGGACACGGGGCAGGAGCACCTGTTCAGCAGCAAATTTGCCTGCCCGGTGTGCAGCTATGCGCTGGCCGAGCTGGAGCCGCGCCTGTTTTCGTTCAACTCGCCCATGGGCGCCTGTCCGGCCTGTGATGGCATTGGCCAGCGCGAGGTGTTCGACGCGGCGCGCGTGGTGGCCTTTCCCAGCTTGAGCCTGGCCAGCGGCGCCATCAAGGGCTGGGACCGGCGCAACGGCTACTACTTTGCCATGCTGGAGAGCCTGGCCAGGCACTACGCGTTCGACATCGAGGCGCCGTTCGAATCACTGCCCGCGCCGGTGCAGCAGGCCATCCTGCAAGGCTCGGGCGAGGAAGAAATCGCCTTCAGCTACATCATGGACAGCGGCGCCTCCAAGGGCAAAGCCGTCGTCAAGAAGCATGTGTTCGAGGGCATCCTGCCCAACATGGCGCGCCGCTACCGCGAGACCGACTCGGTGGTGGTGCGCGAGGACCTGGCCCGCTACCGCAGCACCCAGCCCTGCCCCGAATGCCAGGGCCAGCGCCTGCGCCGCGAGGCCCGCCATGTGAAGCTGGGCGAGGGCGCGCAGGCCCGCGCCATCTATGAGGTGAGCCGCGCCACGCTCAGCGATGCGCATGCCTGGTTCAACGACCTGAAGCTCACCGGTGCCAAGGCCGAGATTGCCGACAAGGTGGTGCGCGAGATTGCCACGCGGCTGCAGTTTCTGAACGACGTGGGCCTGAGTTATTTGAGCCTGGACCGCAGCGCCGAAACGCTTTCGGGCGGCGAGGCGCAGCGCATCCGCCTCGCGTCACAAATTGGCTCGGGCCTCACAGGCGTGATGTACGTGCTCGACGAGCCCAGCATCGGCCTGCACCAGCGCGACAACGACCGGCTGATCGCCACCCTGCAGCACCTGCGCGACATCGGCAACAGCGTGATCGTGGTCGAGCACGACGAAGACATGATGCGCGCCGCCGACCAGGTGATCGACATGGGCCCCGGCGCCGGCGTGCACGGCGGGCGCGTGATGGCGCAGGGCACGTACGACGAAGTGCGCGCCAATGCGCAGTCGCTCACGGGCCAGTACCTGTCGGGCGCGCGCACCATTGCCGTCCCGAAGCGCCGCACGCCCTGGCTGCCGGTGCTGGAGCAGGCCGCGCCGGTGGTCGAGGCCAAGGCCAAGTCGCGCTTTCCGCAAACCGAGGCCAGCAAGCGCCGCGCCGAGCGCATGGCCGAGCACCATGCCCGCCAGGGCGCCGTGCAGGCGCTGCGCGTGGCAGGCGCCACGGGCAACAACCTGAAGGACGTGACGGCGGACTTTCCCGTGGGGCTGCTGACCTGCGTGACGGGCGTATCGGGCTCGGGCAAGAGCACGCTGGTCAACGACACGCTTTACAAAGCCGTGGCGCGCCAGCTGTACCGCGCGCACGACGAGCCTGCGCCGCACGAAGAGACCGTGGGCATCGAATACTTCGACAAGGTCATCAACGTCGATCAGTCGCCCATCGGCCGCACGCCGCGCAGCAACCCGGCCACCTACACCGGTTTGTTCACGCCGATTCGCGAGCTGATGGCCGAGGTCAACACCGCCAGGGAGCGCGGCTACGGCCCCGGGCGCTTCAGCTTCAACGTGGTCGGTGGCCGCTGCGAGGCCTGCCAGGGCGACGGCGTGGTGAAGGTGGAGATGCACTTTCTGCCCGACGTGTACGTGCCCTGCGACGTGTGCCACGGCCAGCGCTACAACCGCGAGACGCTCGAAGTGCTGTGGAAGGGCAAGAACATCGCGCAGATCCTGGAGCTGACGGTGGAAGACGCTGCGGCCTACTTCAAGGATGTGCCCACCATCGCGCGCAAGCTGCAGACGCTGCTGGACGTGGGGCTTTCGTACATCCGCCTGGGCCAGAGCGCCACCACGCTCTCGGGCGGCGAGGCGCAGCGCGTGAAGCTGGCGCAGGAGCTATCGAAGCGCGACACCGGCCGCACGCTCTACATCCTCGACGAGCCCACCACCGGCCTGCACTTTGCCGACATCGACCTGCTGCTCAAGGTGCTGCACCAGCTGCGCGATGCGGGCAACACCATCGTCATCATCGAGCACAACCTCGACGTCATCAAAACCGCCGACTGGCTGATCGACATGGGCCCCGAGGGCGGCGCGGGCGGCGGCACCGTGGTGGGCGTGGGCACGCCCGAGGAACTGGCGGCCAACCCGGCCAGCCATACGGGGCAGTATCTGGCGCCGTATTTGGGGACGTCATCTTGATGAAAAATGGCTTCTCGCGCATCTCCATCAAGCGTCGCAAGCTGCTTGATTGATACCTACTCGATGCGTGCGTGAAGCCAGTTTGCGGTACAGCGTCTGGCGGCTGATGCCCAGCTGGCGCGCTGCCTGTGACAGGTTGCCGCTCCTGGCCGAGCGGATTGCCGACCTGCTGCCCCCCGGCGTGCTCAATATCGTCAACGGCTTTGGCCGTGAGGCGGGCATGCCGCTGGCCACGAGCAAGCGCATTGCCAAGATTGCTTTCACCGGCTCCACCAGCACGGGCCGCGTGATTGCCCAGGCAGCCGCCAACAACCTCATCCCCGCCACTGGAGCGTGTGCTCAAGCGCGTGGCTGCCATCCAGCACCAGAACCCGCTGGACACCCACAGCATGATGGGCGCACAGGCCAGCAAGGAGCAGCTCACCAAGAGCCTGTCGTACCTGGACCTGGGCAAGCAGGAAGGCGCTGGGAAGAAATCTTCGGCCCCGTGCTGGCGGTGAGCACCTTCAAGGACGAAGCCGAAGCCCTGGCCAATGATACGCTGTACGGGCTGTGGTGCCGGTGTGTGGAGCCGCAACGGCAACGTGGCCTACCGCATGGGCCGCGCGATCCAGGCCGGGCGCGTGTGGACCAACTGCTACCACGCCTACCCCGCGCACGCGGCGTTTGGCGGCTACAAGGAATCGTGCATCGGGCGTGAGACGCACAAGATGATGCTGGACCACTATCAGCAAACGAAAAACCTGTTGGTCAGCTATAGCGAAAACAAATTGGGATTCTTCTGATCCCGTCGGATGGATGCGAGATCAACGCAAAGGGGAGCTGGCAATGGAAGGCGAACGGGGCGTTCCATCGTCACCGCTGTTGAACAGCGAAAAACAATGCTCAAAACAGCCTCAAATGCTCATTGGGTGCTGATTTTTCCCACGATGCCGGTCACGCAGCGGATGGCGCCCACCACCTCGTTCATCGTGGCTCCGGCACGGTCCGCCAGGGTACTGCCTCGGCACTGCGCCCGGCCAGGCTGCGCACCTCGCTGGCCACGAGGGCAAAGCCATGCGGGGCTTCACCATCCGTAACGCAATGCATGGATGCTCGCGCAAAGTGGTACTGACTCACATCAGGCGATGGCGGCAGCGGGCCGGCGGCCTGGGCGACTATCGGCAGGCTGCAGGCGTTGGTGAATAATGTCCGGCGTCCCTTTCGCGGAGATCCCCCGGCATGCATTCCATCACCTTGCGCTTTCTGGCCAGCTGTGGCGCACCATCGCCATCCGGCCGCATCCAGGGGGGAATCGTCCTGCGCTGGGCCGACGAAGCGGCGCGCGTTGCGCAGTAAGGCGGCAAATGGTTGCTGCGCCGGGGCCGATGCGGGGCCGCGATCTTCTGGCCGCGCTGGCGGTGGTGGTGCTCTGGGGCGTGAACTTCGTGGCCATGAAGTGGGGCCTGCGCAGCTTCACGCCCTTCCAGCTGGGCGCCTTGCGCTACCTGTGGGCGGCGGTGCCCCTGGTGCTGCTGGTGCGGGCGCCGCGCATGCACTGGCGCTGGGTGCTGCTGTTTGGCAGCTTCCAGGGCGTGGGGCAGTTCGGCTTCTTGTTTGTGGCACTGCAGATGGGCATGACGGCGGCGCTGGCCAGCGTGCTGCTGCAGACGCAGGTGTTCTTCACAGCGCTGTTCGGTTTTGCGGTGCTGCACGAGCGCCCCGGCCGGCCGCTGGTGCTGGGCCTTGTGCTGGCGGGGCTGGGGTTGCTGTGCTTTGCGATGAACTACGTGCAGCCGGGTGATGCCGCGGCGGGCACCACGCTGGCCGGCTTGCTGCTGACGCTGTGCGCTGCGGCCTGGTGGGCCGCGTCGAACATCGTCTCGCGCCTGGCGCAGCAAGCCTCGCCGGGCTACGACCCTTTCTCGTTCGTGGTCTGGAGCAGCCTGGTGCCGGTGCTGCCCTTCACCCTGCTGTCGCTCTGGCTGGACCCCGATGCGAGCCGCTGGCTCGATCCGACCACCTGGGCTGCCGTGCCGCTGGTGGCCTGGCTGTCGCTGGCGTATCTGGGCTGGGCCGCCACGGTGCTGGGCTACGGGATGTGGACCACCTTGCTCAAGCGCTACCCGGCCAACCGCGTGGCACCCTTCAGCCTGGGTGTTCCGCTGGTTGGCATTGCCGCAGGCATGGGGGTGCTGGGTGAGGCCATCACGGCCTGGCAATGGGCGGGCGTGGCCTGCGTGGTGCTGGCCCTGGCGTGTGTGGTGCTGGGGCCGCGAATGGGCAAGAAGAATGCCTGAAGTGCTTGCCATTCAATTGCATGAAGCTATTTAATCTATAGCATTCTGATGCGCAAGCCCCGGGGAGGGTGCCTGTGCGCAGGTGCTTCAGGTCTCACAGGGGCCGGCGGCGTGCGTAGCGCACCACGGTGACGCCGGCGCGCGCCTGGCGGGTGGATGGCATCACCAGCACGCAATCGTCGTAGGGCGTGGTGACGGGCTCGCCGTCGTTGCCGCCAATCACGGTGCCGGCCTGCGCAATCAGTTCCAGCCCCGTGAAGCCCTCGGTGAAGCGGAAGCCGCTGCTGCGTGCCACCACCGGGCCGGTCACTTCCAGCGCCCACTGGCGGGGTGCATCGGGCTGCTGCCAGCCGGGCAGCCAGTGCGCCAGCTCGGCGGCATCCAGGACGCCAGCGGCCGCCAGAAAGCGCACGCACTGGTCCTGTGCCACGGTGCGGCTGGCCGGATCGCCATGGAAGCCGCATTCGATCAGCAGCGAGCGCGTGTCACCGCCCTGGCCCGGGCCGCCGCCGTCGGGCAGGCCGAAGCGGCCATAGTCGCGCATGCGCACACCATCCTTGTGCCCCGCATCGATCACGACGTGCTCTGGCGAGCGCATGGTGCGCGCGAGCGCAAGGTTGCGGGGCTGCATGCCGGTCAGCAGCAGCGGGGCCGAGGGCTCGTGCATCGAGTGGATGTCCAGCAGCCAGTCGGCGCGCGCCACGAAGGGCCGCAGGGCTGCGGCGCGGCGGCGTTCGCGGGTGTCGCCGGCGTTGATGCGCTCGTCCAGCCACTGGCGGTTCAGGTCTTCGTCGGTGAAGCGGGAAGCGTCATGGTCGGTGGCATCGAACCGGTCGAAGGCTTCGAGGTTGCAGAACGCCAGTGTGAGCTGGCCCCGCCGCGGCCGCAGCCCGGATTCAAGCAGCCCTTTCAGCGCCCAGGCGCCGCACAGTTCGTTGCCATGCACCAGGGCGCTGATCATCACGTGGCGACCCGGTTGGCCCGAGTCGAAGTGCCAGACGCCCTCGGTGCCGGTGTTGCCGGCGCGCCAGGGGCCCAGGGCGGGTGCGGACAGGTCAAAAGTCAGGGCCATGGGCATCATTCCTCGATCCGGGCGAATTCGACGATCTTCTTGTACTTGGCCACTTCGCTGCTCAGGAACCTGTCGATGTTCACGCCAGGTGCCGACACCGTGGAGCCGCTGGCCTCCAGCTTCTTGCGCAGTTCGGGTGCCTGCAAGGCTTCGGCCAAGGCTTTCCTGAGCTTGTCGGTCACGGGCTTGGGCAGGTTGGCCGGGGCCATGAGGGCAAACCACACGCCGATGTCCACGTTCTTGTACTGGGCCGATTCGGCCAGTGCCGGAATGTCCGGTGTGGCTGCCGAGCGTTTGGCTTCGGTGGTGCCCAAGGCAATCACCTTGCCGCTCTTGATGTGCGGCAGCCCGCTGGAGAGCACGAACACGCCGTACTCCAGGTTGTTGCCCATCAGGTCGTTGGTGAGCGGCGCCACGCCCCGGTAGGGAATGTGTGTCATGAACAGCTTGCCCTGCTCCTTGACCATCTCGCCCGCCAGGTGCAGCGAGGTGCCCACGCCCGAGCTACCGTAGCTGAACTTGCCGGGGTTCTTCGAAACCTTCTGCGTGAATTCCGCCAGGCTCTTCACCCCGGCGCCGGGGGACGCCACCAGCACCAGGGGCTGCGAGGCGATCAGGCCGATGGCGGTGAAGTCCTTGATGTCGTACTTGACCTTCTTGGTCACCAGCTTGTTGATGGCGATCTCGTTGCTCGCGCCCACCAGCAGGGTATAGCCGTCGGGTGCGGCGCTGGCCACTTTCTGCGCACCGATGGCGCCGCCGGCGCCGCCAATGTTCTCGATCACCACCGGCACGCCCAGGCGGTTGCTCAGCTCGGTGGCCACCACCCGGCCCGTCAGGTCGGTGCTGCCGCCCGGCGGATAGCCCACGACGATGGTGATGGGCTTGCTGGGGTAAGCCGTTTCCTGGGCAACTGCGGGACCGCAGGCCAGCAAGGCCAGGCCGCAGGCCAGAGCGGTGCGGCGCGAGGGTGTGGTGGAGTGCATGGCGTGGGTCCTTGTGGTGGAATACTCCATTGTGAGAAGGTGGCTGCTGCCTGTTCGTGCTGAAACGGCACGAGCTGGTGCAAATATGAGCCACCCCAACCGCCATCTGCGCAGGTCAGCGCAGCGTGACGGCCTGCCATACGGCCTCGGCCAGCGGTCCCAGGTGGCGCTTGGGCCGGTACAGGCGCACATCAAAATGCACTTCCATGCGCGGGCTGCCCGCAGGGGCCAGGCGTCCGATCTTGCAGTCGGCATGCACCATGGACCAGGGCAGCCATGCCACGCCCAGTCCTTTTTGCACGTATTCGTAATGGGCATCCGCCGAGTCGCATTCCACCAGGCGCTGCAGGCGCGGGGCGTGGGGGTTGTGCGCCAGATGGTCCTCGACGAGGCGCCCCAGCGCCAGCTGGGGCGCGTAGGCGAGGTAGGGCACGGGCTGCGCCTGGGCGAAACTGTGCAAGGCCCGCCCTTCGGCCGTGGCCCGAGACACCGGCACCAGCCGGTCTGCCGCCAGCGTGACATGGGTGAACTGCCGCGCGTCCAGTGCGACGGCCAGCGCCGGGTGGTGGTAGACGAGCGAGAAATCGGCTTCACCGCGCTCCAGCAGGGCCACGGTGTCAGCGAGCGCACGCGTCAGGATGCGCAGTTCGCCATCCTGCAGCACGGGGCGCAGGTGCACCAGCCAGTCGGCCACGACGGTGCGGGCCAGGGTGCGGCCCGTGGTCAGCGTTACGGTGCGCCCGTGGCGCCCGGCCAGGCTTTGCAGCTCCTCATGCGTTTGGTCCAGGTTGCGCACCAGCTGGGCCGCGGTTTCGAGGAGGCTGGCACCCGCAGGGGTCAGCGTGACCGGGCCTCCGCCGCGCTCCACCAGGGGCGTGCCGGCCCAGGCTTCGAGGGCGCGGATGCGTCGCCCGAACGCGGGGTGGGTGACATGGCGCAATTCGGCCGCGCGCGTGAAGCTGCGCTCCTGCGCCAGCGTGATGAAGTCGTCCAGCCATTTCAGCTGCATGGCCTGCGGGCTGCATGCCCGTGTGCGAAATCGGCCCTGCGGGTGGGCAACGGCGGCGGCTGCGGATGCCGAGGACAGGCAAGGCCCTGCCGGCACGCAGGCGCAGCGGGGGCCGCCAGGGGTGCCATGCAGCTCAGCCGGCTGCCGCCTGCAGCACGGCGCGGGTGCGCAGCGCTTCGTGGCGCGCGGCGGCGGCGAAATCGTCGCCGCCCGATGCATACAGAATGGCCCGTGACGAGTTCACGATGATGGGGCCGTCCGGGCGCAGGCCGGCGCGCACCGTGGCCACGGCATCGCCGCCCTGGGCCCCCACGCCGGGGATCAGCAGGGGCAGCGTGGGCGCAATGCTGCGCACGCGCTCGATTTCCTGGGGGTAGGTGGCGCCCACCACCAGGCCGAGCTGGCCATTGCGGTTCCAGGGGCCTTGGGCCAGACGGGCCACATGTTCGTACAGCAGGGGCTGGCCCTCGATGCTGGCCAGGCGCTGGTTTTGCAGGTCGTCACCGCCGGGGTTGGAGGTGCGGCACAGCAGGAACGCCCCCTTGCCGTGGTAGGCCAGGTAGGGCTCGATGGAGTCAAACCCCATGAAGGGCGAGAGCGTGACGGCATCCGCGCCATAGCGCTCGAAGGCCTCCTTGGCGTATTGCTCGGCGGTGGAGCCGATGTCGCCCCGCTTGGCATCCAGGATCACCGGCACCTGGGGCGCGTTGCAGCGCATGTGCTGCATGAGGCGCTCGAGCTGGTCTTCGGCGCCGTGGGCTGCAAAGTAGGCAATCTGGGGCTTGAAGGCGCAGGCCACATCCGCCGTGCTGTCCACAATCGCGGCACAAAAATCGTAGATCTTGTGCGGGTCGCCGCGCATGCCGGCGGGAAACCGGGTGGGTTCAGGATCCAGTCCCACGCAGAGCATCGAGTTGTTCTGGGTGGCGGCATTGCGCAGCATGTCGAGGAAGGTCATGGGCGCAATTTTAGGCGGGCCAGGCAGGGTGAAGGTGCGCAGAAAAAAGGCCGTCGCAACGGCCCTGGTTCAGTGCGTCCCTCAGGACTGCGCAGCGGCCCGTTTTTCGAGGATCTCGAACGCCGGCAAGGTCTTGCCTTCGAGCACTTCGAGGAAGGCGCCACCGCCGGTGGAGATGTAGCCCACCTGCTGCTCGATGCCGTATTTGGCGATGGCCGCCAGGGTGTCGCCGCCGCCTGCGATGCTGAAGGCGGGCGATTGCGCAATCGCCTGGGCGATCTCGCGCGTGCCGTTTTCAAAGGCCGGGAACTCGAACACGCCGACGGGGCCGTTCCAGACGATGGTGCCGGCCGATTTGAGCTGGGCGGCCAGCCGCGCGGCGGTCTGGGGGCCGATGTCCAGGATCAGGTCGTCGTCGGCCACATCGGTGGCGGCCTTGATGGTGGCGGGGGCGTCGGCGGCGAAGGTCTTGGCGGTGACCACATCGGTGGGAATCGGCACCTCGGCGCCGCGGGCCTTCATGGCGGCCATCACCGACCGGGCGGCGTCCAGCAGGTCGGGCTCGGCCAGGCTCTTGCCGATGGGCAGGCCGGCGGCCAGCATGAAGGTGTTGGCAATGCCGCCGCCCACGATCAGCTGGTCCACCTTGTCGGCCAGGCTTTGCAGGATGGTGAGCTTGGTGGACACCTTGGAGCCGGCCACGATGGCCGCCAGGGGGCGCTGGGGCTGGGCCAGGGCCTTGGTCAGGGCGTCGATTTCGGCCGACAGCAGCGGACCGGCGCACGCCACAGGGGCGTACTGGGCGATGCCATAGGTGGTGCCCTCGGCGCGGTGGGCTGTGCCAAAGGCGTCGTTCACGAAGATGTCGCACAGGGCGGCCAGCTTGCGGGCCAGTTCTTCCTTGTTTTTCTTTTCGCCGACATTGACGCGGCAGTTTTCCAGCAGCACCACCTGCCCCGGGGCCACGGTGACGCCGTCCACCCAGTTGGCGAGCAGCGGCACGTCGCGGCCCAGCAGCTCGGACAGGCGCCGGGCCACGGGGGCCAGCGAGTCTTCGGGTTGGAACGCGCCTTCGGTGGGGCGGCCCAGGTGGCTGGTCACCATCACGGCGGCACCCGCGTCCAGGGCCATGCGGATGCAAGGAATCGAGGCGCGGATGCGGGTGTCTTCGGTGATGTGGCCGGCGGCGTCCAGCGGCACGTTCAGGTCCGCACGGATGAAGACGCGCTGACCACGGACTTGGTTCTGGGCGCACAGGTCGGAAAAACGCAGGATGTTCATGGGCAAGTAGCTCGCGAAGGGGGCACGTGTAACGGGGCTGTCATTTTAGGCGCCCGGCCCCTGCCCCGTTCCGCCCTGCTGCGGGGCCTGCCGGCTTACCAGCCCCAGCCGATGTGCAGCGGCAGATACACCAGCATCCCCACCACGATGGTGCCCAGGATGCCGCGGCGCCAGAAATAGTAGGCCACGGCGCCCAGCACGGCGGGCAGGCGCGCGTCTTGCAGCGTGGCGATGAGCTCGCCGTGCGACATGAATATCTCGGGCGCAATGACGGCCGTGAGCGCCGCCAGCGGCGCATATTTGAGCCCGCGCTTGAGCCAGTCGGGCAGGGGCAGCTCGCGCTCGGGGATCATGAAGAACGAGCGCGTCAGCACGGTGAGCAAGGCCAGCCCGATCACCGCGACAAAGGCTTCCAGTCCATCCCCGTTCATGGATGCTGCTCCTCGCGCAGTGCCACGGCGTCGCCCGCTTCGACCTGTTCGAGCCCATCGGCGGTGATCCGGCTGTCGGCCGGCACCAGCAGCACCTCGGGCTTGTGGCGGCGCCGGTCCACGGCCTCGATCAGCAGCCCCACGGTGACTGCAGCGGCAATGGCCACCAGGATGTTGAGCTTGAGCGGCAGCGCAAACGCGGCAATGGCGGCGGTGGCGGCCACCCCCGTGGCCAGCCAGGTGGCGCGGTCGAACAGCAGCGACAGCAGCACCCCCAGCAGCGCCAGCACACCGGCAAACCCGAGGCCCCAGGACAGTGGCACGGCGTTGGCCAGCAGGATGCCGGCAATCGACGGCACCTGCCAGGCCAGCCAGTTGGTGACGGCGGCACCCCAGAAATAGGGCAGCTGGTCGGGCGCAGGCTGCGGTGCCGGAAAGCGCTTCATGAAGGCCACGAAGATCACGTCGCCGCTGAAGTAGCCAATGGTCACGCGCCAGCGCCGCGGCAGGTGCGCAAAGTAGCTGCGCCACAGGCTGCTGAAGATCACGAAGCGCAGGTTCACGCACGACGCGGTGAGCCAGACCACCCACAGCGGCGCCCCGGTGGCCAGCAGCGGAATCACGGCCAGCTGGGCGCTGCCGGCATACACCAGCAGTGACATGAAAATCGCCATGGACGCCGACATGCCGCTTTTGACCATGGCCACGCCCGTCACCATGGCCCAGGCGGCCAGACCCAGCGAGGTGCCGGCCATGTCGGTGATGGCCAGGCGAAACGCCGGGTGGCGCAGGGTCTGGCGGACCGGCGTGATACTCATGGGCCCGTGGGCGTGATCGCTGGCGCGGGAGGCTCGGCCCCCAGCACCATGCCGGGTTGCAGCGGGAAGCCGCGCAGGAACTCGGAGGCGGGCAAGCGCTTGCCGCCGGACCGCTGCAGGCTGGTCAGGCGCAGGGCGCCTTCGCCGCAGGCCACCAGCACCCCTGTGTTGTCTGCGGACAAGATCTGGCCGTAGCGCTTGTCCGGTGTGCCCTGATGGCTATGGAGTTCATAGTCCCAGAGTTTGATGGTCTCGGTGCCCAGCGTGGTGCTTGCACCGGGAAAAGGGTTGAAGGCCCGGATCTGCCGGCCGATCACCTCGGCTGGCAGCGACCAGTCCACCGTGCTCTCGGATTTTTCGATCTTGTGGGCATAGGTCACGCCCTGCGCCGGCTGCGCCACCGGCTGCAGGCCGCCGCAGGCCGCCAGCTCCAGGGCCTCCACGATCAGCCGGCCGCCCATGTGGGCCAGCCGGTCGTGCAGCGAGGCCGTGGTGTCGCGGGGGGTGATGGCCAGTTGTTCGGTCAGCAGCATGGCGCCCGTGTCCAGGCCGGCATCCATCTGCATGATGGTGACGCCCGTCTCGGCATCGCCCGCTTGAATGGCGCGGTGGATGGGGGCGGCGCCGCGCCAGCGCGGCAGCAGGCTGGCGTGGATGTTCAGGCAACCCAGACCCCTGGCCCCCACGCTCCCCGCTGCGCGTGGTTCGCTGCCCCCCGAGGGGGCCTTCGCGCCTTCGGGCGGCCGGGCGGCGCTCATGGCATCCAGCACCCACTGCGGCAGGATCAGGCCGTAGGCGGCCACCACCATCGCATCGGCCTGGGCGGCCCGCAAGGCGTCGCGTGCGGCCGCGGCGTCTTCTGGAAATTTGCCATCCAGGCGCAGGCTGCGGGGCTGGGCCACCGCAATGCCATGCTCCAGTGCGCATTGCTTGACGGGCGAGGCCTGCAGTTTCATGCCCCGGCCCGCGGGGCGGTCGGGCTGGGTGAGGACGAGAGGGACGGTGAATCCGGCGTCCAGCAGGCGCTGCAAGGCAATACGGGCGAATTCGGGGGTTCCGGCAAAGATGATGTTCATGAAGGAATGTCGGGCGACCGCTCTCAGGGGTTCCGGTCGTCGCCCACGGGTTGGTCGTCGGTGAAGAGCAACTGGCGTACCGTGCCCGCGCGGTCGATGTGGATGTGCGCCATGCGCGGTTCGTAGTCGTCCATGAACCGGTAGGTCCAGACATCGCCATCAAAGCGGGCCACCCGCTCGACCAGCATCGGCGGGCCGAAACTGCGCTCGACGTCGGCCACGGTCCATGCGTTGAGCGCAATGCCCGAGAAGCGGGCGAAGGTGAGGGTCTGCTCGACGCGCTGCAGGCGTCCGGCGGCATCGAAGTCCAGGTGGAACACCTGGCGGCCCGCTGGCAGAGTGGAATAAAGCAGGCGCTCTGCCCCGCCCTCCAGGGCGGTCGCACTGGAGGGCGGGCCCAGCCGCGACAGCACTTCGGCGCGGCTGGCTCCGGGCTTTTCCCGGTCCGGCGAGGCACAGGCTGACAGCAGCCCCACCAGAACCAGCGCACCGGCGCCGATGCCAAGGCGGCGCAGTGCGTTGGTGCTCACTCGCGTGCTTCTCTTTGCTGCTTGAGCATCTTTGTCTTGATGCGGTTGCGTTTGAGGGGCGAGAGGTATTCCACAAACACCTTGCCCATGAGGTGGTCCATCTCATGCTGCATGCAAACGGCCAGCAGGCCTTCGGCTTCGAGGGTGCGCGATTGCCCCTGCGCATCCAGCGCCCGCACATGCACGGCCGCCGAGCGTTCCACGCCGTCGTAGATGCCTGGCACCGAAAGGCAGCCCTCGTCGCCCACATGCTTTTCCGGGCTGGCCCAGACGATCTCTGGATTGATCAGCACCAGCGGTTCGTTGCGCTCCTCGGAGACATCGATGACCACGATGCGCTCGTGCACGTCGATCTGCGTGGCGGCCAGGCCGATGCCGTGGGCGTCGTACATGGTGGCGAGCATGTCCGCAACCAGCGCCTGGACACGGTCGTCCACTGCCTGGACCGGCTGAGCGACCTTGTGCAGACGGGGATCCGGATAACAGAGAATGGGAAGAATTGCCATGAATGAAGGTGAAAGCTGTCGCTATTTTCGCCACTTTTGCCCCGCGCTGCAGCCGCCTGGTGCATTATTCGTTGCCCAATCAAGGGCTTGAGCAGAAAATCCCAGACGGTTTGTAACGTATCTGCCCGGCGGCTTGCATCGGGCAATCGATCGCGGCGCCAGTGAGGGGGCGTTTCACAATGCATCAAAAAAGGAACAACATGACGGCATTCACCAGCGTGCGGCGAACCGCCCTGGGTGCGTTGACAGTAATTGCCGGCGCTTTGGTTGCCGCGCCGGTTCAAGCGCAGAACTATCCTGTTTCGAGCGGCCAGCGTGCCACGGCACAACAGGTGGCCGAACGTGGCGTTCCTCTTTCCGAACTGGCTCCCGGGGCTCCTGACACCTATGCGGTGAAACGCGGGGACACGCTCTGGGGCATTTCGGGGATGTACCTCCAGCGCCCATGGCGCTGGCCCGAGCTGTGGGGCATGAACCTCCAGGCCCTGCCCAATCCCCATCTGATCTTTCCGGGCCAGACGCTCTATCTCGAAAAGAACGGCGGTTATGCGCGCCTGCGCACCAGCGCCCGCGGCGCGCCTGACACGGTGCGGGTGTCACCCCGCACGCGCAGCGACAGCCTGGCCGATACCGCCCTGCCCACGCTCAAGCCGCACCTCATCGAGCCTTTCCTGGTGGAGCCGCTGGTGGTGGACGCCGAGGTGCTCCAACGTGCGCCGCGCATCGTGGCCACCGTGGACGAGCGCGTGCTGATGGCCGACGGCGACCGTGCCTATGCCCGGGGCGATGAATCCAGCCCCCTGCGGATGGAAGCCGGTGCATCACGCCACTACCGGGTGTTCCGGGATGCCATTGCCCTCAAGGACCCTTTGACGGGTGAAATCCTGGGTTACGAAGCGCAATATGTCGGCAAGGCAGAGCTGGTGCGTGGCGAGTCGGTGGAAGAATCGGCCAATGGCAAGGGCGGCATTGCGTATGACTACGTGCCCGCCACCGTGGAGCTGTCTGCGACCAAGGAAGAGGTTCGTGCGGGAGACCGGCTGCTGCCAGCGCCAGCACGCGCTTTCGTCAGCTATACGCCACGCGCACCCCAGATGGAGGTCGATGCGCGGGTGGTCTCGATTTATGGCGGCAACTCGGTGACCTACGCCGCACAGAACCAGGTCATTGCCATCAACCGGGGCACGAAGGACGGCATGGAAGCCGGCCAGGTGCTTCACATCATGACCAAGGGCGATCGCCTCAAGGACACCACCGATGCCGCGAAGACGGTGATCAAGCTGCCTAGCGAGCGCAATGGCCATGTGATGGTGTTTCGCACCTTTGACCGGGTTTCCTACGCGTTGATTCTGGAAATCCGCACCGGCGTGCGGGTGGGTGACCGTCTGGTCAATCCCGAATAAGGAGGGCGTCGGTGGCCATGCCGCGGCCTTGGTGTCCAGCGTGTCTCCCCTGTCCTGACCATGGACATCGATGAACTCTCCGGCTGGTTGCGCCTGACGCTGACGCCGGGCGTTGGCAGCAGCACCGCCCGCCGCCTCCTGGCGGCTTTTGGTCTTCCTGCCGCCATTTTTCAGCAGTCCGAGGGGGCGCTGGGGCAGTGCGTCACGCCCGCGCAGGCCCGGGCCCTGTGCAAGGTTCCCGAGGGCCTGGCGCAGCAACTGGAGACCACCTGGGCCTGGCTTCAGGGGCCGGCGCCAGACGGAACTGCACGGGTGTTCCTGACCCTGGGCGATGCACGTTATCCAGAGGCCCTGCTCGACACAGAAGACCCTCCGCTGGTGCTGTATGGCATCGGGCCGGCGGCGTTGTGGGCCACCCGGCCTTTTCCCTCCGGGCGTTGTCTGGCCATCGTGGGCAGCCGCAATCCCACCGCCCAGGGGGCGGACAACGCGCGGCAGTTTGCGCGTGCGCTGCACGCGGCGGGGCTGACCATCGTGTCCGGGCTGGCGCTGGGGGTGGATGCTGCAGCACATGAGGGGGCGCTGGACAGCGCAATGGCAGATGCCACATTCCCCGCCACGATTGCGGTGGTCGGCACCGGGCTTGACAGGGTGTACCCCCGCCAGAATCTGGGGCTGGCACGGCGCATCGCCGCCCACGGCCTGCTGATCAGCGAATACCCCCTGGGCACACCGCCGCTGGCGGCCAATTTCCCCAAGCGCAACCGCATTATTGCGGGGCTTTCGCAGGGAACGCTGGTCGTGGAAGCGGCATTGGCATCGGGTTCGCTGATTACGGCCCGTCTGGCGGTGGAGCAGGGCCGTGAAGTGTTCGCCATTCCGGGCTCCATCCATGCACCCCAGTCGCGCGGATGCCATTCCCTGATTCGGCAGGGCGCCAAACTGGTGGAATCGGTGCAGGATGTGCTGGAAGAACTCCACTTTCCCGCTGCATCGGCGCCACCACCGCCGGCTTCTCCTGGTACGGCGCCTGCCCATCCGCCCGAAAGCGCATTGCTGCAGGCGATGGGTTTCGATCCGGTGGGGCTCGACGCACTGATGGCGCGCACGGGCATGGACACCGCCGCCATGCAGGTCGAGCTGCTGGAGCTGGAGCTGGCCGGTGCCGTGGCCCGGCTACCGGGCGGTTTGTTTCAACGCATGGGCAGCGCCTGAGCGGCCGTGCTCTGCCGCTTGGGGGTGTCAGTCCAGCAGCCGCTCCGGATTGGCGTCCAGCTTGGCCAGTGCGTCGCGCGTGGCGCGCAGGGTCAGGCCTTCCTCGTCCTGTGCCACCAGCAGCCCGGACTGCAGGTAGGCCGCCAGCCGACGCAGCTGGATAAGGTAGCTGCGGCCGTCCGTGGCAGCGAAGAGGTGCAATTGCTTGCGCTGGCTCTGCCAGGCGTACTGCACCTGGGCCGAAGCCCCGTTGTGGTCCAGTGTGAACCACGCACCGCGCTGCAATTCCTGGGCCCACGCCACCATGGCATCGTCCACCGGGGCGCCGTTGTCGGCAATCACGTGGATGGAGGAGGCATCGATACCGAGCATCATTTCGATGTTGTCGGCATTGAGCGGCATGTCTCCCAGCGTGGTATCCCCGATGAAGTCTTCCAGGTTGGCCAGACGCTTGGCCATGGCGTCGATGTGGGCCTGCGGAATGGACGCGGTCTTGGACAGGAAGGCATCGGCCAGGGTATCGGTCAGCGCCTTGATCTGGGCATCCTGGGCGGCTCCTTCGACCCCCATCAATACCAGGCCCTGGCGCAGGCGCTGCAGCAGGCCCGGAAGGCTCTGGATGACCTGCGCCCGTTCGCTGCGATGGGGTTTGGCACTGGCCGCCCACACCAGATCGGCGGCCGTGCGCTTGAATATGATGGTGTCGGCGTGCTGTGGGCCCTCGCGCACTGCCGAGAGGGCCAGCACCTCGGCCCAGGTCTTGAAGAGGAACTCCCGAATTTCGTCGCGCACCGGCATGTCGCGCAGCATGGTGCGCATCTCGATCGTGTACTGGATGGCCAGCGTTTCCTTCTGTTCCACCTGCTGGGCCACACTGACAAGGCGCGAGGTGGTCTGCTTTTCGGTCAGGAACTTCGACAGGAATTTCTCGAATTCGTCGTACACCAGCTGAAAGACCCGGCGCCCGGTCTCGGGATACTGTTCGATCACCTGCACCACGCGGCGAATTTCGGCCTCCAGGGTGCTGCCATTGATGGTGGTGGCATCAAATCCCATGACGCACGCCCCCATGCGGTCAATGAGCTGGCGTGCAGGATGGGCGATGTTGCTGAAGAATTCAGGTTCGGCCAGCGCCACGCGCAGCACCGGAACCTGCAGGCGTGCAAACCACACGCGCACGGCGGAGGGAATGCGGTCCTCGGCCAGAATGCTCTGGAACATCAGCGCCACCACCTCGATGATGGCCTTCTCTCCTGCCGTCGAGGCGTGCTTCTTCAATTCGGTGGATCGCTCCCGGACTGCGCCCGCCAGCTGGACCACCGCGGCGGGGCTGTAGTCTTCGATGAGCGTGGCGTCACCGTTGTAATAGGTGTCCGCCTGGACGCGGTGGGCCGTGAGGGCATGCGCCAGCGCCACCGATGCGGGCGGCGCATTGACCAGGTCAATGCCGGTGGCGGGCTGCGTGAGCAGCCGCCGCAGCTGGCCCATGATGCCCTGCGCCCGCAGGCGTGCACGCGACAGTGGCGTCATGCCCGTGGTGAAGACCGTTCCCATGCCCTGGGGCTGGGATTGCCCCGGTGGCGCTGCGCGCGATGCGGCCAGGGCCCCCCGCGTTTGCGTCGGTGCTTGCGATGCCGGTCCACCCGCTCCGCCATCGTTGCCGGGCACTGCACCGCCTTCGGTTCGACGCACGCGCGCCCGCAGGTTGTTTTGCGGGGTGATGCCCTGCTCCACATAGAACATGTTCACGGCCTGGTACTGCTTTTGCAGCAGGTTGGCCAGGTCGCGCTGCAGGGGGTCCACCACGGTCAGCAGGTCCGTGCGCTGCAGGCCTGCATGGCACCATTGCTCGACGACGATCAGGCAGACGGCCTCGGGGCGCAGAATGTCATGGCTGTCGAGGTCCTGGCCTTCCAGCGACTGGGTTCGCTGACGTACCGTGTCGAGCTGCTGGCTGACCTGTTCGGTGATCGTGAGCGCCATGCGCGAGGCAGCGATCTTGTTTTCCACCACATCGTCGCCGAGCAACTCGAACTGCGCGCCAGTGGCCCGGCTGTCGCGCGTCGCGCTGATGGGGGGGGCCAGTGCATCGCGCAGGGCCTGGACCATGCGCGCCAGCCAGTCGCCGTGGTGCTGCTGGTACAGCAGCCAGGCATCGCGCCGCGACTGCATCTCGCGCTGCGTGCCAATCTGGGACATCAGCTGGGTCAGGAAATCCAGAACCGCCTGGTCCACGTCGGGCAACCCGGCGCAGACTCCTTCCACAAACTTCTGGCGCGCCTGGCGGGCCAGTCGACGCTGCGGAACGGAAGGGAGGGGGACAGCCATGCGTCAATGCTAGCGTGTCAGACCGTGGCCCCGGCGTTCGGATCGTTCGGATCCTCGTTCTCTTTCCTGGCTGTCTTGACCAGGTCTTCCCGCTTCACGCCCAGCCACATGGCAATGGCGGCGGCCACGAACACCGACGAGTAAATGCCGAACAGGATGCCGATGGTGAGCGCCAGCGCAAAGTTGTGCAGGCTGGGTCCACCAAAGAAGAACATCGACAGCACCATCGCTTCCGTCGATGCGTGGGTGATGATGGTGCGGCTCATGGTGCTGGTGATCGCGTGGTCGATCACCTCGTGCGTGTTCATCTTGCGGTATTTGCGGAAGGCCTCGCGGATCCGGTCGAAGATCACCACCGACTCGTTGACCGAGTAGCCCAGCACCGCCAGCACGGCCGCCAGCACCGAGAGCGAAAACTCCCACTGGAAGAACGCGAAGAAACCCAGGATGATCACCACATCGTGCAGGTTGGCGATGATGGCGGCCACGCCGAACTTCCACTCGAAGCGAAAGGCGAGGTAAACCACGATGCCCACCACCACCATGGCCAGCGCCATGAGGCCACCGTGCACCAGCTCTTCGCCCACCTGCGGGCCGACAAACTCGGTGCGCCGCAGCGTGACGGCCGGATCAACCGTCTTGAGCGCCGCAATGACCTGTTCGCTCTGCTGGGCAGAGGTCACCCCCTTTTGCACGGGCAGGCGGATCATCACGTCGCGCGCGGTGCCGAAGTTCTGCACCTGCACATCGGGGTAGCCCAGGCCGGAGACCGTCTCGCGCACCTTGGCCAGTTCTGCCGGCTGGCTGTAAGCCACCTCCATCACCGTACCGCCGGTGAACTCGACCGACAGGTGCAGGCCGCGCGTGATCAGGAAGAACACGGCCAGCGCAAAGGTGATGAAGGAGATCGCGTTGAAAACCAACGCGTGCTTCATGAAGGGGATGTCTTTTCTGATGCGGAAAAACTCCATGATTTTTATTCCTTGGTTGGAGTTTTCAGAGGAAGCCCATATGCGCGCAGCGCATGTGATGCTGGAACTAAGAATTCCATGGTCTTCCTCCTTTAGTTGGTCTTGGCCACGGCGGAGTCGGCGTCTGGTTTCCAGACCTGTCCGATCGACATGCTCTTGAGCTTTTTCTGGCGGCCATACCAGAGGTTCACCACGCCGCGCGAGAAGAAAACGGCCGAGAACATGCTGGTCAGGATACCGATGGTGTGCACCACGGCAAAACCGCGCACGGGCCCCGAGCCAAACGCCAGCAACGCCAGACCGACGACCAGCGTGGTCACGTTGGAGTCCAAAATGGTCGCCCAGGCACGTTCGTAGCCCGCGTGGATGGCCGCCTGGGGCGACATGCCGTCGCGCAGCTCCTCGCGGATGCGCTCGTTGATCAGCACGTTCGAGTCGATCGCCACCCCCAGCGCCAGTGCCATGGCGGCAATGCCGGGCAGTGTCAGTGTGGCTTGCAGCATCGACAGGATGGCCAGCAGCAGCAGCACGTTCACCGAAAGCGCCAGCGTGGAGAACACGCCAAACAGCCGGTAATACACACACATGAAGGCGGCCACGGCCACCATGCCCCAGACCACGCTGTGGATGCCGCGCTCGATGTTGTCGGCGCCCAGGCTCGGGCCGATGGTGAATTCCTCGATGATCTCCATGGGTGCGGCCAGCGAGCCGGCGCGCAGCAGCAGTGCGGTGTCGTTGGCCTCGGCCGTGGTCATGCGGCCGGAGATTTGCACGCGGCCGCCGCCGATTTCGGAGCGGATCACGGGGGCCGTGACCACCTCGCCCTTGCCCTTTTCAAACAGCACGATGGCCATGCGCTTGCCGATGTTTTCGCGCGTGATGTCGCGGAAGATGCGCGAGCCCTTGGCATCCAGCGTGAGGTTGACGGTGGGTTCCTGGGTCTGCCCATCGAAGCCGGGCTGGGCGTCGGTCAGGTTTTCGCCGGTCAGGATGACCTGCTTTTTCACGATGACAGGCTGGCCGCTGCGTTCCAGGTAGCGCTCGGAGCCAAACGGCACCGGGCCCCGGCCGGCTTCTGCCGAGCGCGCTTCGGTGCCTTCGTCCACCAGGCGGACCTCCAGCGTGGCGGTGCGGCCCAGGATGTCCTTGGCCTTGGCCGTGTCCTGCACGCCGGGCAGCTGCACCACGATGCGGTCCAGGCCCTGCTGCTGGATCACGGGTTCGGCCACGCCGAGTTCGTTGATCCGGTTGTGCAGGGTGACGATGTTCTGCTTGAGCGCCTGTTCCTGCACACGGCGCGTGGCTTCGGGCTTGATGGTGGCGCGCAGCCTGAATTCGCTGCCCTCGGGCGTGCTGACGGTCTGCAGGTCGGTGAACTGGTCGGAGATCAGGTTGCGGGTTGCCGTTTGCGTGGCTTCGTCGCGCACCTTGATGTCGATGGCCTGGCCGTCGCGGCTGATGCCGCCGTGGCGGATGTTCTTGTCACGCAGCGCGGTGCGGATGTCGCCCGCATAGGACTCGGCCTTCTTGGTCAGCGCGGCCTGCATGTCCACCTGCAGCATGAAGTGCACGCCACCGCGCAGGTCCAGCCCCAGGTACATGGGGCGCGCATGCAGGGCCGTGAGCCAGGCCGGTGAGCGCGACACCAGATTCAGCGCCACGATGTACGAGGGATTGGCGGGGTCGGGCACCAGGGCCTTCTGGATCGCGTCCCGCGCCTTGAGCTGGGTGTCGGGGGTGTCCACGCGTGCGCGCACCGAGCCGCCTTCGAGCGTCACGAGGTCAGGGGTGACGCCCGCCTCCTTGAGCACCTCCTCCACGCGCTGCTGCACGGCCGCATCCACCTTGACGGTGGCCTTGGCGGACGAAACCTGCACAGCAGGCGCTTCGCCGAAGAAATTGGGCAGGGTGTACAGGGCACCTACCAGCAGCACGATCACCAGGATCGCGTACTTCCAGACCGGGTAACGGTTCATGATCGCGCTCTACTCAGTTGTCCATGGCGCATGGCGCCAGCCCCTGCCAGGGATGCCGTGGAACTGGCTTTGCCAGGCCACCGGCATCGTCCCCCTTCGCGCGCATTGCGCGAGAGAAGGGGGAAGCGGCGCAGCCGCTCAGGGGAATGTGCATCTTTACTTGACCGTGCCCTTGGGCAGCACCTGTGCCACGGCGCTGCGCTGGATCTGCACTTCCACACCGCTGGCGATCTCGATGTGCAGGAAACCTTCGGACAGGCGCGTGACCTTGCCGATGATGCCGCCGGCCGTGGCCACTTCGTCGCCCTTGGCAATGGCGTCGATCATGGCGCGGTGCTCTTTCTGGCGCTTCATCTGGGGGCGGATCATGACGAAATACAGCACCACGAACATCAGCACCAGGGGCAGCATGCCCGTGAGCGAGGACATGATGTCACCGCCACCCGTGGCGGCGGCAGGAGCGGTCTGGGCGAAAGCAGAAGAAATAAACACGGACAGGACTCCACTATGGATGGTCAAAACACACACAACCCGCCGCAGACACGCTTGACACGCACCTGCCGGGGCGAAACGGACCATTGTATGCGGGCCCCCGCCCGGCGCCCAAGGGCTAAGACCCAGGCCGGTGCCGGGTGTTAGCCGCCCAAGGTGGATCTGCCGAGGGAGCGCGGAAATTAGTGAAGAAAAGTGCCTTTTGCGCTGAGTGGGTAAGCGCTACAAGCTCTCTTTTTGATAGTTGCGACCCGCGCCGCTCCCGGGCGCCGCGGGCCATGGCACCGGCTCAGGCCGCCTGGCGCCGGGGCGCGGTCGTCTGGCCGCCGCGCCATTGCGCCATCAGGCCGTCCCATTTCGGGCGCGCCGTCTTCAGGTGGCGCTCCTTCACATGGCCATAGCCGCGGATGCCTTCGGGGATGCTGGCAATCTCCACGGCCAGTGGCAACTTCTCGGGGGTGAGGCCGGCCAGCAGCTCGTCGATGCAGGCGCGGTATTCCCCGATCAGGGCGCGCTCCATGCGGCGCTCGCCGGTCTTGCCGAAGATGTCCAGCGCGGTGCCGCGCAAGCCTTTCAGCTTTGCCAGCAGGCCAAAGGCGCTGCGCATCCAGGGGCCATAGGGCTGCTTGACCAGTTCGCCCTTGTCATTTTTCTTCGCCGCGAGGGGCGGTGCGAGATGGTGCACCAGCTTGTAGTCGCCCTCGAACATGGCGGCGATCTTGTCCGTGAAGGCCTTGTCGGTGTGCAGGCGCGCCACTTCGTATTCGTCCTTGTAGGCCATGAGCTTGAAAAGATAGCGGGCCACGGTTTCGGACAGGCGGGTGGTGGTGCCCAGCTTCGCTTCGGCCGCCTTCACTTTTTCGACAAAGGCCTGGTAGTCGGCGGCGTAGGCGGCGTTCTGGTAGCCGGTGAGGAATTCCACACGCTTGCCCACCATTTCGGCCAGCGACGGCTTCTTGACGAACTGGATCACCTGCGCCGCGGAAAACAGCGCCTGCACCGAGGCCAGGTCATGGGCGCAGCGGCGGCCCCATTCAAACGCGGCCTGGTTGTTGTCCACCTGCACGCCATTGAGTTCCATGGCGCGCATCAGCGAGGCCAGGGTCAGGGGCACGCGGCCCTTTTGCCAGGCGTAGCCCAGCATCAGCGGGTTGGTGTAGATGCTGTCACCCAGCAGCTGCGTGGCCACCTGCTCCGCGTCGAAGCTGCCCACGCCACCTGCGCCCACAGCCGCCGCGATGGCGCTGTCGCAGTTGGCGCCCGGGAACTGCCAGTTCGGGTTGGTCACGAACGCCGCCGTGGGCGTGCGGTGCGTATTGAGCGCCACGAAGGTGCGGCCCGGCTGCATCACGGCCAGCGTGTACTTGTGGGCGGCCACGATGGAATCACACCCGATCACCAGGTCGGCCTTGGCGGTATCGACCTTGGTGGTGTAGATGGCGTCGGGCCGGTTGGCGATCTGGATGTGGCTCCAGGTGGCACCGCCCTTTTGCGCCAGGCCACCGGCGTCTTGCGTGACCACTCCCTTGCCTTCGAGGTGCGCCGCCATGCCCAGCAGTGAGCCGATGGTGATCACCCCCGTGCCGCCCACACCACCCACCACGATGCCCCAGGCGCTTTCGGCCACCGGCAGCACGGGCTCGGGGATGGCGGGCAGCGCAGACAGATCGCCCTTTTTCTCCTTCTTGGGCTTCCTGAGCTGGCCGCCTTCCACGGTCACAAAGCTCGGGCAAAAACCCTTGAGGCAGGAATAGTCCTTGTTGCAAGTGCTTTGGTTGATGCGGCGTTTGCGGCCGAACTCGGTTTCCACGGGCTCGACCGACAGGCAGTTGGACTGCACCGAGCAATCACCGCAGCCCTCGCAGACGAGCTCGTTGATCACCACGCGCTTGGCCGGGTCGACCAGGGAGCCGCGTTTCCTGCGGCGGCGCTTTTCGGTGGCGCAGGTCTGGTCGTAGATGATCGCCGTGCAGCCTTGGATTGCACGGAATTCGCGCTGGATGCGGTCGAGCTCGTCGCGGTGAAACACCTCGACGCCGGGCGGCAGGTCGTTGATCAGTTCGGGGTGGCCGGCGCGCACGGCGCTGCTGTCCAGCCGGTGCGTGCGGCCGTGGTATTTCTCGGGCTCGTCGGTGACCACGACCAGTTTCACCACCCCCTCGGCGCGCAGGCTGTGCGCAATCTGCGCCACCGAATGCCCCTCGGGCCGCTCGCCCACCTGCTGGCCGCCGGTCATGGCCACGGCATCGTTGTACAAAATCTTGTAGGTGATGTTCACGCCCGCCGCGATGCTCTGGCGAATCGCCAGCAGGCCGCTGTGAAAGTAGGTGCCGTCGCCCAGGTTGGCAAACACATGTGCGTCCTTGGTGAACGGCGCCTGGCCCACCCAGCTCACGCCTTCGCCGCCCATCTGCGTGAAGGTGCTGGTGCTGCGGTCCATCCACACCGTCATGTAGTGGCAGCCAATGCCGGCCACGGCGCGCGAGCCCTCGGGCACGCGGGTGCTGGTGTTGTGCGGGCAGCCGCTGCAGAACCATGGGGCGCGCTCGCCTGTGTCCACCGTCAGCGCGGCCATGGCGCGTTCGCTGGCCTCGATGATGGCCAGGCGCGCATCCATGCGGGCGATGGTGTCGCCGGGCACACCGAGTTTCTTGAGGCGCTTGGCAATGGCCTTGGCGATGATGGCGGGCGTGAGGTCGGCCTTGGCACGCAGCAGCCAGTTCTGGCCGGGGTTGGCCATGGACCACTCGCCGCCCGAGTTGTCGCCCTCGACCTCGTCGAACTTGCCCAGCACGTTGGGGCGCACGTCGGCGCGCCAGTTGTAGAGCTCTTCCTTGATCTGGTATTCAATGACCTGGCGCTTTTCTTCCACCACCAGAATCTCCTGCAGTCCCTGCGAGAAGTCGCGCTTGATGGTGGCTTCGAGCTGCCACACCACGTTGACCTTGTGCACGCGGATGCCGAGCTGGCGGCAGGTGTCGTCATCGAGCCCCAGGTCCACCAGGGCCTGGCGGGTGTCGTTGTAGGCCTTGCCGCTGGCGATGATGCCGAAGCGGTCGCTGGGGCCCTGGATCACGTTGTAGTTGAGCTTGTTGGCGCGCACATAGGCCAGGGCCGCATACCACTTGTAGTCCATCAGGCGCGCCTCCTGCTCCAGCGGCGCATCGGGCCAGCGGATGTGCAGGCCGCCCGGTGGCATGGCAAAGTCTTCGGGCAGGATGATCTGCACGCGATCCGGGTCCACGCTGATGCTGCTGGACTACTCCACCACCTCCTGGATCGTCTTCATGCCCGACCACACGCCCGAAAAGCGGCTCATGGCAAACGCGTGCAGGCCCATGTCCAGAATGTCCTGCACGTTGCTCGGGAAGAACACCGGCAACCCGCAGGCCTTGAAGATATGGTCGCTCTGGTGCGCGGCCGTGCTGCTCTTGCTGATGTGGTCGTCGCCCGCGATTGCAATCACGCCGCCATGCCGGGCCGTGCCAGCCATGTTGGCGTGCTTGAACACGTCCGAGCAGCGGTCCACGCCCGGTCCCTTGCCGTACCAGATGCCGAACACGCCGTCGAACTTCTTGCTTTGCGGGTACAGGTCGAGCTGCTGGGTGCCCCACACCGCCGTGGCGGCCAGTTCCTCGTTCACGCCGGGCTGGAAGACGATGTTGTTGGCGGCCAGGTGCTTCTTGGCGGCCCACAGCGACTGGTCATACGTGCCCAGCGGCGAGCCCCGATAGCCGCTGATGAAGCCGGCGGTGTTCAGGCCCGCTGCGGCGTCGCGCTGGCGCTGCAGCATGGGCAGGCGCACCAGGGCCTGCACGCCGCTCATGAAGGCCCGGCCTCCGCCCAGGGTGTATTTGTCGTCGAGCGTGACGGTTTCCAGTGCTTTGCGGATGTGCTCGGGCAGGGGGGCGTTCATGGTGGTGCTCCAGAAGGGGGGCGTGCCAAAAGGCCGCCGGGTGGGCAGCCCTTTGGCGTGGAATGGCTTTGCAGGCAGTTTAGGCACTGTGACGCGCTATGTGCTTTCGTTTTCATGCCACGTTTACCCTCGATTCAGAAAGGATCTTTCTTAGAATCTGAAAATCATGCATAGTTTGGACAAATTTGACCTCGCCATCCTGGGCGAACTGCAGGCCAACGCCCGGCTGACCAACGCTGAACTGGCCCAGCGCGTGGGCCTGTCGGCCGCGCCCTGCTGGCGGCGTGTGCGGGCGCTGGAGGAAGAAGGCTTCATCAAGGGCTACCACGCCGAGATCGACCGGCACAAGATCGGCCTGGGGGTGCTGGCCTTCGTGCGGCTGGACGCCGACCGCAGCACGGGCAACCTGACCCGTGCGATGGAAGTGGCCATCCGGAAGATCCCCGAAGTGGTGTCCTGCCACTACATCAGCGGCACCGGCACCTTCGAGCTGCAGGTGGTGGCACGCGACCTGGACAGCTTCTCGCTGTTTGCCCGCGATGTGCTGCTCAATTTGCCGAATGTGAAAGACATGCACACCAGCTTTTCGCTGGGCGAGGTGAAGGACAGCAGCGCCTTGCCGCTCACGCACCTGGCGCGAGGGCGCCCCTGAGTGCTATTTATTTAATAGCTCGTGGCAATTTCCGGTAAAGCGCTGCAGATTGTTTTGGCTCCAGTTGCAACGAAAACCAGACCCTGGTCCACTCCGGGTTGCGCAGGCGGGCGCTGCGCTCCGCGCCCTTACGCAGCACAATGGCGGGCCATGCCTCCACAGCCGCCCCACGACAGCGCCCACGGCGTTTTTTCCGTCCCATCCCCTGATTCCTCCCCGTCGCCGGCCGATGTGGCCGCCGCCGCCCGGGGCGCCGAAGAGGCCGCCACCGCCAGGCTGGGCGAAAGCGCGGCCCAGCGGGCCTCTCTTTCGCCGCTGGCGCCGCTGTCGGTGCCGGTGTTCCGCATGCTCTGGCTCACCTGGGTGGCGGCCAACACCTGCATGTGGATGAACGACGTGGCGGCCGCCTGGCTCATGACCACGCTCACCTCGTCGCCCATCCTGGTAGCGCTGGTGCAGTCGGCGTCCACGCTGCCGGTCTTTTTACTGGGCCTGCCCAGCGGGGCGCTGGCCGACATCCTGGACCGGCGGCGCTACTTCATCACCACGCAGTTCTGGGTGGCGGCCGTGGCGCTGGTGCTGTGCGTGGCCGTGCTGGCCGGTGGCATGACGGCGCCGCTGCTGCTGGCGCTGACCTTTGCCAACGGCATCGGCCTGGCCATGCGCTGGCCGGTGTTCTCGGCCATCGTGCCCGAGCTGGTCAGCCGCCCGCAGCTGCCCGCGGCGCTGGCACTCAACGGCGTGGCCATGAACGCCTCGCGCATCATCGGCCCGCTGCTGGCGGGCGCCATCATCGCCAGCGCCGGCAGCGCCTGGGTGTTTGTGCTCAACGCCGTGCTGTCGGTGGTGTCGGGCCTGGTGATCATGCGCTGGAAGCGCGCCCATGTGCCCAGCCCGCTGGGCCGCGAAAAGCTGCCCAGTGCCATGCGCGTGGGCCTGCAGTTCGTGCACCAGTCGCCGCGCATGCGGGCCGTGTTGTGGCGCATCGCCGTGTTTTTCCTGAACGCCACGGCGCTGATGGCCCTGCTGCCGCTGGTGGCCAAGGGGCTCGACGGCGGTGGCGCGGGCACGTTCACGCTGCTGCTCGCCTCCATGGGGGCGGGCGCCATCGTGGCGGCCATGTTTTTGCCGCGCCTGCGCCAGGCCATGGCGCGCGATGTGCTGGTGCGCCGAGGCACGCTGCTGCAGGCCGCCGCCATGGCGGTGATGGCCATGGCACCCAATGTTTATATGGCCGTGCCCGCCATGGTGCTGGCGGGCATGGCGTGGATCACCACGGCCAATTCGCTCAGCGTGTCGGCCCAGCTGGCCCTGCCCAACTGGGTGCGCGCGCGCGGCATGTCGATCTTCCAGATGGCCATCATGGGCGCCACCGCGCTGGGCGCCGCCTTGTGGGGGCAGGTGGCCACGGTGGCGTCGGTGCACCTGAGCCTGGCGCTGGCCGCGCTGACCGGCGTGATCGCCATGGCCCTGGTGCAGCGCCTGGTGACCGACCGCCACATGGAAGAGGACCTCAGCCCTTCCCAGGCCTTCAAGGCGCCCGTGGCGGCCACTCCGCCCGAGGCCGGGCGCGTGGTGGTCACCATCGCCTACACCATCGACCCGACGCGCGCCACGGAATTTCGCACCCTCATGCAAGAAAGCCGCCGCAGCCGCCTGCGCCAAGGGGCGCTGTCGTGCGATTTGCTGCACGACCTGACCGATCCGGCGCGCTATGTGGAGCAGATCGTGGACGAGTCCTGGACCGAGCACCTGCGCCGCTTTGACCGGGTGACCGCGTCGGATGTGGCGCTGCGCGAGCGCAAGCTGGCGTTCCACCGGGGCGAATCGCCCCCCGAGGTGGTGCGCTACCTCATGGAGCGCTGAGGCTGCAAGGGCATTCGCTTCGATGCGGCCGGCTCAGCGCGGCCACAGTGCCCACAGGCGCAGGCCCTGCTTGAGCCGCCCCGCCAGCTCGCCCGCCTCGGCGCCCCAGCCGGCGAAATAGTCGGCCCGCACCGCGCCCACGATGGCGCTGCCGGTGTCCTGCGCCATCACCAGGCGCTGCATCGAGACCTGCGGGCCCCGGGAGGCCAGCCATACCGGCGTGCCATAGGGAATGCTCTGGCGGTCCACGGCGATCGAGCGGCCGGGCGTGAGGGGCACGCCCTGCGCGCCGCGCGGGCCGAACCGGGCGTCCAGCGGACTCAAGGGCTCTTCGCGAAAGAACACATAGCGCGGGTTGCTCCACAGCAGCTCGTTGGTGCGCTGCGGGTTCTGCGCCAGCCAGGCGCGGATGCCCGGCCAGGTGGCATCGCGCGTTGCGCCCTGGTCCAGCAGCCAGCGACCCACGCTCTGGTAGGGCTGGTCGTTGGTGCCGGCGTAGGCCACGCGCACGGTGGTGATGCGGCCGTCGGCCTCGGTGATCTGCAGCCGACCCGAGCCCTGGATGTGCAGCACCATGGATTCGACCGGGTCGCGCAGCCAGGCAATCGCCCGGCCCTGCAACGCGGCCTGGGCCTCGGGCAGGGTGTCGATCTGCTGGCGCGTGTACCAGGGCTTGCGGGCGCCGTGGCCGGCGGGCAGGCCGTACACCGGCACGGTGTAGCCGTTGCCGGGCTGCCGTGCGGCGTCGATCATGGGCTCGTAGTAGCTGGTGAGCAGGCCTTCGGCATTGCCATCGGCGGCCTCGACGCGGTAGGGCTGCAGGCGCTGCACCATCCAGGCGCGCTGCTCTTCGGCGCTGGCAATGCTGAGCTGGCGCACTTCGCTGCACAGGGGGGCGAAGGCGGGCGCCGGGCGCTCGCAGCCCTTGATCCAGGCGTTCCAGGCTTCGTGCAGGGCGTCGTCGGCGAAGCCGGGCAGCTCGGCCCAGCGCACGGGCACCCAGCGGCTCCTGGGCTGCGCCATGGCTGGCGGCAGCGGTGCGGTGTCGCCCGGCAGGGCCATGCCGGCGGTGGGCGGCGCGGGGATGGCCCCGGGCCGCGTGGGGCTTGGCGTGGGCGGGGTGGAGCAGGCCGCCAGCGTTCCTACAATGAGCGCCGTCGTCACAAGGCGCAGGAGTGTCAATTTCATGGGGCTGATTTTGCTTGAAGCGTTGCTGGCGTTGGTGGTGCTTGTGCTGATTGTCTGGTGGACGATGTTTTCGGGTCGCCAGCGGGGCGAGCTGAAAGCGCCGCCGGACGACGGCACCGACCCGCCCGCGCAATGAATGCACGGGCTGGCGTTCGCAAGCTTTCGTCCTACACGAGGCGCGCAGGCTGGCCGATATGCTTGCGAAGGCGTAGAGTCAAAGTGCCGAGTTCGTATCGGCCGAGTTCGTATCGGATTTGTACGCCGTCCCATCATTTACAAGGAGCCTAGCCATGCGCAAATACCTTCTTTCCGGCGTCGCCGCCGTTGTCATCCTGGCCACCGGTTGCGCCGAGATGAGTGATACCCAGCGCCGCACCGCCACGGGCGCAGGCGTGGGGGCGCTGGCGGGTGCAGTGCTCAGTTCTGCCACGGGCGGCCGCGCGGGCACCGGTGCCGTGGTGGGTGCCGGCGTGGGCGCCCTGGGCACCTACATCTGGTCGCAGAACATGGAGCGCCAAAAGCGCGAGATGGAGCAGGCCACCCAGGGCACGGGCATCGCCGTGACCCAGACGCAGGACAACCAGCTCAAGCTGGATATCCCGAGCGATATCTCCTTTGCCGTGGGCCGCTCGGACATCCAGTCCAACTTTGCCCCGGTGCTCGACCGCTTCGCTGACGGCTTGCGCAACAACCCCAATACGGACGTGCGCATCATCGGCCACACCGACAACACCGGCAGCGATGCCGTGAACAACCCGCTGTCGCTGGAACGCGCGGCCAGCACGCGCAATTACCTCACCGGCCGGGGCGTTGACGGGCGCCGCATCTCCATCGAAGGCATGGGCGAGCGCCAGCCCATTGCCACCAACGACACGGCACAGGGCCGCAGCCGCAACCGCCGGGTCGAAATTTACGTGGGTGAGCGTCCCCGCGGCTAAAGCGGCACGCAGCGGCGCACCGGTGGTCCGTCAGGGCCCGGTGCGCAGCAGGTTGGCCAGTTCCACCGCGGACTTCACCTGCATCTTGTCGAACACCCGCGCACGGTGCACCTCGACCGTGCGCACGCTGATCTCCAGCTGGTCGGCGATCAGCTTGTTGGGCAGGCCGGCCACCACGAGGTCCATCACATCGCGCTCGCGCTCGGTCAGGTCGTGCAGGCGTGCCTGCAGGCTGTTGCGTTGGCGCACCTGTTCCAGCCGGGCTGCCGACTGCGCCAGCGCCTGCTCGATGCGATCCACCAGTGCGTTGTCGGAAAAAGGCTTTTCATAGAAATCGAAGGCGCCGCGCTTGACGGCATCAACCGCCGTGGGAACGTCGGCATGGCCGGTCAGGAAGATGACCGGCATGGCGGGCAGCTCGCCCCGCGCCAGCAGCACATCGAACAGGGCCAGTCCGCTCATGCCCGGCATGCGCACGTCCAGCAGCAGGCAGCAGGGCTGGCGCAGCCCGGGGTGGGCCTGCCGCATCGCATCAAAAGCCTCTGCGCTGTCGAACGATTCGCTGAACAGGCGGCGGGAGCGCAGCAGCCAGGCCAGCGCTTCGCGCACGCCCGCATCGTCGTCCACGATGTACACAATAGCGTCGGATACAGGTTCCATCAGGTCGGGGTTGGTTGGCAGACTGGCAGGGTGAAGGTGAATACCGTACCACGCGGTGCATGGGGCTCGTACGCAAGGAAGCCGCCATGCTGCTCGACCACCGTGCGGCACAGGCTCAGGCCCAGGCCCATGCCTTCGGCACGCGTGGTAAAGAACGGCGTGAACAGCTGCTGCGCCACCTCGGGCGCGATGCCGACGCCGCCGTCGGTGACCGAGAACTCCACCCACCCGCTGTAGGCATTGGAGGGACCCCGCCGCACCCGGATGTCCAGGATGCGCGGGTGGATGGCCGGGTCGTCCATGGCCTGCATGGCATTGCGCGCCAGGTTCAGCAACACCTGCTCGACCATGGTGCGGTCGCACAGTGTGCGCGGCAGATGGGGCTCCACCGCGGTATGCACGCGCACGCCCAGCTTGCGGGCCTGCAGGCTGATGATGGGCAGGATGGCATCGAGCAGCTCCTGGGGCAGAACGGCCTCGCGGGTCTGGTCGCGGCGGCGGACGAAATCGTGCACGCTCTTGATCACGCGTCCGGCACGCTCGGCCTGGCGGGCAATGTGCTGCATCGCCATGCGCACATCCTGCAGGTTGCCGGGCGCGCTGGAATCGAGCAGGTTCAGCGATCCGGTGGCATAGCTGGAAATGGCCGCCAGGGGCTGGTTGAGTTCGTGGCTCAGCAGCGACGCCATCTCGCCCACGGTGGCCAGTCGCGCCGTGGCCTGCAGGCGTTCCTGCGAGGCGCGGGAGAGTTCTTCGACGCGGCGCTGTTCGCTGATGTCCAGAAACGCGCTCATCCAGCCGGTATGCAGCCCCTGGGCATTGATCAGCGGGGCCTCGATGATGAGCACCGGAAAACGCGTGCCGTCCTTGCGCATGAAGACCGATTCGAAGCCCTCGCGCGGCGGCATGCCGCCGGCAAAGCGCGTGGCCTGCCGCTGCCGGTATTCCTCGGCAAATTCGGGTGGCCAGTAAGGGGCGGACGTGCTTTGCCCGAGCAGCTCCTGCGGGCTGAACCCCACCATGGCGCAGAACGCGGGGTTGACGTACGTGATGTGCCCCTCCAGGTCACGCGCGCGCAGGCCCGTCACCAGGGAGTCTTCCATGGCCTTGCGAAAGGCGAGCGCGTCCGCCAGGTCCCGCTCTGCACGCAGCCTGCGCCGGTTGTCCCGCACCAGCACCACCATCACGGTCACCAGCGCAATCGACATGGCGGTGACCAGCGCGGTCAGCACGTTGGGAAAAACGCTGGGCTCGCCGTGCCAGCTGTCCATGCGCAGCACCAGCGTGGTGCCCGGCAGGTCGAGCAGCTGCTGGGCCGAGAACATGCGCGTGCCGCGCCGGGCCGCGCCCAGCACCGCCAGCCGGGTGCCATCGGCTTCGGTGAACGAGGCCTCCTGGCGGCGGGTCAGGTTGTGCCCCACCAGGTCCACCAGCATTTCTTGCAGTGCATAGGTGGCCACCAGGAAGCCGGACGCATGCCCGGCTCTGTTGAGTGGCAGGCACAGCTCCATCATTTCCGACCCCATGCCATCGCCATGGGGCTGGAAATAACTGCCCGAATACGCCGGCGCACCCAGCCGGAGGGCATTGGTGCAGGCCAGCGCCGCATCGGTATGCGAGCCTTCGCGGTTCGCGGTCTCCCACGGCATGGGGCGGTAGGGGGTCTGGGCGTGCGCGCGCAGGCGCAGGTTGTTGTCTCGCCACTCGATGCGCACCAGTTCGCGGCGCTGGCGCAGCAGTTCGGTCGCATTGACCTCCCAGGCCAGCAGGGCCGGATCGCCCGCCTGGAGCGCCTGCAGGCTCTGCACGTTGCGTGAGAGCGCCGCGCGGATGTCGGAACCCGCGTCTGCGGCATCCCGCTCCAGCCGGGACTGCACCTGGCTGGCCTCGTAACGCCCGGCCAGCCACACCAGCGTGATCAGCATGGACGCCACCAGGACCGCCAGCAGGGTCCAGAGCGACCACCGGCGCCAGGCGCTGCGCCAGCGCTGCCAGGGCGTGCGGGTGCGTGGCGGCAGCGTCACAGGACGCGGTGCTCCTGCGCGGGCAACTGCGTGCGCACCTGGCGCACGCGCCCGGTATCCAGGTCGCCCAGCACCACGCCCGGGCCTTGCGCCAGTGTGTTGACGATCTGGCCCCAGGGGTCCACCAGCATGCTGTGCCCCCAGGTCTGGCGGCCGTTTTCGTGCACTCCGCCCTGCGCGGGCGCCAGCACGTAGGCCAGGTTTTCCACCGCCCGGGCACGCAGCAGCAGTTCCCAGTGGGCCTGTCCCGTGGTGTGGGTGAAGGCGCTGGGTACCAGCAGCAGGTCGGCCCCGGCATGGGCGTACAGGCGGTACAGCTCGGGAAAGCGCAGGTCGTAGCAAACGCTCAGGCCAATGCGCCAGGTGTGGCCCGTGCGCGCTGTCAGGTCAAAGTGCACCGGTGCGGCCCCCGCCTCGATCACCCGGCTCTCGTCAAAATGCTCGCGCCCGTTGTCGAACCGAAAAAGGTGGATCTTGTCGTAGCGCGCAGCGCATTGGCCCGACGGGGCATACACCAGCGTGGTGTTGCGCACGCGCGCCGGATCACCGGTCTGCATGGGCAGGGTGCCACCCACCACCCACATCTGCAATTCCTGTGCAGCGCGGGCAAGAAACGCCTGCACCACACCGTCACCCGGGGTTTCGCGCAACGCCAGCTTGTCGGTGTCGCGCAGACCCATGGCACAAAAATACTCGGGCAGCACGGCCAGTTCGGCCCCTGCTGCTGCGGCCTGCTCCAGCAGGCGGCGGGCCATGGCCAGGTTGTCGCTGCGCTGCGTGCCGGAGACCATCTGCAGTGCTGCGACTTTCATGAGGGCTCTCCTGCAGACGCGGCAGGCACCTTGGGTCCTTGTGCCGCACCCGGGGGCGCGGCGGCGCTGCCAGACTCCCGGCCGCGCCGGGCAATGCGCACGATGTTCGGGTCGGTCCAGGTGCCATCGATCCGAAATTCCTGGGTGGCCGCTTCGATCAGGGGGCCGCGCAGAAACACCTGGGCGAGAAAACTGCCCAGTCCGATGACCGGGTTGATGGCCGTGGCGACCAGCGAGGCGGTCATGGCATTGATTTCAGGCACCACCACCACATGCAGGTCCTGCGTTTCGTGGTCGATGTCGGCCCTGCCTTCCATGAGCACCGCTGCGTTGACGCCCTTCATCTGCAGGTTGTTGGTGATGGCGACACCTTGCTCGATGCGTACGTCGCCCCGCACGAAATCGAACGCGAAACCCTCGCTGAACACGTCGCGAAAATCCAGCGTCAGGCGACGCGGCAGGGCCTGCAGGCTCAGCACGCCGAGCAGCTTGGCCAGCCCCGGATCTGCCTTGAGAAACTGGCCAGACTCCACGTTCAGGTTGATCTGCCCGGTCATGGAGCGGTAGTCCGGGCTCATGGGGGCACCGATCCACGCCACCTGCCCCTGCATGCGGCCCTTGCCGTGGCGCACCACGTTTTCCATGCCGAAACGGGCGAGCAGATCGCCGGAGTCGCGGATGTCGAGCTGGAAATCCATCACTGTGCGGCGGCGCAGCGCGCGCTCGCCACCGGCCTGCACCGCCCCCCAGTTGCCGCTGCCGGTCAAGGTGGCTTCGGTTGTCGTGATGTTGAACTTGTTCAGTCGCCACTCGCGCTGGGCCGCTTCCCCCCGGTTCTGCGCTTCGATCTCCACGCGTCCGAGTTTGCGGCCCCGTAGATCAAAATCGTCCACCACGATATCCAGCGCGGGTATCGTGCCGGGTTGCTCATCCAGCAGCGCCTCGAACTGCGTGGCGGCGCTCTGCGGCAGCTTCATGCGCGCCAGGCGGGCAAAGATGCGGCCCGCTGGGTTGTCCCGGGCGCCCGCAGGCCGGTATTCGACATAGCCATTGAGCTCATCGGCGTCGAGGTTGGCGCGCCAGGTGGAATCCGCCCGTGAGCCGCCCACCACCAGGTTGTGCAGCGTGCGCCCTTGCGCGGTGAGCGTCTGCGCACGCACGGCGAAGGTGGTGGGCAGGTAATCCGGTGCCGCGCTGCCGACGGTGGTGGCTGCCGGGATGGCAGCGTCGGCGGTGGTCGCCTGGGTCAGCACTTTTTCCCAGGCGTCCACATCCAACAGCGTTGCATGGATGTTGGCCGCCACACCGTCCGCCGGCATGGGCGCGGTTTCGCCCGCCGCCAGACCGATGCCGATGGCGCCACGCACCACGCGCGTCTGGTGGCCCTGGTGTTCGCGCTGGTAGCTGGCCGATCCCAGTGTACCGAGGTCCAGGGTGAGCTGGTCGCGCACTGGCGGCATGGCCGCGTCTGTGGGGGCCGCGCCCGGGGATTCCCGGGCGACCTGGGTCGCAAAGCGCACCGGCAGCGTGGCGTCGGCGGCCTTGGCCAGCGGCGCGGGCAGCGCCAGCCCCAGGCCCTGCAGGGTGGTGGTGACCAGGATCTCGGGGAGGCCCCTGCGAAATGCCAGCGCCAGCGTGTAGGGCGTGCTGCCTGTGGCGCTGCGGGCCAGTTGTGAAAGCATGCCCAGCTGCCGTGCCTGCTGCAGCCCCTCGGCGGTGGCGGTGCCTTGCGCCCGCAGTTGTATGGCGGATTCCGTCGGAGCGGCACTGGCTGGCAGCGCACGCATGCCGCCTTCCAGGCGCAGGTCGCCGCCCAGTGCGTGCGCCTGTACCCCGTTCACGGAAAAACCGGTATCGGTAAATTGCACGGTGCCGCGTGCGCGCGACAGCGGTGGTGTTTCGGGGGTGATGTGCACGTCATTGCCTGCAAGCACCACAGCGCCTTGCACCTTCGATCGGTCGATGTCGGAGATCGGCAGGCTCAGTTGCAGCTTGAGATCGGCATGGCCTGTGCCGCTCGCCTGGTCGAGGGCGTGGCCCGTCATGCGCGCCAGTGGAGAGGTGCGCAGGATGGTCAGCAGTTCGGCCAGTGGTCCGCGGGCATCGGCGTTGACGGCGACCACGGTGTGGGACAGATCGGGAATCCGCGCTTCCACCTTGGCCAGCCGCACGCCCGGTGTACCGGCAAAACCCCCGGTGGCACCCCGCACCTGCATGGACGAACGCTCGAAAACCAGTTCGCCCGACAGTTGCGTCAGTGCGGGCCAGGGCAGTGCGTCGCGGGGTTGCAGCCGGGGTGGAACATAGGCATAGGTCACATCCTTGACGCGGGCTGCAATCCGGAAATCTCCCTGGCGGGGATCATTGAAGGGAAGATGGTTCAGGTCGCCCTTGATGCGGAACTGCACGTTGCTGGCACTGCCGGTCTGGATGGCATCGCGCACATAGTGGCGTGATTCGGCCGGGATGGACAGGGGCAGATAGCGGTGCACGCGGGTGCCGTCGGCGCGCACCAGCGTTCCCGTGAGGTCCATCACGCCGGGAAAGCGCGAAAAGTGCGGGCCCGGGCTGGCATCGCTGGTATGCCAGTTGGCGCGCAACTCACCCTGAGCGTCCGCGTTGGCAAACCGTACATTGCTCGCCTGCACCGCCAGGCGTTGCCCCTCCACCTGCCAGCGCAGCTCTGCGCTCAACTGGTCCAGCGGCAGGACCGGTTCTTCAAACGCCCCGGGCAGGACCAGAGCGCCTGATGCGATGGCCAGGCTGGCCTTGCCGCCCGTGTGGGTCATGTCGATGTCCAGGCTGGCGCCGCGCAGGCCGGGAATGGTGCTGCCCGCCTCGCGGTCGCCAGCGGCCAGGGCCAGTCCCGTGACCTTGCCGCGCACCTGGTATTGCTGCAAGGCCTCCAGCGGACCGCGCCAGGTGGCGTGCAGTTCGTCGACCAGCCCCTGGGGGGTGTAGGTTTGCAGCGCAGTGTGGGCGGTGGCCCCGATGGGCAGCCGGCTGCCAATCTGGGCCAGTGCGGCAAGGTCCAGGCGGTCTGCGCGCAGCTCGCCCTGGGCGGGCGCCTTGCCTGCGGCCTCCGTGTATTGCAGGTGCAGGTTTCCTCCGGGCCACACCAGGCCATCATCGGTCTCAAACTGGAGCCCCTGCGTATGGAGCTCCAAACCCCCTTCCAGCCGTCGGGCACCCAGTCGGCCTGCGATGGATGGCAGCGCCAGCGCCTTGAGTTGCGGCCCCAGCGTGGCATGGACGTCGGTCAGCGCCAGGTCGGCCGTGCCACCCACGATCTGGCCGCGCTGTATGTCGGCCCATGCGCGCACGGCGCCCCGGCCTTGTGCCACCTCGACGCCCAGGTCGGCGTGGTGGCGCAGGCGGGACACATCCACGCGCGAAAAATCGGCAAAGAGCTGGCCGCTCCAGTGCTGCCAGTTGCCGTCGCGTACGCGCAGCAGTGGCGCGCGAAACCGCCCGGTCAGCGTGAACCGGTCGCCCCAGGCGGCGGGCGGCGTGGCGGCAATGCGCATGTGGTGCTGCCAGCTGCTGTTGCGCAGCAGCACGTCGACATTTTCCAGCGCCAGCTCGGGCGCGCCGCGCTGTTCATCGGTCCAGCGCAGGGTGCCACCCCGGATGATGACTTCCCCCTGGGAAAACAGCCAGTCTGCCGCCCCGCTGCTCTCGCCCGGGGTCTCGGAGAAGCGCAGGCCCGCCACCACAATGCGGCCGTCTGGCTGCCTGCGGATGTCGAGGTCGGGCTGCTCAATGTAGAGCTGCTCGAAACCCCGGTTCAGCAGCGAGCGCGGGGATAGTGCCACCACCACGCGCGGCAGTTGCAGCGCGGCCCGCCCCTGTGCGTTCAGCAGCGCCACATCCAGCAGCTCTATCGAGGGGAGCAAACCTTCCGAGCGCGCCGCGATCGACCCGATGCGCACCGGTACCCCTAGCGCCCGCGCGGCCTGCGCCTCAAGTTGCGGGCGAAACTCACCAATACGCGGCACAATCCAGCCATGCAGTGCACCCCACGCCACGGCCAGCAGCAGCCACAAGGCCAGCAGGCAGCCCAGCGACCATCGCGCGAACCCGGCAACGAATCGCAGCAGGCGTGTGGGGCGATTGGATGGATCGATCATTGGTGGGTTTGAATGTGGCAGGAATTATGACCCGCGACCGCAGGGTGGGTTCAGTGAAAACCGGTGTCCTTATGTATGCAGCGGCCCCCCGCGTGACCCCCCATGTCAACTTCTTCCTCTGAGTTTTCTGACGGCAGCACGGTTGCCCCTGCCGGCCTGGCCGAATACTCCCGCTTCTTCCAGCGCCTGCACCGCCGCTATGCACAAGACCTGGCCTTGCTGCCGGCAGGGACCCCGCACAAAGGCGCCATGGCGCAGGCCTTTGCAGCGCTGCAGGCCAGGGGATGCGACACCGCCACCGCCCTGCGTGTGCTGCGCCAACTGGTCATGGAGCGGCTGATCCGGCTCGATTGCGACGCCCAGGCACCGCTGGCAGACATCACCCGGGCCGTCACCGAACTGGCCGAATTCGCGCTGGACCAGTCCTGCCTCCAGGCCCGCCGCGAACTCGACAGCCGCCATGGCGCACCGCTGGGCACCGATGGCCAGCCCGTGCCCCTGTGGGTGATCGGCATGGGCAAGCTCGGCGCGCGGGAGCTCAATGTATCCAGCGACATCGACCTGATCTATGTGTACGCGCAGGACGGCGAAACGGCCGGCAACGCCGAGGGGCGTGGCCGCATCTCCAACCATGAATATTTCGCCCATGCGGTGAAGATCATCTACAGCCTGGTGGGCGATACCACCGAGCACGGTTTCGTCTTCCGGGTGGACCTGGCCCTGCGTCCCCATGGCAATTCCGGCCCCGCCGCCGTGTCGCTGGCGGCGCTGGAGGACTACCTGCAGGTGCAAGGGCGCGAGTGGGAGCGTTTTGCCTGGCTCAAGAGCCGGGTGGTGGCGCCGCAGGCCTGCATCGGCAGCGCCGACGTGCTGGCGCTGCGCAGCGTGGTGCTGCCGTTCGTGTTCCGCCGCTACCTGGACTACAGCGTGTTTGACGCCCTGCGCACCTTGCACCGGCAGATCCGCGAACATGCCTCCCGACGCAGTGCCGGACACCCCGAGCGCGCCAACGATGTGAAGCTGTCCCGCGGCGGCATCCGCGAAATTGAATTCACCGTGCAGTTGCTGCAGGTGGTGCGCGGCGGGCAGTTTCCCGAATTGCGCCGCCGGCCCACACTGGATGCGCTACAACGCCTCGCCCAGGCCGGGCTCATGCCCCAGGAAACGGCCGATGCGCTGGCGCGATCCTATGTGTTCCTTCGCCGCGTGGAGCAACCCATCCAGTACCTGGATGACCATCAGACCCAAGTCCTGCC
>JANJSZ010000185.1 GCA_024711405.1 Acidovorax sp.
CGCCGCGGGCCTGGCGGCCCAGCGGGCGCACGTCGTTTTCATCAAAGCGCACGGCCTTGCCACCATCACTGAACAGCATCACGTCGTGCTGGCCGTCGGTGAGGGCCGCGCCAATCAGATAGTCGCCGTCGTCGAGGTTGACGGCGATGATGCCGCCCTTGCGCGGATTGCTGAATTCATCCAGCGCGGTCTTCTTCACGGTGCCCATGCTCGTGCCCATGAACACGTAACGGTCAGCGGGGAAGCTGCGCATGTCACCCGTGAGCGGCAACACCACGTTGATCTTTTCGCCGTCCTGCAACGGGAACATGTTGACGATGGGACGGCCGCGCGAGCCGCGCGAGCCCGCCGGCACTTCCCAGACCTTGAGCCAGTACAGGCGGCCCCGGTTGGAGAAGCACAGGATGTAGTCGTGCGTGTTGGCAATGAAGAGCTGATCAATCCAGTCGTCTTCCTTGGTGGCCGTGGCCTGCTTGCCCCGGCCGCCACGCTTTTGGGCGCGGTATTCGCTCAAGGGCTGGCTCTTGATGTAGCCAGTGTGGCTGAGCGTCACCACCATGTCGGTGGGCGTGATCAGGTCTTCGGTAGAGAGGTCCTGGGCGCTGTATTCGACCACGCTGCGGCGTGCACCCAGCTTGTGCTGGCCGAACTCCTGCTTGATGGCGGTGAGTTCGTCGCCAATGATGATTGACACGCGCTCGGGCTTGGCCAGAATGTCCAGCAGGTCTTCGATGACCGCCATGACTTCCATGTACTCGGCCACGATCTTGTCCTGCTCCAGGCCGGTGAGGCGCTGCAGGCGCATCTGCAGGATTTCCTGGGCCTGGGTGTCCGACAGGCGGTACAGGCCATCCTGGCCCATGCCGAATTCCTTTTCCAGTCCTTCTGGGCGGTAGTCGTCGGCGTTGACCACGCCGCCATCCGCACGGGTGCGCGTGAGCATTTCGCGCACCAGCTTGCTGTCCCAGGAGCGCGTCATCAGCTCGGCCTTGGCCACTGGCGGCGTGGGCGATTCGCGGATGATGCGGATGAAGTCGTCGATATTGCCCAGCGCGACGGCCAGACCTTCGAGCACATGGCCGCGGTCGCGCGCCTTGCGCAACTCGAACACCGTGCGGCGCGTCACCACTTCGCGGCGGTGCTGCAGGAAGACGCTGATCAGGTCTTTGAGGGTGCACAGGCGGGGCTGACCATCGATCAGTGCCACCATGTTCATGCCGAAGGTGTCCTGCAGCTGCGTCTGCTTGTACAGGTTGTTCAGTACCACTTCAGGGACTTCGCCGCGCTTGAGCTCGATCACCAGGCGCATGCCCGATTTGTCGGACTCGTCCTGGATGTGGCTGATGCCCTCGATCTTCTTCTCGTGCACCAGCTCGGCCATGCGCTCCTGCAGCGTCTTCTTGTTGACCTGGTAGGGCAGTTCGTCCACGATGATGGACTGGCGCTGGCCCCGGTCGATGTCCTCGAAGTGGCAGCGCGCGCGCATCACCACCTTGCCGCGACCGGTGCGGTAGCCGTCCTTCACGCCATTGATGCCGTAAATGATGCCGGCCGTTGGGAAATCGGGTGCCGGAATGATCTCCATCAATTCGTCGATGGTGGTTTCGGGGTTGCGCAGCATGTGCAGGCAGGCGTCCACCACTTCGTTGAGGTTGTGCGGCGGGATATTGGTGGCCATGCCCACCGCGATGCCGGCCGAGCCGTTGACCAGCAGGTTGGGCAGTTTGCTCGGCAGCACCAGAGGTTCTTTTTCGCTGCCGTCGTAGTTAGGGCCGAAATCGACGGTCTCCTTGTCAATATCGCCGAGCATCTCGTGCGCTATTTTTGCCAGGCGGATCTCGGTGTACCGCATCGCGGCGGCGCTGTCGCCGTCCACCGAGCCGAAGTTGCCCTGGCCATCCACCAGCATGTGGCGCAGCGAGAAATCCTGCGCCATGCGCACGATGGTGTCATACACCGCCGAGTCGCCGTGCGGGTGGTATTTACCAATCACATCCCCCACGATACGAGCCGACTTTTTGTAGGGGCGATTCCAGTCGTTGTTAAGCTCGTGCATGGCAAAGAGCACGCGCCGGTGTACGGGCTTGAGGCCATCCCGCGCATCGGGCAAAGCCCGCCCCACGATCACACTCATCGCGTAGTCGAGATAGCTGCGCCGCATCTCCTCTTCAAGGCTGATGGGCAGGGTTTCTTTGGCAAACTGGGTCATTGGGGGCAGCGGTGACGGCGAAGGGAAGCCATTTTAGGGGTAAGACAGTGTAGCGACTTAGCAACATATCATGGCAATTGCGCTTTTGTCCTACGGCGCCAAGCCCGCGGCCCCATCACTTGCCCTGTTACGTATGGCACAATCGATTGAACGTTTTTGGTGATGGTCACCGACAACGTCCTGTTTCGCAGCGCGGCTGCGGCTTTTTCCCCAAGAGGAGAACCATGAAGAAACTGAACAAAGTGGCGATGTTGTTTGCCTCCGCAGCGCTCGTAACCGCCGCTGGCGCACAAACCGTTGACAACTGGAAGAATGGCTCTGGCGAGCTGGTCTGGAAAAACGGCACCAATGAATACTGCTGGCGCGATGCCAACTGGACGCCCGCAACGGCTGCTCCAGGATGCGACGGTGCTCTGGTTGTTCCGGCCGCTGCTCCAGCGCCCGCCGCTGCTCCAGCGCGTGCCGCTGCTGCTCCAGCTCCCGCTCCAGCTCCCGCTGTGGCCACCAAGGTGACCTACGCTGCCGACGCTTTCTTTGACTTTGACAAGTCCGTTCTGAAGCCTGAAGGCAAGGCGAAGCTCGATGACCTGGTCTCCAAGGTCAAGGATATCAACCTGGAAGTCATCATCGCTGTGGGTCACACCGACTCCGTGGGTTCTGATGCTTACAACCAGAAGCTGTCGGTGCGTCGTTCCGAAGCCGTGAAGGCCTATCTGGTCTCCAAGGGCATCGAAAAGAACCGCGTGTACACCGAAGGCAAGGGTGAGAAGCAGCCTGTGGCTGACAACAAGACCAAAGAAGGTCGCGCCAAGAACCGCCGCGTCGAAATCGAAGTGGTCGGCACCCGCGCTACCAAGTAATCTTCGGATTGCTCAAAAAAGGCCCCAAGTTCGGGGCCTTTTTTACGCCTGTACTTTGGTCGTCTTTAGCTTGATGGACAATGACTCCCATGAGTGAATCTGTGAACGCCGATCCCGCCGAATTGGCCAAATTTTCTGAACTCGCCCACCGATGGTGGGATCCCGAAAGCGAGTTTCGACCACTGCATCAAATCAATCCACTCCGCCTGGAGTGGATTGATAGCCGGGCAGCCTTGTCTGCAAAGGCGGTGCTGGATGTGGGGTGTGGCGGGGGAATTCTTTCGGATTCGATGGCGCGCAAGGGGGCGGACGTCACCGGCATTGATCTGTCCACCAAGGCCTTGCGTGTGGCCAGACTGCACGCGTTGGAAGCCCAGACTGCTAACTTGCGTTTTCGGGAGATAAGTGTCGAAGCGTTGGCCGCCGAGCAACCCGCCAGCTTCGATGTGGTGACCTGCATGGAAATGCTGGAGCATGTTCCAGATCCCGCGTCCGTCGTGCAGGCATGTGCTCGACTCGTGAAGCCTGGTGGATGGGTTTTTTTCTCTACCATTAACCGCAATGCCAAGGCGTTTGCGCTGGCTATCGTGGGGGCGGAATATATCTTGAACATGCTGCCACGCGGTACGCATGAATACGCCAAACTACTTCGCCCAAGCGAACTTGCCGCTAGTTGCCGCGCAGCAGGCCTTGATGTCACGGACACCTGTGGCCTTGAGCATAATCCGCTCACGCGCCGCTATTGGCTTAGTAGCGACACCAGTGTCAACTACATGTTTGCCGCTCGGCGTGCTGCTTGAGGCGCTGCATGTTTCACAACATTCGTGCTGTCTTGTTCGATCTGGATGGAACCTTGATCGATAGCGCCCCTGATCTTGGCGCGGCGGTCGACAAGATGCGCACCGACCGTGGTATGCCCTCTTTGCCTTCGGACCGTTATCGTCCCATGGCCGGCGCGGGAGCGCGGGGCATGCTGGGCGAGGCCTTTGGTCTGACGCCGGAGCACCCAGACTATGCCGCGTACCGCGAAGAGTTTTTCGTCAATTACGAAAGGCGCATGACCCATCTGACCACTGTTTTTGATGGGATCTCTCCACTGATCGAGCAACTGCTTCAGCGGCAAATGGCATGGGGTGTGGTTACCAATAAATCGGCCCGCTTTACCGGGCCGTTGACCCTTGCCATGCCGTTGTTCAGTACCGCCAGTGCCGTTGTGAGCGGGGACACAACGCCCCATGCCAAACCGCACCCCGCGCCACTCCTGGAAGCCGCGTCGCGCTTGGGGTTGGATCCCGGCCTTTGTATCTATGTGGGCGACGATGAGCGGGATATCGCTGCGGGGCGTGCCGCTGGCATGGGAACGGTGGCTGCGACGTATGGATATCTGGGAGCGAGGGCAAATCCGTCGCAATGGGGCGCTCAGGCGGTAATTAATTCTCCAGCCGAGCTCTTGCAATTGCTCGGGAAGGCCTAAAATGCTTCTCGTAGGGGCTGTCCTGGTTTCGACGTGGGTTCGGAATCGGTGTGGTGCATGTCGAGCTTGAGTCACGCTCGTAAATCTCGATTTAAAAAACTAACTGCAAACGACGAACGTTTCGCACTCGCTGCTTAATTGCCAGTGAGCCTTGCAACAGTTGGCCGATGGGCTGGGCAAGGGGGTTCTGAGCAATCAGTTCCTCCCGGCTGCAAGGATAATTACATGGGCTGGCCCCGATCCGGGTACCTTGGATGGGGGCGAGAAAATAGGGTACTGGCGGCCGGTGTAGCGTGCGACTGCGCGATGCCGATGGCGAGACTTAAAACAGACCGCTAAACATGTAGATCTGCCC
>JANJSZ010000202.1 GCA_024711405.1 Acidovorax sp.
AGCGCCTGTACCTGGATTCGGGCACGCTCACCCCGCTGCTCAAACGGCTCGAAACATCGGGGCTGATTGCCCGCCTGCGCGACGCCGAGGATGAGCGGCGCGTGCGCATCCACCTGACGCCCGCGGGGCGGTCGCTGCGCGATGCCGCAGAACGCATCCCGCCTTGCGTGCTGCAGCGCAGCCAGTGCACGCTGCCCGAGCTGGCGGCGCTGACCGGCCAGCTCAAGACCCTGCGCGCCCGGCTGAGTGCGCCTTGAGGCATCCACCCGTTCACGTTCCCTCCCCGTCCCGCGCTGCGGGCATTACCTTCAAAGGAAGACACCATGGCCTCGCTTGAAAAAGTTTTGTACACCGCCCACGCCCACACCACCGGGGGCCGCGACGGTGCCTCGCGCACCGATGATGGCCGCCTGGATGTGAAGCTGTCATCCCCTGGCACCGCCGGCACGGGCACCAACCCCGAGCAACTGTTCGCGGCCGGCTACTCGGCCTGCTTCATCGGCGCCATGAAGGCCGTGGCCGGCCAGCAGAAGATCACCCTGCCCCAGGACCTGGCCATTGACGCCAGCGTGGACCTGGGCAAGCTTGGCGCGGGCTATGGCATTGCCGTACGCATGGCCATCCAGCTGCCCGGCATGGACCGCGCAGCAGCGCAGGCCCTGGTGGACGCCGCCCACCAGGTCTGCCCTTACTCCAATGCCACGCGTGGCAACATCGACGTGACGCTCACACTGGTCTGAAGCACCGGACAGCGCCGGTGGGCCTTGTGCTCCGGCGACCCGCCGGCACAGCCTTCTGGTGGCATGCCAACAGGCCTCGGCTAGGATGGTGCCACCAAGGAGACACCGATGAAGCTGGCGCTGCTGTCAGACATTCATTCCAACCGCCAGGCGCTCGACGCCTGCATGGACCACGCCCGCGCGCAGGGCGCGCAGCACTTTGCCTGGCTGGGCGACCTGGTGGGCTATGGTGCCGAGCCCGGCTATGTGGTGCGGCAGGCCATGGCGCTGGTGGCAGAGGGCCACTGCGTGATTGACGGCAACCACGACGCCCTGGCCGTGCGCCCCCCGGTTCCAGGTGACCGGACCGCCAGCACCGTGGCCGCACTTGGGGCCGTCTGGACCCACAACCAGCTCACGCCGCCGGAGCGCGCCTTTCTCGCAGGCCTGCCCCTCGTCGCCGAGGTGGGCGGCGTCCTGCTGGTGCATGCCAGCGCCGACGCCCCCGAGCGCTGGCGCTATGTGGACAACGAAGCCGTGGCGGGCCAGTGCCTGGACGCTGCCACCCAGCGCCCCGGCATCCGCCATGTGTTCTGCGGCCATGTGCACCAGCAAACGCTGTACTACCGTGGCACCGGGCGGGGGCTCATGCGCTTTGCACCCCAGCCGGGCGTGGCCATTCCGGTGGCGCCGCACCGGCAATGGGTGGCCACCATCGGCTCGGTGGGCCAGCCGCGCGACGGTGACCCGCGCGCCATGTACGCCCTGCTCGACACCGACGCCTGGCTGCTGCGCTTCGAGCGCGTGCCCTACGACCATGGCGCCGCTGCCGCCGCCGTTCGGGCCACAAACGCCATGCCCGATTACTTTGCCCGGCGGCTGGAGGCCGGCCGGTGAAGTTGCTCGAACCCGGTACCGAAGTCGATGGTTTCACCGTGCTCGAATGCATCCATTCGGGCGGCATGGCCCATATCTACCGCGTGGAATACGCAGTGGGCGCCCCCAACCCGGGCTTTCCCCTGGCCATGAAGATCCCGCGCATGACGGCGGGCGACGGTGCCGAGAACATCGTCAGCTTCGAAGTCGAGCTGCAGATCCTGCCCGTGCTCACCGGCCCCCATGTGCCGCGCTTTGTCGCCGCGGGCGACCTGGAACGCCTGCCCTACCTGGTCATGGAACACCTGACGGGCCGCACCCTGCAGCACTGGCTGGATGCAACCGAGCGGCCCGACGTGGCAACAATAGCCCGCCTGGGCGCCGCCATGGGGCGTGCCGCGCACAGCCTGCACCAGCAAAACGTCTGCCACCTCGACCTCAAGCCCGGCAACGTGCTGTTCACCCACGACGACCATGCCGTGCTGCTCGACTTTGGCCTGTCGTGCCACGCCCACTACCCCGACCTGCTGGCCGAAGAGCTGCGCCGCGCCGTGGGCTCGCCCGCCTGGATCGCGCCCGAGCAGGTGGTGGGCGTGCGCGGCGATCCGCGCAGCGACATCTTTGCCATCGGCGTCATGCTGTACGAACTGGCCACAGGCGAGCTGCCCTTTGGCGCGCCCACCACGCCAGGCGGCCTGCGCCAGCGCCTGTGGATGTCGCCCGCGCCGCCGCGCCAGCACCGCCCCGACCTGCCCGAATGGCTGCAGGAAACCATCCTGCGCTGCCTGGAACCCGAGGCCGCCCGACGCCACCCGTCGGCCGCCCACCTGGCCTTCGACCTGGCCCACCCCGACCAGGTGCCCATCACCGAGCGCGGCCAGCGCCAGCGCGGCCCCGGGGCAGGAACGCACTTCAAGCGCTGGATCAAGGCCGCCGGCATGCACTACCAGCCCAGCCCGCTGCCCACGCGCCAGATCGAAGAGGTGCCCATCGTCATGGTGGCCGTGCCGCACGACGACGTAACCGACGCCACCATGTACTCGCTGCGCCAGGCCGTGGGGCGCTCGCTGGGCATCCGCCCGGGTGCGCGGCTGGCCTGCGTCACCGTGATCTCGCCCTCGGCCAGCAGCAGCACCGACAGCGAACGCAGCGAAACCGCGCTGCACCGCCAGCACCGCGCCCGGCTCAGGCAATGGGCCGAACCGCTCGACCTGGCGGGCCACAGCGTGAGCTACCACGTCCTCGAAGCGGGCGACGTGGCCCAGGCGCTGGTGCGCTACGCCGAGGGCAACCAGGTCAGCATGATGATCCTGGGCGCCGCCACGCATGGGCTGCAGACCCAGCGCTTCATCGCCACCGTGCCCATGCGCGTGGCCCGCGACGCGCCCTGCACCGTCATCCTGGTCAAGCAGGCGCTGCCCTTTGCCCAGCTGGCGCGCGAGTACAGCGAGTGAACCCCCACGGGGCTGCTGCATCCAACGGCCATTCCTATTAAAAATATAGCTATTAGCGCAATACCATCGTGCGCTGGAGCCCATTTTTCCCCAACAATCTGGCCAGACCATGCGCCCTGCCATGCCCCCGGTGGGGCCACTGCAGCCGGGCGACAATGGTCCGATGCACATTTCCTCCGAAGAAGCGCCTGGCCCGCACCCCTTTGCCACCCTGACCCCCGACGCCGTGCTCGACGCACTGGCCAGCGTGGGCCTGTATGGCGATGGTCGGCTGATGGCGCTGTCGTCCTACGAAAACCGCGTCTACCAGGTCACGCTGGAAGACGGCGAGCGCGTGGTTGCCAAGTTCTACCGCCCCGGCCGCTGGAGCGAGGCGCAGATCCTCGAAGAACACGCCTTCGCCGCCGACCTCATGGCCGCCGAGGTGCCCGCCGTGGGCCCGCTGGTGCTGGGCGGGCGCACGCTGCACCCGCATGGCAGCTTTATGTTCTCGGTCAGCCCCTGGCGCGGCGGGCGCCAGCCCGAGCTGGACGATTTCGAGGTGCTCGAATGGATTGGCCGCTTTCTGGCGCGCATCCACACCGTGGGCGCGGCGCAGCCCTTCACGCACCGCCCCGCGCTCGACCTGCAGCAGTTCGGCACCGCGCCGCGCGACTGGCTGCTGGCGCACGACCTGATCCCGCTCGACGTGCAATCGGCCTGGCGCGACGCCTGCCAGCAAGCTCTTGATTTAATAGCTTCAAGCGCAAACGATACAAGCGCGTCAGGCCCATTTGGTTTGAAAAATGCCACCCTGCTGCGCCTGCACGGCGACTGCCACCCCGGCAACATTCTGTGGACACCCTTGGATGAATGGGGGCGCGGCGGCCCGCACTTTGTGGACCTGGACGACGCCCGCATGGGCCCGGCCGTGCAGGACCTGTGGATGCTGCTGTCGGGCGACCGGCGCCAGCGCACGCACCAGCTCGGCGCCCTGCTCGACGGCTACGAACAGTTCCGCCCCTTCGACCGGCGCGAGCTGGCCCTGATCGAACCCCTGCGCACACTGCGCCTGATCCACTACAGCGCCTGGCTGGCCCGGCGCTGGCAAGACCCGATCTTCCCGATCAACTTCCCGTGGTTTGGCAGCAGCGACTACTGGAAGGGCCAGGTGGACATGCTGCACGAGCAGATCGAGGCGATGCAGGAGGCGCCGCTGGTGGCCTGAACCCCGCCGCGCAGCGGCCCAGGGAATCAATCCTGCTTCGCGCCGGAGATCTTCACCAGCTTCTCGATGATGGGGTTGGACGCGTCAAAGTCATTGCGGAACTGGGCTGCGCCGCCCTTGACACCTTCCAGGCCAAAGACCTGAAGGCGGGCCTTCATCTGGGTGGAATGGATGATCTCCACGGCCTCTTTCTCCAGCCGCTGCAGGATGGGCTTGGGCGTGCCGGCAGGGGCAAGCATCGTGAACCAGGCAATCGTCTTGAACTCGGGGTCGGGGAAGCCGGCCTCGGCCATGGTGGGCACGCCCGGCAGGTCGGCCAGGCGGTTGGGGCCGAACACGGCGATCGGGCGCAGGCGGCCTGCCTTGATCTGCCCCTGCGCGGCGGCCAGTGTACCCAGGCCCCAGGACACCACCCCGGCGGACAGGTCCTGGATGTGCGGGGATTCGCTCTTGTAGGCCACGTGGGTCATGTTCAGCTTGCGCGAATCGCTCAGGTAGGCGCTCATCAGGTGGCCGGGCGAGCCCATGCCGTAGGAGCCATAGTTGACCTTGCCCTTGTTCTGCTGCGCCCAGGCCATGAACTCCTTCATGTTCTCGGCCGGCACCTTGTCGTTGACCATCAGCACCAGGCTGGTGGCGGCAATCTGGGTGATGAAGTCAAAGTCCTTGCGGATGTCGTAGGGCACCTTGGAGAACATGTGGTGCGCGTAGAACACTGGCGTGGAATACGAGACCAGCACAGTGTGGCCGTCCGGCGCAGCGCGGGCCACGGCGTTGGCGCCCAGCATGCCCGAGGCACCGGCCTTGTTGTCCACGATCACCGGCTGGCCCAGGCGCTTGCCCAGTTCCTCGGCCAGCACGCGGCCCACCACGTCGGTGCCGCCACCGGCCGCTGCGGGAATCACCATGGTGATGGGACGGTTGGGATAGCCCGGCGTGGGGTTGCCGGCCTGCGCCTGCGCCACGCCCACGGCACCCCAGGACACGGCGACCGTGGCCAGGATGGTCTTGATTTGCATGATGGAACTTCCTTGAAATGAAATTTGCTTGCCGATATTCAACGGATAGAACCAGCAGCACCATTGGGAATAGCCCTCGTGCCATGGATCGCCTGGCTGGTTGATGGGTTATCACGCCATCTTCAAAAACCCCGTGACTGCCAAATCCCGGAGATCCATGGGCATGAATGCCAACATGCCGCTTTGAAATGGACAGACCAGCAAGGCATTCGCGCGCCCGGCGTGAGCCGCCGGGTCTTCGGGCGGCCCGCCTTGGGCCACCGGCTTGCAGCCGCGCCCATGCGGCGCACAATGCACAGGCCGATGGCCCCCACCAACAGACCGGAGGAAGCGCCCGATGAAGCATGTGTCAAAACCGCCTCAATCCCAAGTAAAACAGGTGCTAGCAGCTATTGTTCACATAGCTATTTCCACCACTGTTATGCAGACGAACGGGGCCGCGCTGGCGCAGGGGGCGGCATCCGGTCCATCCGTGAACCCAGTGCCACCCGTTGCGACGCGCAGCCAGGTGTCGGTGCAGGTGGTGGCTTCGGGCCTCCGCCATCCGTGGGGTCTTGCTTTTTTGCCCGGCGGGCACTTTTTGATCACCGAGCGGCCTGGCCGTCTGCGCGTGGTGGCGCCGGACGGGCGGATGGGCCCGCCCCTGGCCGGGCTACCGCGGCTCGCCGTGGGTGGGCAGGGCGGGTTGCTGGATGTGATCACCGATGCGGACTTTGCGCGCAACCGGCGCATCTTCTTTTGCTACTCCGAACCCGCATCGCCCGAACGCGGCGGCAGCGGCAACAGCACCGCCCTGGCCAGTGCTACGCTGGCGCCAGGCGCGACGGCGCTGCAGGAGGTCACCGTGCTCTTCAGCCAGCGGCCCAAGGTGGCCAGCCAACTGCACTTTGGCTGCCGCATCGTGCAGGCTCCGGACGGCAACCTGTTTCTCACCCTGGGCGAGCGCTATGGCCGCAAGGACGACGCCCAGGGTCTGGACAACCATCTGGGCAAGGTGGTGCGCCTGGCGCCCACCGGGGGCGCTGCACCCGGCAACCCGCTGGCCGACCGCGCCGGCGCGCTGCCCGAAATCTGGAGCTGGGGCCACCGCAATCCGCAGGGCGCCGCATGGGGGCCGGACGGCCGACTGTGGATTCACGAGCACGGCGCCCAGGGCGGCGATGAGATCAACCGCCCCGAGCCCGGCCGCAACTACGGCTGGCCGGTGATCACCTACGGCGAGAACTACGGCGGCGGCAAGATTGGCGTGGGCACGGCCAAACCCGGCATGGAGCAGCCGCTGCACTACTGGGTGCCGTCCATCGCGCCTTCGGGCATGGCTTTTCTCACCAGCGACCGGTACGGCGCGGATTGGCGCGGCAGCCTGTTTGTCGGCTCGCTCAAGTTCACGCGCCTGCACCGGCTGGAGCTGCGAGGCGGCCGGGTGGTGCGCGATGAATATCTGCTCGACAGCCTGGGCGCGCGCATTCGCGACGTGCGCCAGGGGCCGGACGGCTGGATTTACCTGCTGACCGACAGCCCCAACGGACAATTGCTGCGCCTCGCGCACTGATCCAGCCCGGAGGTTGAGCGAAGCAGCGGCCGCGACACCGTCTGCCCACACTCTGCACCCACACATCCAGGATTGCCATGCTGCGCACCCTGTCCACGATGCACTTCAGCGCCACAGAAGAGGGCCTGGGTGAGTGGCTGCGGCCGGCGCGCGCTGGCTGGCTGCGGTTTGCCGCAGCCTGTGGTCGCTTGGGGAAAACAGATGCTCGACATTCAGGTGAACCATTGCCAAAGGGCGCAATGCACCCACACCAATTGTCCGGCCTCGGATATGCTGCACATCTACACCTCAGCGGCGCGCGCGCATCACCCCATGAAAGACCTGATCCGCACGATTTTTTCCATCCGCCAGCAGCGCCGCACCCCTGCGGCCGGCCCCATCCCGCCCCTTGGAACTTTCATCGTCCGCAAGGAGATCAGGATGGCGGTCAACCAGCCGATTCCGCACGACCTGTGGAACTGGATGGTGCTTTCAGACTGGCGCACGGTTCCGGTCAAGAAGGACCGGCGCAAGACACTGGAACTGCCCGCCGGCGCCCTGCAGGAACTCATCAGCGCCCCACCGACCGAGCGCGACACCGTGCATGCCCGAATCCTGACCCGGGCCCGTGTGTCGCGCGCCTGAGGCCGCGCAAAAAATAGCGCCTTGCGCCCGGCCGCAGGGCACCAGGCGCTCAGCACATGGCGGGCTCAGGCCAGCAGCGCATTCACCCGCTTGACGTAAGCCGCCGGGTCTTCCGGCAGACCACCTTCGGCCAGCAGGGCCTGGTCGAACAGGATGTGGGCCAGGTCGTGGAAATGCACGCTGCCGTCGAGCTTTTTCACCAGCGCGTGCTCGGGGTTCACCTCCAGCACCGGCAGGGTTGCGGGCGCCTGCTGGCCGGCCTGCTTGAGCATGCGGGCGAGCTGGGTGCTCATGCCGTCGTCCTGCACCACCAGGCAGGCGGGTGAATCCACCAGGCGCGAAGTCACGCGCACGTCTTCGGCCTTGTCTTTCAGGGCTTCTTTCAGCTTGGCCAGCACGGGCTTGAAGGCTTCTGCGGCAACTTCTGCAGCTTTCTTCTCGGCTTCGTCCTGCAGCTTGCCCAGGTCCACCGCGCCCTTGGCCACGCTTTGCAGCGGCGTGCCGTCAAAGTCTTGCAGGTAATTCAGCGCCCACTCGTCCACGCGGTCGGTCATGAGCAGCACCTCGATGCCCTTCTTCTTGAAGACTTCGAGCTGCGGGCTGTTCTTGGCGGCGGCCAGGGTGTCGGCGGTGATGTAGTAAATCGCCTCCTGGCCTTCCTTCATGCGCGCCTTGGAGTCGGCAAAACCCACGGTGGGGGTGTCGCTGGTGGTGCTGGCAAAGCGCAGCAGCTTGGCCAGGCGCTCGCGGTTGCCGAAGTCTTCGCCCAGGCCTTCCTTGAGCACGGCGCCGAACTCGCTGTAGAACGCCGTGTACTTGCCTTCCTTGGCCTTGTCGTCGGCATCGACCACATCGGTCACGCCATCGGCGTTGACCGTGGTGTCATGCCTGTCGTGCTTGGCCAGGTCTTCCAGCATGCTCAGCACGCGCTTGGTGCTGCCTTCGCGGATGGCGCGCACGTCGCGGCTTTCCTGCAGCAGTTCGCGGCTCACGTTGAGCGGCAGGTCGGCCGAGTCGATCACGCCCTTGACGAAGCGCAGGTAGCTGGGCATCAGCGCCTCGGCGTCGTCCATGATGAAGACGCGCTTCACATACAGCTTCACGCCGGCCTTCTTGTCGCGGTTCCACAGATCGAACGGCGCCTTGGCGGGGATGTAGAGCAGCTGCGTGTATTCGGTGTTGCCTTCCACGCGGTTGTGCGCCCAGGTCAGCGGGGCCTCGTGGTCGTGGCTGATGGCCTTGTAGAACTCGGCGTACTGCTCGTCGGTGATGTCCTTCTTGGGGCGGGTCCACAGGGCGCTGGCCTTGTTGATGGTTTCCCACTCGCCGGTCTTGACCATGCCGCCGGGCTGGCGGCCGCCGTGCTCGTCGCCGGGGTTGATGAGCTCGCCGTCTTTCCACTCTTCCTTTTCCATCAGGATGGGCAGGCTGATGTGGTCGGAGTATTTGGCGATGACCTGCTTGAGCTTCCAGGCGTTGAGGTATTCCTCGGCGTCATCGCGCAGGTGCAGGATGACGCTGGTGCCGCGTTGCGGGCGGGTGATGGTTTCCACCTCGAAGTCGCCGCTGCCGCCGCTGGTCCAGCGCACGCCGTCTTCGGCCTTCAGGCCCGCGCGGCGCGATTCCACGGTGATCTTGTCGGCCACGATGAAGCCCGAGTAGAAGCCCACGCCAAACTGGCCGATGAGCTGGGCATCCTGCTTCTGGTCGCCCGAGAGCCTGCCCATGAAGTCCTTGGTGCCGCTCTTGGCGATGGTGCCCAGGTGGTCGATGGCCTCCTGCGCGCTCATGCCGATGCCGTTG
>JANJSZ010000211.1 GCA_024711405.1 Acidovorax sp.
ATCTGGCAGCGGACTCTTCCACTTCCACGAACTCGTCAGCGCCTTCACCGGCAGCGGCCTTGACCACTTCGGTCACGGCGTTGTTGCGGCCTTCGATGATGGCGTCAGCCATGGCGCGAACGTACAGGTCCACGGCCTTGGCCGAGTCGTCGTTGCCAGGGATGACGTAGTCAATGCCTTCGGGCGAGTGGTTGGTATCGACCACACCGATCAGCGGAATGCCCAGCTTCTTGGCTTCGGCCACGGCGATCTTGTGGAAACCCACGTCGATGATGAAGATCGCGTCGGGCAAGGCCGCCATGTCCTGGATGCCACCGATGTCCTTCTCCAGCTTGGCGATTTCGCGGCTGAACGTCAACTGCTCTTTCTTGCTCAGGCTGTCAAGGCCGGTTTCGAGCTGGGCCTTCATGTCCTTCAGGCGCTTGATCGAGGTCTTGACGGTCTTGAAGTTGGTCAGCATGCCGCCCAGCCAGCGCTGGTCCACAAAAGGCACGCCAGCGCGCTGTGCTTCGGTGGCCAGAATTTCACGGGCCTGGCGCTTCGTGCCGACCATCAGGATCGTGCCGCGGTTGGCAGCCAGCTGCTTGGCGAACTTCTGGGCTTCCTGGAACAGTGGCAGCGACTTTTCCAGGTTGATGATGTGAATCTTGTTGCGATGGCCGAAGATGTAGGGGGCCATCTTGGGGTTCCAGAAGCGGGTCTGGTGACCGAAGTGGACACCGGCTTCCAGCATTTCGCGCATGGTAACGGACATAAAAATACTCCAAAGGTTGGGTCTAAAATCCAGCCCCAATACTTGCGCCGCCGTGCATCTGCACGAAGACGCAACACCTTGACAGGGCTGGTTTGCGATTGGTTTTGCCGCCTTCGCAGCACACACCACCGAAGGCATTGCACGCGCCGACGCTCTCAGCAAAACCCAAAGATTCTAGCACAGCCATGCTTATTGACCTCACCTCCACCCGCCAGCGCCTGCAGGACGGCACCCACACCGCCACTGCGGCACTGGAGCAGTGCCTGGATGCGGCGCAGTCTGCCGCCTGCGCCCATGCCTTCTTGCGCCTTATGCCGGATGCAGCGCACACCCTCCCGGTGCCAGGCGATCTCACCCGGTTGCCGCTGGCCGGGCTTTCCGTATCGGTCAAGGATCTGTTTGACATCACCGGCCAACCCACCGCCGCCGGCTCCACGGCCCTGGTCGACGCGGCGCCGGCGCCGCACGATTGCCCTGCCGTCGCCCGCCTGCGCTCCGCCGGCGGCACGGTCATCGGCCGCACGAACATGGTGGAATTTGCCTTCTCGGGTGTCGGCGTGAACCCGCACTTTGGCACGCCCGCGGCGTGGGATGGGCGCTTTGGCGCGTTGCCGGGGGCGCCGAGAATTCCCGGAGGCTCGTCCTCGGGCGCGGCCGTGTCGGTGGCGACCGGGGCCGCATTTGTGGGCCTGGGCTCGGACACGGGCGGCTCCATCCGCATCCCCGCGGCGCTCAACGGTATCGTGGGCTTCAAGAACACGGCCCGGCTGGTGCCCACGGCGGGCGCCATTCCGCTGTCCACCACGCTGGATACGGCCTGCGCCATGACGCGCAGCGTGCGCGATGCCATCGTGGTGCACGAGGTGCTGGCCGCGCGGCGCGTCACGCGCAGCCCCGCCCCCCTGCGTTGGTGGCGGCTGGCCGTGCCATCCACCACCTTCCTCGACAACCTGGATGCCACGGTGGCCCGGGCATTCGGCCGCACGCTGGACACCTTGCGCCAAGCGGGCGCCCACATTGAAGAAATCGACCTGCCGCTGACGGCCGAACTCGGCCCCATGCAGGCGGGCGGCAGCCTGTCGGCGGCAGAAAGCCATGCCTGGCACCGCCCCTTGCTGGCGCGGCAGGCGGCGCAATACGATCCGCGGGTGCGCAGCCGCATCGAGCGTGGCGCCACCATGGTGGCCGCGGACTACATCGATCTGCTACAGGCCCGCCAGCGCTGGATAACCCGCATGGACGCCGCACTGGCCCCTTACGACGCCCTGCTCTCGCCCACGGTGCCGATGGTGGCCCCCCCCATCGCCGAGGTGGCGCCTGGCGCCGAGCGCGATGCCGAGTTCTTCCGCGTCAACGCCCTGCTGCTGCGCAACACCAGCGTGGTGAACATGCTCGATGGCTGCGCGCTGTCGCTGCCCTGCCATGTGGCCGGGGAACTCCCGGTCGGGCTGATGGTCTGGCACGCTGCCTTGCACGACGACGCGGTACTCAACGTGGGCCTGCAGATCGAGCAGATACTACAAAAATAATAGCTACCAGCGCTTTACCATCAAGCGCTAGAGAAAACCATTCAATTTCATGAAAATCGCCATCGTGGGCGCCGGCATTGTCGGCGTGTCCACCGCATACGAGCTGGCCCATGATGGCCACGAGGTCACCGTCTTCGAACAACGCAACGCCGCCGCCGAGGAGGCCAGCTTTGCCAACGCCGGCCTGCTGGCGCCGCACCTGCTCACACCCTGGGGCACACCCGGCCTGGGCACGCCTCTGAAGCTCCTGGGCCGCCGCGCCACGCTGCGGCTGGCCGAAGGCTTCAAAGGCACCGACCTGGCATGGCTGTGGCGCTGGCGGCGCGCAGCGCGGCGCGGCGCACCGGCCGCACAGCTATCGACCCTGGAGGGCCTGGCACGCTACAGCCAGCAGCGCCTGCAGCACATCGCCGCGCAACACGAGCTGGATTTTGAAAGCAGCCAGGGGCGCCTCATCCTGCTGCGCACCGCGCAGGAACAGGCCCGCTGGCAACCCGCCCTGCAGGTTCTGCGCGACGCCGGGATTGCGCTGCGCGAGATCGATGCCGACGCCGCACGCCAGATCGAGCCCGGCCTGTGCCCCGAAACCCCGCTGGCGGGGGCGCTGCACCTGCCCGACGCCATGGCCGGCAACTGCCGGCTGTTCGCCCAACTGCTGCGCCAGGGCACCCAGGCCGGCGGCGTGCAATTTGCCTTTGGCACCCGCGTGGCCCGGCTGGCCTCCCAGCCCCTGGGCGTGCAGGTGCAGGGCGAAAGCGGCACCCGCTCGTTCGATGCTGTCGTGCTGTGCGCCGGCATCGCGTCGGCCGCCCTGCTGCGCCCCCTGGGCCCGCGCCTGCCGATGGCGGCGGTACATGGCTATTCCGTCAGTGCCCCGCTGCGCGAGGCCCTACATGCGCCGGTGGCGAGCGTGGTGGACAGCCAGCTGCAGATCAGCATCACGCGGCTGGGCCAGCGTGTGCGCATCGCGGGTGGCGCCGAACTGGGCGCGACGGATGCCGCACACCACGTCCCCACGCTGCAACAGCTCTACCGGACCCTGAACGACTGGTTCCCGGGCGGCGCCCTGCTCTCGTCCGGGCTGCAGGTATGGCGCGGCGCACGCCCCACGCTGCCCGACAGCGCGCCCGTGGTGGGGGCCAGCGGCGTGCCGGGCCTGTGGCTCAACACGGGCCATGGCGCGGGCGGATGGGCACTGGCCAGCGGCTGCGCCCGCGCCGTGGCAGACCTGATCGGCCAGCGCGGCCCGGATATCAGCCTGGAGGGGCTGGGTATCCAGCGCTTTTGAATGGCCAAAGGCCGGAGATGGCGTGCGACCGCGTGCGCCACACCGCCATAAAACAAAGGGGCCGATGGCCCCTTTGTTGCATGCAGTGCCGTATCTGCCTTACTTCGCCGTCGGCATCACGAACTCGGCCCCCTTGGGCGTGCTCTCGGGCCAGCGCTGCATGATGCTCTTTTGCTTGGTGTAGAAGCGCACGCCTTCTTCGCCATAGGCGTGCATGTCGCCAAACAGGCTGCGCTTCCAGCCGCCAAAGCCGTGCCAGGCCATGGGCACCGGGATCGGCACGTTGATGCCGACCATGCCGGCCTGGATGCGGCGGCCAAACTCGCGGGCCACGTTGCCGTCGCGCGTGAAGCAAGCCACGCCGTTGCCGAATTCGTGGTCGTTGACCAGTTTTACCGCTTCACCAAAATCCTTGGCACGCACCACCGCCAGCACGGGGCCGAAGATTTCTTCCTTGTAGATGCGCATGTCCGGCGTGACGTGGTCGAACAGCGTGCCGCCCAGCCAGAAGCCGCCTTCGCAGCCCTCTCCCGCCTGCTTGCCATCAAAGCCGCGGCCATCCACCAGCAGTTGCGCGCCTTCCTTCACGCCCAGATCGATATAGCCCGAGATGCGCTCGTGGGCGGCACGGGTGACGATGGGGCCCATCTCGGCGGCCAGATTGGTGCCGTTGAGCACCTTGAGCGCCTTGGTGCGCTCGATGAGCTTGGGCACCAATTTGTCGGCGGCATCGCCCACCAACACGGCCACGCTGATGGCCATGCAGCGCTCGCCGGCCGAGCCGTAGCCCGCGCCGATGAGGGCGTCCACCGCCTGGTCGATGTCGGCATCGGGCATCACGACCATGTGATTCTTGGCGCCACCCAGGGCCTGCACGCGCTTGCCGTGGCGGGCGCCGGTTTCGTAGATGTAGTTGGCGATGGGGGTCGAGCCGACAAAGCTGATCGCCTTGACATCGGGGTGTTCGATCAGCGCGTCCACCGCCTCCTTGTCACCCTGCACCACGTTGAACACACCGTCGGGCAACCCCGCCTGCTGGAACAGATCGGCCATCATCAGCGAGGCCGTGGGATCGGTCGGGCTGGGCTTGAGCACGAAGGTATTGCCCGCCGCAATGGCCACCGGGAACATCCACATGGGCACCATCACCGGGAAGTTGAACGGCGTGATGCCTGCCACCACCCCCAGGGGCTGGCGCAACGTCCAGTTGTCGATGCCCGTGCTCACCTGGTCGGTGAAGTCGCCCTTGAGCAATTGCGGGATGCCGCAGGCGAACTCGATGATGTCGATGCCGCGCGCCACCTCGCCCTGCGCGTCGGTGAACACCTTGCCATGCTCGGCGGTGATGGCACGGGCCAGCGCATCCTTGTTCTGGTTGACCAGTTCCAGAAACTTGAACAGCACGCGCGCACGGCGGATGGGCGGCGTGTCGGCCCAGGCCGGAAAGGCCGCCTGCGCAGCAGCCACGGCTGCGTCCACATCCGCGCGGTGGGCCAACGCGACGCGGCCGGTCACCGCGCCCGTGGCGGGATTGGTCACATCCTGGCGGCGGGTGCTGGCGCCGGCAACGCGCGCGCCCTGGATGTAGTGGCCAATGGGGATGGGCTGGGTGGCGGTGGTCATGCAAACCTCTTTCAAAAACAGTGGAACGTGGCCTGCAGTCTAGGAACCAAACCCCGCCGCGCCAAGACCGCCGCCGTGAAATGATTGTTCACATTGGTGAACAATAGCACCATGAAATCGACAGACCACACCCAACCCGAAGCCCTCTGGTCCCACCTGCACTGGCTGGTGGTGCTGGGCGAGCAAGGCAGCTACACCGGCGCGGCGGCGCGGCTGGGCGTGAGCAAGGCGGCCATGAGCCAGCACATCGCGGAGCTGGAGCGCGCCGCGGGCGTGCCGCTCGTGCGGCGCACCACCCGCAGCGTGGGCCTGACCGAGGCGGGGCGGCAACTGGTGGACGACACGCGCGGCGCCTTCGAGCGCATTGCCGAGAGTTTTGCCGGCGTGCGCGACCGCGCCGGAGTGCCCCAGGGCCGCCTGCGCGTGACCGCCCCGGTGGCGCTGGCGCGCCAGCAACTGGTGCCGCGGCTGCCGACATTTCTGCGCGCCTACCCCGAGGTGCGGCTGGAGCTGGACCTGTCGGACAACCTGCGCTCGCTGACCCTCGAAGGGTTGGACCTGGCCATCCGCCACACCGCCGTGGCCCCCGACACCCACGTGGCCTGGCGGCTGTGCACCACGCGGTCGGTGCTGGTGGCCAACCGCGCCTATCTGCGCCGCGCTGGCACGCCCCGTGCGCCCGACGACCTGCGCCAGCACGACTGCCTGCACTACCCCCGCACCCAGGAAGCCCCGGCATGGACCTTCGAGCCCCAGGTGCCCGGCGCTTCGCCGCGCGTGACCGTGCCCGTGACCGGCCCGCTGGCCGCCAACAACAGCGAAGCCCTGCGCGATGCCGCGCTGGCGGGCCTGGGCATTGCGCTGGTGCCCGACTTCAGCGCGCAGGCCGCGCTGCAGGCGGGCAAGCTCGTCGAGGTGCTGCCGGATTGGCGCCCCGTGGGCACCTTCAGCGAGACGATCCATGCCATCCGCCCCTATTCGGCCCATGTGCCGCGCGCGGTGTCGGTTTTCGTGGAATGGCTGCGCGAGGCCTTTGCGCCGGGCTTTGGGGCCTGACGCAATAATGGGTTGACACGCTTTGCGCCGATCGAATCCACTCCGGAAAAACGCAGCCATGCACCCCATCACGCCGCAGCAGCCGCACCCCCTGTTCAACACCGCAGCCACCCGGCGCACGGAACGGCAAGCCGCCGCGAACCTGCCGCCCCACACCCTCATGCAGCGCGCCGGCCTGGCCGTGGCACGGCTGGCACGCGCGCTGGCACCCCATGCCCGCACGGTGTGGATTGCCTGCGGCCCCGGCAACAACGGCGGCGACGGGCTGGAGGCAGCCATGCATTTGCAGCGTGATGGGTGGAGGGTGGTGGTGACCTGGCTGGGCCACCCGGAGCACGCCCCCGCCGACGCCCGCCAGTCGTGGCAGCGCGCGCAGGCCGCAGGCGTTACATGGGCCGACGAAGCACCCACTGGCATGACGGCCGCGGACCTGTGCATCGATGCCTTGCTGGGGATTGGCGTCACATCCATCGCTACGCGGGCGCCCGACAACCGGATGCTTGCGGCACTGACCGCCCTGCAGCACAGCCCGGCTGCGGTGCTGGCCGTCGATCTGCCCTCGGGCCTCGATGCCGACACCGGCCAGTTCGCTGCGGGTTTCAGCCCACCCCCCACTGCAGCAGCCCATTTACCGCAAAAGGCGCACCACACCCTCAGCCTGCTGACGCTCAAGCCCGGTCTGTTCACCGCCTCGGGGCGTGACGCTGCCGGCAGCGTGTGGCTGGATGATTTGGGCACATCACCCCCTTCAGAATCCCCCAGCGTCTGGCTTTCCGGCCCCGCCCTGCCCGCGCCACGCAGCCACGCCAGCCACAAGGGCAGCTACGGCGACGTGACCGTGGTGGGCGGTGAGGGCCTGGCGGCGCGCGGCCTGGGCATGACGGGCGCGGCGCTGCTGGCGGCATCGGCCGCATTGCATGCCGGCGCGGGCCGGGTGCTGGTGGCCTTGCTCGACGAGGGCCGGATGGCACTGGATGGAACGCAGCCCGAACTGATGTTCCGCCGCTTTGACGCGCTGGCGCTGGAAGAACTCACGGTGGTGTGTGGCTGCGGCGGCGGCGAGGCCGTGCGCACGGTGCTGCCCGCCGTGCTGGCACAGGCCGCCCGGCTGGTGCTGGACGCCGACGCGCTCAACGCCCTGGCCGCTGATGCGGCGCTGCGCTCCCTGGTGGTCAACCGCAGCGGGCGCGGGCTGCCCACGGTGCTCACGCCCCATCCCCTCGAAGCGGCACGCCTGCTGGGCCTGTCTGCCGCGGAGGTGCAGGCCGACCGGCTGCGCGCTGCCCAGCAACTGGCACAGCAGTTGCACTGCATCGTGGTCCTCAAGGGGTCCGGCACGGTGATCGCGGCACCGGGGCAAGCCCCCGCCATCAATCCCACTGGCAACGCCCGGTTGGCCACCGCTGGCACCGGCGATGTGCTGGCGGGCATGGTGGGCGCCGGCCTGGCAGGCGGCAGGGCCACGGGGGCCGATGCCCTGCGTGCCGCCACGGAGGCTGTGTACCGGCACGGCTTTGCCGCCGACCGCTGGCCTGCCGGCGGCACATTGACGGCCGGCGCCCTGGCGCGTTACATCGCAAATTATTGAGAAAATAGCTGCTTGCACTTGTGAGTCAAGCGCAGGAAGCTATCAATACAAGAGCAAATCATTCCCTGCAGCGCGCGCTGCAGGCGGCTCAACTGCGGCGCGGCTTGCGGCTCTTGCTTTTGCCCGCCTTGCCATTCACGGCCGCCTTCTTGGCCGATGCCTTGGCTGCTCCGGCAGGCGAGCGCGCTGCCTGTTCCCGCGTCAGACCGGCGCGCTCGGTGGCCGAGGGTTCTGGCGCCTGGGCGCGCTTGCGCCCGCCCGAACGCCCTGCCTTGCGGGCCGCGGATTCCGGGGCCACGCCCTTCTCCTTGAGCGCACGGCCGATCAGCTCCTCGCCCTCGCGGATCAGGCGGAAATCGATCTTGCGCCCATCGAGGTCCACACGGCTGACCTGCACCCGCACCCGCGTGCCAATGGAATAGCGGATGCCCGTGCGTTCACCGCGCAGTTCCTGGCGCGCCTCGTCGAACTTGAAGTACTCGCCCCCCAGCTCGGTGATGTGCACCAGGCCTTCCACATACATCGCATCCAGCGTGACGAAGATGCCGAAGCTCGTGGCCGCACTGACCACGCCGCTGTATTCCTCGCCCAGGTGCTCGCGCATGTACTTGCACTTGAGCCAGGCCTCGACATCGCGGCTGGCCTCGTCGGCACGGCGCTCGTTGGCGCTGCAATGCAGGCCGGCGGCCTCCCAGGCCTGCGTGTCGCGGCTGGGGGGCGCCACGTCCTTGCGCGGCCTGGTGCCAGGCGCCGCCACGCGGGCCGCCAGGCGCTTGGCCAGCTTGGCGTGGGCTTCCCCGGGGGTGGGCAGCGACGGCAGGGCGTACTTGGTTTTTCCCAGAATGGCCTTGATGACGCGATGCACCAGCAGGTCGGGGTAGCGCCGAATGGGGCTGGTGAAGTGCGTGTAGGCCTCGAAGGCCAGACCGAAGTGCCCGCTGTTGATGGGGGTGTAGATGGCCTGCTGCATCGACCGCAGCAGCATGGTGTGGATCTGCTGCGCGTCGGGCCGGTCCTTGGTGGCCTCGGCAATCGCCTGGAACTCCGACGGATGGGGGTTGTCACCGATCGTCATGCCCACCGCCATCGCCTTGAGGTAGCCCCGCAGGATTTCCTGCTTCTCGGGCGTGGGGCCTTCGTGCACCCGGAACAGGCCGGGCTGGCCGCCCTGCGCAATGAAGTCGGCGCTGCACACATTGGCGGCCAGCATGGCTTCTTCGATCAGCTTGTGGGCGTCGTTGCGGGTGCGCGGCACGATCTTTTCGATGCGGCCGTTCTCATCACAGATGATCTGCGTCTCGGTGGTTTCAAAATCCACGGCTCCGCGCTGCTGACGGGCCACGAGGAGCGCGCGGTACACGTCGTGCAGGTTGATCAGGTCTTTCACCCGGTCCTTGCGTTTGCCCGCTTCGGGCCCGCGGGTGTTCGCCAGGATGGCAGCGACTTCGGCGTAGGTAAAGCGCGCGTGGCTGTACATCACGGCCGGGTAGAACTGGTAGGCATGCACCTCGCCCTTGGCGGTGACCAGCATGTCGCAGACCATGCACAGGCGCTCGACCTCGGGGTTGAGCGAGCACAGGCCATTGCTGAGTTTTTCAGGCAGCATGGGGATCACGCGGCGCGGAAAGTACACGCTGGTGGCGCGATCGTAGGCGTCGATGTCGATGGCGCTGCCGGTCTCTACATAGTGGCTCACGTCGGCAATGGCCACCAGCAGACGCCAGCCCTTGCCGCGCCCCACCTTGGCGGGCTCGCAATAGACGGCATCGTCGAAGTCGCGCGCATCTTCGCCGTCGATGGTGACCAGGGGCACGTCGGTCAGGTCGACCCGGTGCTTCTTGTCCTGCGCGCGCACCGTGTCGGGCAGCTCTTTGGCCTGCGCCAGGCATTCGGCCGAAAACTCGTGCGGCACGCCATATTTGCGCACCGCGATTTCAATCTCCATGCCCGGGTCGTCCACCTCGCCCAGCACTTCGGTGATGCGGCCCACGGGCTGGCCAAACAGCGCCGGGGGTTCGGTCAACTCGACCACCACCACCTGCCCCGGCTTGGCCGCGCCGATGGCACCCTTGGGAATCAGCACGTCCTGCCCGTAGCGCTTGTCTTCCGGGGCTACCAGCCAGACACCGCTTTCCTGGAGCAAGCGGCCGATCAGGGGCTGCGGCGGACGCTCGATGATCTCCACCACGCGCCCCTCGGGGCGACCCCGGCGATCCTGGCGCACGATGCGCACGCGCACCCGGTCCTTGTGCAGGACGGCGCGCATTTCATTCGGGGGGATGTAGATGTCGCCTTCGCCATCATCGCGAATGACGAAGCCATGGCCGTCACGGTGCCCCTGCACGCTGCCTTCAATCTCGTCCGACAGATGTGCAGCGGATGCGTTGGGGGTGATTTTTTTGATATACAATCTTAGACTTTCCTGAAATGCCCAGGTGGCGGAATTGGTAGACGCACTAGTTTCAGGTACTAGCGAGTAACATCGTGGAGGTTCGAGTCCTCTCCTGGGCACCAAGTTTAACGAGAACCCGCCAGGGTTCTGACAGCAAAGGCCA
>JANJSZ010000215.1 GCA_024711405.1 Acidovorax sp.
CCCAGGCCGCCAAGGACAAACCATGAACCGCACCGCCTTCACCATGGCGCGCACCACCCCGCTCGTGCGCACCGCTCGCCGGTCAGCCACCCTGCTGGCCCTCGCTTGCGCCCTGCCCGCTGCCTGGGCCGACAGCCGCGAGATGCCCGCCAGCGCCATGCTGCCGGCCTACCGGCAGGAGTGCGCCGCCTGCCACATGGCCTACCCGCCCGGCATGCTGCCGGCCAGCGCGTGGATCCGCATGATGAAGGGGCTGGACCAGCACTACGGCACCAACGCCTCGCTCGACCCTGCCATGGTGGGCCAGATCAGTACCTGGCTGCAGGCCCATGCCGGCACCACCAAGCGCGCGCGCGAGGCCCCGCCGCAAGACCGCATCACCCAATCCGCCTGGTTCGAGCGCAAGCACCGCGAGGTGAAACCCGCCGTCTGGAAGCGCACCGCCGTGGGCAGTCGCGCCCACTGCATGGCCTGCCACACCCGCGCCGACCAGGGCGACTTTGACGACGACCGCGTCCGCATTCCGAAGAGAGAACTGCCATGACATCCGACACCCTTTCCACCCCATCGCCCTCCACTGCTTCAGCGCCCTCCACGGCCCCAACGCAGACGCCCCGGCCCGCCACCCGCCGCGTGGTCGATGCCACCACGCGCATGCTGCACTGGCTGATGGCGCTGAGCTTCACGGCGGCCTATATCACCGCCGACGGCGAACGCTGGCGCCTGGTACACGTCACGCTGGGCTACACGCTGGCGGGGCTGGTCGTGGCACGCCTGCTGTGGGGCTTGTTCGGGCCGCGCCAGGCCCAGCTGTCGGTGCTGTGGCGCAAGCTGCAGGGCGTGCCGACGTGGCTGAAGTCCCTGGTGGCCGTGCGCTCGCCCGGTGCGCTGCAGGCCACCTGGCGCCCGGGGCAGAACCTGCTGATGGCGCTGGCCGTGGCGCTGATCCTGGCGCTGGTGGTACCGCTCACCCTCAGCGGCTATGCCGTGTGGGACGAATGGGGCGGCGAATGGCTGGAGGAAGTGCACGAGTTCTTCGGCAACACCCTGCTGTTCGTGGTGCTGGCCCATATCGGCCTGATCGCGCTCCTGAGCGTGCTGCGCCGCAAGAACCAGGCGCTGCCCATGCTGACGGGCCGTGTGCCAGGCTCCGGGCCCGATCTGGCGAAAAGCAACCACGGCGGAATCGCCGCGCTCGTCCTGGCCTGCGTGCTGACCTTCTGGGCGTGGCAGTGGAACCAGGCGCCCCAGCAGCCCGCCACCGATGCCACGCGCTGGAGCGAGAATCACCACCATGGCGACGACTGACTGAAAGCCTCTTCCATGCGCATCCTGCTGGCCGAAGACGACGAACTGCTGGGCTCGGGCATCCGCGCCGGCCTGGCGCAAAACGGCTTCCAGGTGGACTGGGTGCGCGATGGCGTGGCGGCCGAGCGCGAGCTGGCCACCGGCGCCTACCAGGCGGCCGTGCTCGACCTGGGCCTGCCACGCCAGGACGGCATGGACGTGCTGCGCCAGGTGCGCGCGCGCCGCAACACCACGCCCGTGCTGGTGCTCACCGCCCGCGACGCCGTGCCCGCCCGCATTGCCGGGCTGGACGCGGGCGCTGACGACTACCTCATCAAGCCCATCGACCTGCACGAGCTGGCCGCCCGCCTGCGCGCCCTGGTGCGACGCGCCCATGGCCAGAGCGAAACCCGGCTGGCCGCTGGCAACGTGGTGCTGGACCCGGCCGCCCACCAGGTGATGGCGGATGGCCAAGCCGTGGAGCTGTCGAACCGCGAATACGACCTGCTGCACGCGCTGCTGCTGAACGCAGGGCGCGTGCTCAGTCGCGAGCAGCTGGAGCAGCGCCTGTACCAGTGGGGCAGCGAGATCAACAGCAACGCGGTGGAAGTGCACATCTACCACCTGCGACGCAAGCTGGGCGCGGCCCTGATCGAGACCGTGCGCGGCGTGGGCTACCGCATTGCACGCGAAACCGCATGAGCGCCGCCGCCCCGCGCACACCCCGCTCGCTGCAGACCCGGCTGCTGACCACGGTGCTGGCCTTGGTGCTGCTGGCCTGGAGCGTGGCCGCCGCGCTGGCCTGGCACGAGACCGACGAGGAAGTCAGCGACCTGCTCGATGCCCATCTGGCGCAAACCGCCGCCCTGCTGCGCCTGCAGCCCCTGGATGAACTCGACGAAGACCGCCTGAACGAAGCGCCCGAGCTCGACAAGCACCAGCCGCGCGTGGTGTTCCAGCTCTGGCACGAAGACCAGTTGCTGGCCCGCTCGGCCAGTGCGCCGCAGCAACCCCTGACGCAGCGGCGCAAGCGTGGCTTTGCCGACAGCCAGGTGGACGGCAAGGCCTGGCGCGTGTTCGTCACGCAGGGGCGCGAGCGCGATGTGCGCATTCTGGTGGGCGAGCTGCAGTCGGTGCGCCGCGAGATCGTGCTGGCCAGCCTGACCAGCATCCTCAAGCCCCTGGCCTGGGCCCTGCCGCTGCTGGCGCTGGGCATCTGGTGGGCGGTGCGCGGCTCGGTGCGGCCGCTGGGCCGGCTCGGGCAGGCCGTGGCCGCGCGCCAGCCGCAGTCACTGGCCCCCCTGTCCACCGAAGGCGTGCCGCCCGAGGTGCTACCCCTGGTCACGGCGCTCAACGACCTGTTCGAGCGCATGGCCCGGCTGCTGGCCACCGAGCAGCAATTCACCGCCGATGCGGCGCACGAACTGCGCACGCCCATTGCGGGCATCCGCATGCAGGCCCAGGTGGCGCAAGGCGCCACCGACACCCAGGAGCGCGCCATGGCGCTGGAGGCCACGGTGCAGGGCTGCGACCGGGCCACAAGGCTGGTGGAGCAACTGCTGCAGCTGGCCCGGCTCGATGCGGAGCCCGCCCCCGACAGCGGCAGCAGCACACCGTTGGCCGATGTGGCGCGCCAAGTGGCTGCCGACCTGCAGGCCACGGCAGAGCGCCGGCAGCAGCGCATCGTGCTGCCCGAACCCCTGGTGCCCACCGTGCGCATCCCGCTGCCGGAGCCCTTGGCCCGCGTGCTGCTGCGCAACCTGCTGGACAACGCCTTGCGCTACAGCCCGCAGGGCGCCGAAGTGCGATTGCAGGTGTCCACCCAGGCCGATGGCCAGGCGCAACTGAGCGTGGAAGACAGCGGCCCGGGCCTCACACCCGAAGAACAGGCGCGCCTGGGCGAACGGTTTTTCCGGGTGCTGGGCACCGGCCAGAGCGGCAGCGGCCTGGGCTGGTCCATCGTCCGGCGCATCGCGCGCCTGCACCATTTGCAGGTGAGCACCGACCGCAGCCCGGCGCTGGGCGGCTTGCGCGTCACGGTGCACTGGTAAAACCGCCGTCGCACCGGACGGGCAGGTCTGCACCGCGCCGCAACTCAGGAGGCAGCGCGCAGGCCCTGCGCGGAACGCGCCAGCTGGGTGATGCGCGCCCAGTCGCCCGCGCGCACCGCGTCCAAGGGCGTGAGCCACGAGCCGCCCACGCAGCGCACATTGGGCAGCGCCAGGTAATGGGGGGCGGTGATGGAGGTGATGCCGCCCGTGGGGCAAAAGCCCACCGGGCCAAACGGGCTGGCCCAGGCCTTGAGCAGCGGGATGCCGCCCACGGCTTCGGCCGGAAACAGCTTGAGGAACGAGAACCCGTCGGCCAGTGCGGCCATGACTTCGCTGGCCGTGGCCACGCCGGGCAGCAGGGGCAGGCGCAGGGCCTTGCAGGTATTGCCCACCTCCAACGTGTAGCCGGGGCTCACGGCAAAGCGGGCCCCCGCTTCGCTGGCGCGGCGGGCGTCGTGGGCATTGAGCACCGTGCCCACGCCCACCACGGCCTCGGGCAGATGGCGGGCAATGGCTTCGATGGCCGGCAGGCCGGCTGCGGTGCGCAGCGTCACCTCCAGCACCTTCACACCACCGGCCAGCAGGGCCTCGGCCAGGGGCAGCGCGTCTTGCACGCGCTCGATCACGATGACGGGAATGACCGGGCCGTGGCTGGCAATATCAAGCGGGTTCATCAATGTGGGGATCCTGGGTATTGGGTGCCGCGCGCGACGGGTGAAACTGTCACGACGCAAAGCCAGGGCCACCGTGGAACTGGCTTTGCCAGGCCACGGGTGGCGTCCCCCTGGGGGGATGACGCGAAGCGGCTCAGGGGGACAGCCTTTACAACCATGTGCAGGCTCCTTGTTCGGCGCCGCCCGCATGGCGGCGAAAGTTGGCGAAAAGCTCGCGCCCGAAGCCCGTGGCGGCAGGCGCGGTGCAGGGCGCGGGCGTGCGGGCGGCCCATTCGGCTTCATCCACCCGCACATCGAGCGTGCCCGCCACGGCATCCACCCGCACGATGTCGCCGTCATGCACCTTGGCCAGCGGGCCGCCGGCCAGCGCTTCGGGCGTGACGTGGATGGCGGCGGGCACCTTGCCCGAGGCGCCGCTCATGCGCCCGTCGGTCACCAGCGCCACCTGGAAGCCCTGGTTCTGCAGCACGGCCAGTGGCGGCGTGAGCTTGTGCAACTCGGGCATGCCGTTGGCCTGCGGGCCCTGGAAGCGCACCACGGCCACCATGTCCTGCTGCAAC
>JANJSZ010000220.1 GCA_024711405.1 Acidovorax sp.
GGAATCTGGTCGAACAGGATCTTCATGTCCTCGACCGAGTCAATCGCCACACCGGCCTTGCCCACGTCGCCCGTCACGCGCGGGTGGTCGCTGTCGTAGCCCCGGTGCGTGGCCAGGTCAAACGCGACCGACACGCCTTGCCCGCCTGCGGCCAGGGCCTTGCGGTAGAAGGCGTTGGATTCTTCGGCGGTCGAGAAACCTGCGTACTGGCGGATCGTCCAGGGGCGCACGGCGTACATGGTGGCTTGCGGGCCGCGCAGATAGGGTTCAAAGCCTGGCAAGGTATTGGCATACGGCAGGCTGGCCGTGTCTTCGGCGGTGTACAGCGGTTTGACGGTGATGCCATCGGGCGTGACCCAGTTCAGGGCATTCACATCGCCACCGGGGGCCGACTTGGCGGCGGCCTTGGCCCAGGCCTCCAGCGAAGCAGCAGCGAACTCGGGCGCGTTGTTGTGGGGTTTGTCACTCATGGCGAAGGCTTCTCCGAAGATGGCGTTGGACGGTCTCAGGGCATGCCCCGATGTGGCGGCGAGTTTACATCATTCATAATTATTCATTCAAAATATTATTGTCCGCTTACAATCCACCCCATGTCCGCCCTCACCCTCACGCCCCGCGCCCTGTATGTCGAAGTGGCGGAGCAATTGCGCCAGCGCATCTTCCGCCGCGAGCTGGAGCCCGGCAGCTGGATCGACGAACTCAAGATTGCCGAAGAGTTCGGCATCAGCCGCACGCCGCTGCGCGAGGCGCTGAAAGTGCTGGCCGCCGAAGGCCTGGTCACGATGAAGGTGCGCCGTGGCGCCTATGTGACGGAGATGAGCGAGAAAGACCTGCGCGACGTGTACCACCTGCTCAGCCTGCTGGAGAGCGACGCCGCCGGCGTGGTGGCCACCACGGCGACCGCAGCCCAATTGCAGACGCTGCAGGATCTGCACACCGAACTGGAAGCCGCCGCCGGTGAGCGCGAGCGATTTTTTGCCGTGAACGAGCGCTTTCACATGCTGCTGCTGGAACTGGCCGACAACCGCTGGCGCAGCCAGATGGTGGCCGACCTGCGCAAGGTGATGAAGCTCAACCGCCACAACTCGCTGCTCAAGCAGGGGCGCATCGAGGATTCGCTGAACGAGCACCGCGCCATCCTGGCGGCCATGGTGGCGCGCGATGCGCAGAAAACCATCCAGGCCATGCAGGCGCACTTTGCCCAGGGGCTGGAAGCCGCGGCCTGACCCGGCAGGCGCAGCCGCTGCCACGCCCACTGCGGTGGATCACCGCATCTGAAACAGCTCCTGGTGGAAGCGGGATGCGGGCAGTCCCATGGCGATCAGGTCTTTTTTCAGCGACCGACCGAAAGGCGCAGCAGACATCGGCATCGCGCCATTCGGGCACCAGCCCGGTCAGGCGGGCCGCTCCAGTAGTGCAGGCGGTACCTCTTGTTCAGGCCGCCCAGACAAGGCTCGAACACCACCGGGCGCACGGCCAGCACCATGGCCACGCTCATGACACCGATGCCCAGCACCCCGCTGTATTGCATCTGCACCGCAGTCGGTATGATGGTTCGGGTTTTCCCGCAGTCATGCATCCCAGCGGCATGCCCGCGCACCAATCCATCGCCTGATGACCTCTTCTTCACCCGATCTCGCCAGCGTCGAAACGCTACCGCAGCTTCTTGCTTACCGCACTGCCCGCACCCCCGACGCCGAAGCCTACCGCGCGTTCGACCCCGCCACGCATGCCTGGACCCGCCTGACCTGGGGGCAGACCGCACAGCGCGTGGCGCAGTGGTCACGGGCCCTGGCGGCCCTGCAACTGCCTGCCGCCGCCCGCGTGGCCATCTTGCTGCCCAACGGCCTGAACGCCATGTGCGCCGACCAGTCCACGCTGGCCACAGGCTGCGTGCCGGTGCCCCTGCACGCCATCGACAACCCCGGCAGCATTGCCTACATCGTGGCCGATTGCGAAGCCTCCCTGCTCATCGTGGGCCAGGCAGCGCAGTGGGAGAAGATCCGGGACGTCGGTACCGCGTTTCCGGCGCTGCGCGCCGTGGTGGTGACCGACGAAGATGCCGCGTTCGCCCCCTCTGCCGCCACCGCCGATGGCCCCGCCGTGGGCTCGCTGGCGCAATGGCTGGCCGGTGCGGCGCAGGCTGCCCAGGCTCCCGCCCCCACGCCGCCCGGCCCTGATGACCTGGCCGCCCTGGTCTACACCTCTGGCACCACCGGCAAACCCAAGGGCGTGATGCTCACGCACCGCAACGTGGTCAGCGACGTGAAGGCGGTGCTGGAACGCATCGCCCCCACGGTGGATGACGTTTTTTTGTCGTTCCTGCCACTCTCGCACACCTTTGAACGCACAGGCGGCTACTACCTGCCGATGGCCGCGGGCAGCTGCGTGGCCTATGCGCGCTCGGTACCCCTGCTGGTCGAAGACCTGAAAACCGTGCGCCCCACGGTGCTGGTGTCGGTGCCGCGCATCTATGAACGCATCCACGCCAAGCTGCTCGAAAAACTGTCGCCCACGCCCTGGAAGATGCAGCTGTATGAAGCCGCGCAGCACAAGGGCTGGACACGGTTCTGTGCCGCCCAGGGACTGCCGGCGCCGCAGCCGGACGCCGGCAGCCGGGCCGCCGGCTGGATGGCCGCCCTGCCCTGGCCCCTGCTGCAGGCCCTGGTGGCCAAGCCGCTGTTGGCGCAGTTTGGCGGCCGCGTGCGCGTGGCCGTGAGTGGCGGCGCACCGCTGTCGCCCACCATTGCCAAATGCTTTCTGGGCCTGGGCCTGCCCCTGGTGCAGGGCTACGGCATGACCGAGACCGCACCCGTGGTGTCGGTCAATTCGCTCGACGACAACGACCCCGCCTGCGTGGGCCGCGCCCTGCCCGGCGTGGAGGTGCGCATTGGCGACAACCGCGAGCTGCAGGTGCGCGGCCCCATCGTCATGCGAGGCTACTGGAAACGCCCCGAAGACACCGCCAGGGTTTTGAGCCCCGACGGCTGGCTGGGCACGGGTGACCAGGCGGAGATCGTGGACGGCCGCATCACCATCAAGGGCCGCATCAAGGAAATCATCGTCACCTCCACCGGTGAAAAAGTGCCCCCGGCCGACCTGGAACTGGCGCTGCTGGCCGACCAGGCGCTGGAGCAGGCCTTTGTCGTCGGCGAGAATCGCCCCTTCATCGCCTGCGTGGCGGTGCTCAAGCAAGATGCATGGCAGCGCCTTGCCGCCGACCTGGGCCTGAACCCGCAAGACACCGGCAGCCTGAACCATGCCAGCGTGCACCGGGCCGTGCTGGCGCGCATGGAGAAAAACACCGCCAGCTTCCCCCGCTACGCCGTGCCGCGCGCGGTGCACCTGACGCTCACGCCCTGGACGATTGAAAACACCTTCATGACGCCCACGCTCAAACTCAAGCGCGGCAACCTGATGGTGTATTTCGCCGAAGCCATCGAGGGCATGTACCAGAAATTCGGATCGCGCTGACAGAAGCTATCAAATTTGATAGCTGCTAGCGCTCATGGATAAAGCGCTGGCGGCCGTTTTGACACATAACCCTCATCGGACACCCGTGCGGTACCGGTGGGATAATCACGGCTTTTCATCTGCAGCTTTGCCAGGGCACGGTGTCCTGCCAATCGCCACTGCAACCCCTACTCCTGCTGTCTTGACTGTGGAACCCACGCTGAGCCCCTGGCGCATGTCCGTCGCGCCGATGATGGACTGGACTGACCGCCACTGCCGCTACCTGCACCGGCTGCTGAGCCAGCACACGCTGCTGTACACCGAAATGGTGACCACGGGCGCGCTGGTGCATGGCGATGTGCAGCGCCATCTGCGCCTCAACGCCGAAGAGCACCCCGTGGCGCTGCAGCTGGGCGGCAGCGAGCCGGCCGATCTGGCGCATTGCGCGCGGCTGGGCGAGCAGTGGGGCTATGACGAGATCAACCTCAACTGCGGCTGCCCCAGCGAGCGCGTGCAACGCGGGGCCTTTGGCGCCTGCCTGATGAACGAACCCCAACTGGTGGCCGACTGCGTGAAGGCCATGGTGGACGTGGTGCAGATGCCCGTGACAGTCAAGCACCGCATCGGCATCGACCAGGACGAGAGCTACGGCTTCGTGCGCGACTTCGTGGGCACCGTGGCTGCTGCGGGGTGCACGGTGTTCATCGTGCATGCGCGCAATGCCTGGCTCAAGGGCCTATCGCCCAAGGAGAACCGCGAAGTGCCACCGCTGCGCTACGAGGTGGTGCGCCAGCTCAAGGCCGACTTTCCGCAGCTGACCTTTGCCATCAATGGCGGCCTGAACACCGATGCGGCCGTGCAGGAGCAGCTGGCGGGGCTTGATGGCGTGATGGTGGGCCGCGAGGCCTACCACAACCCCTGGTGGCTGGCGCGCTGGGATGCGCTGTACTACGGCGCCCCGCCCAGCACGCTCACCCGCGAGGACGTGGAGGCCGCCATGGTGGACTACATGGCGCGCGAGGCCGCTGCGCACGGCACGCCCTGGGCCAGCATCGCCCGGCACATGCTGGGCCTGCGCCATGGGCTGGCAGGTTCGCGCCGCTGGCGCCAGGTCTGGAGCGACCACCGCCTCAAGGGCCTGCCGCCGCACGAAGTGATGGCCCTGGCGCACGCCAGCCCGGTCGAGGCCTGATCCCGCGCACCTGGAACCTGTTCCTATACGCCGCCCAGCTGGCGCGCAAGCCATCCAGGCAGTGGCTCGGGACGGGAAAACAGGTAACCCTGCAGGCAGTCGCAATGACTGCTGACCAGAAAGTCGGCCTGGGCGCGGGTTTCCACGCCCTCGGCCACCACGCGCAGCTTGAGGTGCCTTGCCACCGAAATGATGGACTGCACGATGGCGGTGTCGTTCGGGTCGTCGGGGGTGTCCTGCACAAAGCTCTTGTCGATCTTCAGCTCGAACAGGGGCAGGCGCTTGAGGTAGGCCAGGCTGGAATAGCCGGTGCCAAAGTCGTCGATCGAGAAGCGCACGCCGAGCTGCCCCAGCTCGGTCATGCGGGCAATGGTGCCATCGAGGTTTTCGATCAGCAGGCTTTCGGTGACTTCCAGGATAAGCCGGGCCGCCGGGGCGCCGGTCTGCGCGAGCAGGTCGCGCACGCGTTCAACGAAGTCGTCCTGGCGAAACTGGCGCTCGCTCACGTTGACCGATATCGAAAGATCCTGCCCCGCTGCGTGCAGGCGCGCCAGCGTCTCGCAGGCTTGCAGGATCATCCAGTCGCCCAGGCGCAGTATCAGCCCCGAGGATTCCGCCACCGGAATGAAGCGGCTGGGCGGCACATTGCCGCGCACGGGGTGGTTCCAGCGCATGAGCAGCTCGCCGCCGACCACCGCGCCCGACGCGTCTACCTGCGACTGCACGAAGGCTGCCAGCTGGCCGTCGGTGCTGGCCTTTTTCAGGTCCTGTTCCAGCGCCAGGCGCTCCTGCACGTCGGCCTGCATGTCGGCTTCATAAAAGCGGATGCGGTTGCGCCCCAGGTCCTTGGCGCGGTACATGGCGGTGTCGGCCTCGCGCAGCAGGTCTTCGACCTCCTCACCGCGCTTGGGAAAAAGGGTGATGCCAATGCTGCCCGTGCTGCTGTACAGGTGGGTGTCTATGGTGTAGGGCACCTCCAGCGCCGTGCGCACGGCCTCGGCCGCCAGCAGGGCACTGCGCCCGGCGGATTCCATGTTGGTGGCGATGTCGTTGACGAGCATCACAAACTCATCCCCCCCTATGCGCGCGACGGTGTCGCCAGGACGCAGCAACTGCGTGAGGCGCTGCGCCACCTGCTTGAGCAGCTCGTCCCCCAGCGAATGTCCGCGGGCGTCGTTGATCTGCTTGAAGTCGTCCAGATCGATGAACAACAAGGCCCCCACCTGCCCCGACTTGCGTGCCGAGGCCAGGGCATGGTCCATGCGGTCCAGCAGCATGCGGCGGTTGGGCAAGCCGGTCAGTGCGTCAAAGTAAGCGAGCTGGTGCGTGCGTGCTTCGGCCAGCTTGCGTTGCGTGATGTCGCGGGACAAGGCGATGCAACGTGGTTCCTGCCCCGGTGTGGTGCTTTCCTTGCGGGCGATGGACAGCTCGAACCAGTGGATCTGTTGCCCCAGTTCGAGGTGGTACTGGTGGCCGGTCGAATAGCCCGTGTCGTGGGCCGCCTGCAGTGCCACGCGCCATCCTGCAGCGGCTTCGGGCGGCAGGATCTCCTCCATCTTCCGGCCCAGAAACATCTCGGGCGGTGCAAGCAATTGCGCCGAACGCGCCGCGCGGTAGTGGTGGATCTGCCCATCCAGCCCCACCTCGAACAACAGGTCGGGAATGGCGTTGAGGATGCTTTCCAGGTCGTCCCGGGTGCTGCGCAGCGCCTGCGTCATGCGGCGGGCCAGCCCCATGGCACGCTCGCGGCCCGTGGCCGTCACCCAGATCAACCCGCCCACCAGCAGGCTCAGGGCAGCGCCCATGGCGGCAAACAGGCCGTTGTCCGGGTCTTCGAAGCGCTGCTCGAAAGCCGGCAACGGCTGCATCACCAGCGTCCAGGTGCGCCCACCCAGCTCCATGGGGCGGCTAGCGCGCAGGCCCAGCGGCGCGCCTTCCGGAGCGGCAGGGAGGTTCGCGCGCCCGTGCAGCAGGCCACCCCCGGCCTGCGGGTCGCCGTCGTAGATGGCAAGGTCGATGTCCGAGTCCAGCTGCTGCGCCATCCCCCGCAGCAGCTCGGGCATGCGAAAAGGGGCCGACACCCAGCCCACAATGCCGCGCCGGCGGCCTTCGACCGAGGCCAGATCAGCATCCCGTTGGTAGATGGGCAGGTACATGACCACCCCGCTGACGGCATCGCGGCCCACATCCTGCTGCAGCTGGAGCCGGGAGGTCAGCGCCAGTTGTCCGGTATCGCGTGCACGGTCCAGCGCCTCGCGGGCAGCCGGCACGGTAGAGATATCAAACCCCAGCACCTTGAGGTTGTCGCTGGACTGGGGCTCGATGTGGGTGATGGGGGTGTAGCGTGCGCGCTTGCCCGCCGGATGCACGGTGTAGGAAGAAGAGCCGCGCGCGCGAATTTTCGCCGCATGGACACCCAACTGGTCGGCCGGCAAGTCCAGCGCATACGCCAGGCCCTGCAAACCGGGCCGGCTTTCCGACAGGCGCAGCGCCCCCACATAAGCGTGGAACTCGTCGCGATCGATGTCATTGGAGCCGTCGTAGTAGCCCTTGACACCGCGCAACAGCAATTCGTAGGTGGCCATCCGGTCCTTGAGGCTGTCCACGATGCGGGCCACCGAGGCGGCGAATGCCTGCTGCCTTTTGGCACCCGCCTCCCGCTCGGCGGCCTGCCAATACAGGAACGTGAGCCCCAGCAGAAAAATCGCCAGCGCCGGGCCCAACAGTGCAAGCAGGTGCCAGCGGCCTTCGGTGTCGGGCAGCTTGCCGGGCTGGTGGGGATGGCTCATGGATCTAAAAAATGGGGGGTTGTAATGCAGACAGGCCGTCCGCGGATTGCCGTGGCGCGCACACGCCCGGACTGCCTGGCGCCATTATGGGCAAGTTGACAGTACGCGACCCCCAGTATTTATATGCGCCCCCGCGAACTGCCCCTGCCCTGTAGCGATATGCAAACACGGCAACAGATCCGTCCCCCCCGACAGCCACACAGGGCCATGCGGGCCTTACGATCCGGGGTACAGGTGCATTCGAAAGCCCCCCTATGCCATCGCTTGACTTCGAGCGGGAAGAAGCCCGCTTCCATACCTTCCATGCGCAGAATCTGCCCCGTTTGCAGGAGGCCTGCGCGTCCTTCGTCACCCTGCTCACGGCCTTGCTGACCCCTTCGGGGCAGGTGGATGTATCCAAGATCGAGGGGCGCGTGAAGGACAAGGAAGAGTCCATCCGTAAATTCACCCGCAAATACCGGCCGATGCTGGAAGAAGCCAACCAGCCCTATGAGATTGCCCCCTACATCACCGACCTGATCGGGGTGCGCGTGGTTTGCCTGTATGAAGACGAGCTCGACAAGGTGGCCCGCCTGGTGCGCTCGCACTTTGACGTGATGGATGTCACCGACAAGGTGGCGGCCGTGGAGGGCACCGAAGCCTCGTTTGGCTACAAGGGCCTGCACCTGGACCTGCGGCTCAACGCTGCCCGGCGGGCATTGCCCGAGCATGCTGCCTGCGCGGACCATGCTTTCGAGTTGCAGGTGCGCACCATCATCCAGGACTCGTGGAGCGTGCTGGACCACAAGATCAAGTACAAGAAATCGATTCCCGGCCAGCTCAAGCGCCGCATCAATGTGCTGTCGGCACTGTTCGAGCTGGCCGACCGCGAGTTTCGCCAGATCCGCGACGCCACCGCAGCCGAGTTGCTGGAGGCGCCCGACGAAACCGCCGAAGTCCTGCCGGAAGCCGGAGCGCAGGTGGCAGACAAGGCAGCGCCCCCCAGCAGCGAGCTCAACGCCTTCACCTTTCTCAAGATTGCCAACCACTTCTTCAAGGATTTCGAGTTCGAACCCTACAAAGTGGACAGTTTCGTGGACGACATCCAGAACTGGTCGCCCGGTATGACGCGCGCGCGTTTCAATGCACTGTTGCGTGAAACCATCGCCGTGGTCAAACGCTACAAGCTGCACTTTGAGGAACAGAACCCGCAGGGAAGCTTCAACCCCTACACTGTGATCCGCCACTGCCTGTACCTCAGTAACAGCACCGCATTCCGCCCGGCCCTGCGCAACGTGGCGCGGGAAAGCTTCGAAGCCTGGCTGCAGGAACACGGCAGCCCTTGAGCCAGGCAAAGACAGCCGCGCGCCCCGGCACCACCAGGTTGCACGCGAAAAAGCAAGAGTAAAATTGCCACTAACCATTAACGGTATTGCGATTGAAGCTCTAATTTTTATAGCATAAAAGGTAAATATACAGGCCATACCCCCATGTCGCCGGACTGTCACCCAGGTGACTTCGGATTGGTGGTTTCACTCCAGACGCTCGTAACGAGTTGCTGCTATATTGCACTGCAACATAACGGAGTTTCACCCCATGCTCTACCAGATCTACGAAACCCAACGCTCCCTGATGGAGCCCTTTGCCGAATTTGCCCAAGCGGCCTCCAAGCTGTACAGCCACCCCTCCTCCTTCCTGAGCCAGATGCCGCTCGCGCAGCGCGTTTCTGCGGGCTACGACCTGCTCTACCGCCTGGGCAAGGGCTATGAAAAACCGGAATTCGACATCCCCACGGTGGATGTGGACGGGGTCGGCGTGGCCATCCATGAGCGCGTCGAGATCAACAAGCCCTTTTGCGAACTGCGCCGTTTCAAGCGCTTTTCGGACGATCCGGCCACGCTGACCCAGCTCAAGGGCCAGCCCGTGGTGCTGATCGTGGCGCCGCTGTCGGGCCATTACGCCACCTTGCTGCGCGACACGGTGCGCACCATGCTCAAGGACCACAAGGTCTATATCACCGACTGGCGCAGTGCCCGCCTGGTGCCCCTGTCCGAGGGGGAATTCCACCTCGACGACTACGTGAACTATGTGCAGGAGTTCATTCGCCACCTGCAGGGCATCTATGGCAACTGCCATGTGATCAGCGTTTGCCAGCCCACCGTGCCGGTGCTGGCCGCCGTGTCGCTGATGGCCAGCCGGGGCGAAACCACCCCCATCACCATGACCATGATGGGTGGCCCCATCGATGCGCGCAGGTCCCCCACCACGGTGAACAACCTGGCCACGAATCGCAGCTACGAGTGGTTTGAAAACAACGTAATCTTCCGGGTGCCCGACAACTTTCCGGGCGCCGGCCGCCTCGTGTACCCCGGTTTCCTGCAGTACACCGGCTTTGTGGCCATGAACCCCGACCGCCATGCCACCAGCCACTACGACTATTTCCAGGACCTGATCAAGGGCGACGGTGCCAGCGCCGAAGCCCACCGCAAGTTCTACGACGAATACAACGCCGTGCTGGACATGGATGCGGACTACTATCTGGAAACCATCAAGACCGTGTTCCAGGACTACAGCCTTGTCAACGGCACCTGGGATGTGCGCTCGCCCGAAGGCAAGATCGAACGCGTGCGCCCGCAGGACATCACCACCACCGCGCTGTTCACGGTAGAGGGAGAACTCGACGACATCTCCGGCTCGGGCCAGACGGAGGCCGCGCACGACCTGTGCACCGGCATCGAGCGCAAGGAGCAACACCACCTTGAAGCCAAGGGTGCGGGCCACTACGGCATTTTCAGCGGTCGCCGCTGGCGCGAAATCGTGTACCCCAAGGTGCGCGCCTTCATCCAGCAGCACCAGACACCCCGGGCCCAACCCGCCACGCACGCACCGGCCAGCGAACCGGTCGTGTCGGCCAGCGCGGCACCCGCACCGAGCGCACCCGTGGTGGCACCTGCCGCGCCGATGAAAGTTGCTGCCAAAGCAGCTCCGCAGTCCATCAGCGCGCGCGCCGCCAAGTCGGCCCCCACCCCGCGGCCTGCCAAGGCCGCTGCGCCCAAGGCCGCGCAGGAAATCCGTTCGACCCCGGCACCGGCCGGCGTGGCCACCCGGTGGGTGAAGCCCGCGGGCGGTGAAGCCGTTGCCAAGACCGCAGCGCTAGCACCGGCAACGCCCGGCGCCAAGCGCCCCGCAGCGCGCAAGGCCTGATGCCTGGCTTGCGGCAGAACGTGGACGAACTGGCAGAGCGCATCAACGCGGCCCTGCCCCAGACGCAGTGCACCCGCTGCGGCTACCCCGACTGCGCCAGCTATGCGCAGGCCATTGCCGAAGGAGTCGCCTCCATCAACCAGTGTCCACCGGGCGGGTTGGAGGGGGTGGCCCGGTTGGCTGCCATCACGGGCCAGACCGTGCAGCCGCTCCATCCAGACCACGGACTGGAGGCCCCGCGCACGGTGGCTGTCATCGATGAAAACTGGTGCATTGGCTGCACCCTGTGCATCAAGGCCTGCCCCACCGATGCCATCGTGGGCGCCAACAAGCTCATGCACACCGTGATGCCAGCCCATTGCACCGGTTGCGAGCTGTGCATTCCGGTGTGCCCCGTGGACTGCATCCAGCTGGAAAACGCCAGCGGCAGCGCCACCGGCTGGGCCGCCTGGACCCAGGCCCAGGCCGACGCCGCACGCCGGCGTTACACCGCGCACCGGCAGCGTCTGACGCAGCCCGGCGCCGAACCACCCGAGGCCGGGCCAGATGACGGCACGCCCCTCCCCCCTGATGCCGGCATGGCACTGGCTTCGCCGGCCTCCACGGCCTCGACGGCGCAGGAGACACGCCAGGCCGCCATCGCTGCGGCCATGGCTCGCGCACGGCAGCGGCGAGGCCCTGCCTCGCGATGAGGTGCGTGGTGCCGCTGCAGCCGACATGGCGGCACTTCAGCGGGCCGCCAGCCTCTGGCAGACGCCACACCCCACCCATTGATCACCCACCCGCGCCACAAACGACATCTTGGTCTGCACTGCACCAGTGGCCGGAGGTGGTGTCCCACTCGATGGAAAGCGCCACCCACGCCGGAGTGACAGATGCAGGCTTCATGGGTTTTCCTTCGGTGATCCTCTTTGCAGCGCGGCGGCACGGTTAACGCGGGCAGTGCATCGCCCATAATGCAGCCCCATGAATCCCCTGCTTTCCCATCTGCAGCCCTACCCATTCGAGCGGCTGCGGCAGCTTTTTTCGGGGGTCACCCCCCCCGCGGCCTTGAGTCCGATCAGCCTGGGCATGGGTGAGCCGCGCCACCCCACGCCGCAGTTCATCAAGGATGCCATCAGCGCCAACCTGGGCGGGCTGGCCAGCTATCCAGCCACGGCGGGCGAGTTGCGCCTGCGCGAGGCGTTTTCTGCCTGGCTGTCGAAACGCTACGGCCTGGCCGTGGATGCCGGCACCCAGGTACTGCCCGTGAACGGATCGCGCGAAGCCCTGTTTGCCTTTGCCCAGACCGTGATCGACCCGTCCCGAGGCCAGCCCGTGGTGGTTTGCCCCAACCCGTTCTATCAGATCTACGAGGGCGCGGCCGTGCTGGCCGGCGCAACGCCCTATTACGCCCCCAGCGACCCGGCCCGCAACTTTGCAGTGGACTGGGACAGCGTGCCCGA
>JANJSZ010000223.1 GCA_024711405.1 Acidovorax sp.
GCAGGTACGGTGAAAGTGCACCGCGTCTTCCTCGAAGCCGTAGTACGGAGTCAGGTCCATGCCACCGCCAAACCAGCAGGTCGGCGCCTGCCCTGGATGCCCGGCCGCGATCATGCGCACATTCATGTGCACCGTGGGCACATACGGATTGCGCGGGTGGAACACCAGCGACACGCCCATGGCCTCGAACGGCGCTCCCGCCAGTTCGGGCCGGTGCTGCGTGGCCGAAGGCGGCAGCTGCGGACCACGCACATGGCTGAAGCCGCAGCCCGCACGCTCGAACACGCGGCCGCCTTCCAGGATCTTGGTGATGCCATCGCCCTGCAGCGGCTCGCCGGGCGGCTTGCGCCAGGCGTCGGCCAGAAAGCGGGCACCGCCCTCGCCTTCCACGGTCTCCAGTGCCTCGGTGATGCGCGCCTGCAGGCCCACCAGGTAGGCACGCACGCGGGTCACCGTGTCGGCGGGGTTCAAGGTCTGAGCGTCTGCCATCAGCTTTTCAGGGCGCGAAAGCCAATGTCGTGGCGGTATTGCGCACCGTCAAAGTGAATGCCGCGCGCCACGTCATAGGCGCGCTGCTGCGCTTGCTTGACGCTGTCGGCCAGAACCGTCACGCACAGCACACGGCCGCCCGTGACGCTGACCACGCCGTCTTTCAGCTGCGTGCCCGCATGGAACACCACCGCATCGTCCGCCTCGGCGGGCAGACCGGTGATGGCATCGCCCTTGCGCGGATTCTCTGGGTAGCCATGGGCAGCCATCACCACGCCCAGTGCGGTGCGGCGGTCCCATTGCAGTTCCATCTGGTCGAGCTTGCCGTCGGCCGCAACGGCCATTACGTCGCAAAAATCGCTCTTGAGGCGCATGAGGATGGGTTGCGTTTCCGGGTCGCCCATGCGGCAGTTGAACTCCAGCGTCTTGGGGTGGCCCTTGGCGTCGATCATCAGGCCCGCATACAGGAAGCCGGTATACGGAATGCCATCCTTTTCCATGCCCCGGATGGTGGGCAGGATGATCTCGCGCATGGCACGGGCATGCACGTCGGCCGTGACCACGGGTGCGGGCGAATACGCGCCCATGCCGCCGGTGTTGGGGCCTTCGTCACCGTCTTTCAGGCGCTTGTGGTCCTGGCTGGTGGCCAGCGCCAGCACGTTCTTGCCGTCGCACAGCACGATGAAGCTGGCTTCCTCTCCTTCGAGGAACTCCTCGATCACCACGCGCGCGCCACCTTCGTTGTGCGCCACACCATATTTGTTGTCCACCAGCATGAAGTCCACGGCGTCGTGGGCCTCCTGGAGCGTCATGGCCACCACCACGCCCTTGCCGGCCGCCAGGCCGTCGGCCTTGATGACGATGGGCGCGCCCAGGCGGTCCACAAAGGCGTGGGCTGCTGCGGGGTCGGTGAAGGTGTCGTAATCGGCCGTGGGAATGCCGTGGCGGCGCATGAAGGCCTTGGAAAACGCCTTGGAGCTTTCGAGCTGCGCGGCGGCCTTGGTGGGCCCGAAGATGCGCAGGCCGTGGGTACGGAACTCATCGACCACGCCTGCGGCCAGCGGGGCCTCGGGGCCCACTACCGAGAGCCCGATCTTCTCGGCCTGGGCCCAGGCACGCAGTTCGCGCACGTCGGAGATCGCTACGTTTTCGAGCTTGGGGTTCAGGGCCGTGCCGCCATTGCCGGGCGCCACAACCACCTTGGTCACCTTGGGGGACTGGCTCAGTTTCCACGCCATCGCGTGTTCACGGCCGCCGCCACCAATCACAAGTACTTTCATAGGAGCCTTTGGTGAACCCCGGCGCGCAGCGCTCGACCGCTGGGCGGAGTTCGGGGAATATCAGTGGGGAAACAGGTCAGTGCAAGAAAAAAATGGCGGGAACGCAGCGCTGCTTCATAAAGCAGCGTTGTGGTAAACCTCCTGGGTATCGTCCAGGTCTTCCAGTACATCCAGCAGCTTTTGCATGCGGGCAGCATCGTCGCCCGTCAGTTCGATGGTGTTTTCGGGCCGCATCGTCACGCCAGCCACTTCGGGGATCAGGCCTGCGGCCTCCAGCGCATTTTTCACGGCTTCAAAGTCGGCCGGGGCGGTCAACACCTCCACCGCGCCGTCGTCGTCGGTCACCACGTCGTCGGCGCCCGCCTCCAGCGCCACCTCCATCACCTTGTCTTCACTCGTACCAGGGGCAAAAATCAGCTGGCCACAGTGCTTGAACTGGAACACCACCGAGCCTTCGGTGCCCATGTTGCCACCGTGTTTGCTGAACGCGTGCCGCACTTCGGCCACGGTGCGCACGCGGTTGTCGGTCATGGTGTCGATCATGATGGCCGCGCCACCAATGCCATAGCCTTCGTAGCGGATTTCCTCGTAGGTCAGGCCTTCGGCGTTGCCCGTGGCCTTGTCGATGTTGTATTTGATACGGTCGGCGGGCATGTTGGCCGCCTTGGCCTTGTCCACAGCCAGGCGCAAACGGGGGTTGGCAGACAGGTCGCCGCCACCGGCGCGGGCAGCCACAGTGATTTCACGAATGATGCGGGTCCAGATCTTGCCGCGTTTTTCATCCTGGCGCCCCTTGCGGTGCTGGATATTCGCCCATTTGCTGTGTCCTGCCACGGGAAGTCCTTTGGTATTGATTTAATCTAGTGGCCGCGATTTTACTTTTGCCCGCCACCGATCTTCGAGGAAACCCTAAATGGCCGAACCCCTGCTGATTGCCAAACATGGCACGATTGAATGCCACCTGCTGCCCGGCCTGGCCAACCGCCATGGGCTCATCACCGGCGCCACCGGCACCGGCAAGACCGTGACCCTGCAGACCCTGGCCGAGAATTTCTCGCGCATCGGCGTGCCGGTGTTCATGGCCGACGTGAAGGGCGACCTCACCGGCGCCAGCCAGAGCGGCAAGATCGGCGACAAGCTGGCCGCCACCCTGAAGGATCGCGGGCTGGAACTGCCCACCTCACAGTCCTGCCCCACCACGCTGTGGGACGTGTTTGGCGAACAGGGCCACCCAGTGCGCGCCACGGTGTCCGACATGGGCCCGCTGCTGCTGGGACGCATGCTCAACCTCAACGAGACGCAGCTGGGCGTGCTCAACCTGGTCTTCAAGATCGCCGACGACAACGGCCTGCTGCTGCTGGACCTGAAGGACCTGCGCGCCATGCTGCAGTACGTGGGCGACAACGCCAAGGAGTTCACCACCGAATACGGCAACGTGAGCGCCGCCAGCGTGGGCGCTATCCAGCGCGGCCTGCTGCAGATCGAATCCCAGGGCGGCGACCAGTTCTTCGGTGAGCCCATGCTCAACATCCAGGACTTCATGCAGACGGTGGACGGCCACGGCGTGGTCAACATCCTGGCGGCCGACAAGCTCATGAACTCGCCGCGCCTGTATGCCACCTTCCTGCTGTGGATGCTGTCCGAGCTGTTCGAGCAACTGCCCGAGATCGGCGACCCCGAGCAGCCCAAGCTGGTGTTCTTCTTCGACGAGGCCCACCTGCTGTTCAACGAAGCGCCCAAGGTGCTCATCGAGCGCATCGAGCTGGTGGTGCGCCTGGTGCGCTCCAAGGGCGTGGGCGTGTATTTCGTCACCCAGAATCCGCTGGACATCCCCGACAGCGTGCTGGCCCAGTTGGGCAACCGCGTGCAGCATGCGCTGCGCGCGTTCACCCCGCGCGACCAGAAGGCCGTGAACGCCACGGCCACCACAAGGCGCCCAACAACGGGCCACGACAGCGACAC
>JANJSZ010000227.1 GCA_024711405.1 Acidovorax sp.
ATGCGGATGCGCGTGAGCGGCGAGCGCAGCTCGTGCGAGGCATTGGCCAGCAGCGACTTGTGGGTCTTGACCAGGGCCTCGATGCGGGCGGCGGCGGCATTGAACTGGCGCGCCAGGTGGGCCACCTCGTCCTGCCCCTGCTCGGGCACACGCACCGACAGGTCGCCCTCGCCAAAACGCTGCACGCTGCGCTGCAGGGTCTCCAGCCGCTGCAGCAGGCGGCGGATGATGGGAAACACCCCCACGGCCACGGCCAGGCCCACCAGGCCCAGCATCCACAGGAAGCCGAACGGTGGCCGGGTCCAGAAGGCGGCGTCGGCGCGGCGGTTGGGCCCGGGGTGATTGCCCCGGTCGCCGCGCGGCGCCAGCTGCAGGCGGTAGGTGCTGCCGTCGGCGCTGTCAATGGACAGTTCCAGGCCCTCGCCCGGCGGCCCGGGCACGCGCGTGGCGAGCCCGGCGACCAGCGTGTGGCCCTCGCTGTCGCGCAGCACCACTTCGCGGGCGGGCGGCGCCACGGGCAGTGCGTTCTGCTCGGCGGCAATGCGCCAGGCCCAGCCCACGGCCAGGGTGAGCACGGCCACGCCGCCGACCACGGCCAGCCAGATGCGCAGGTACAGACGGCGGGAAAAGAGATCAAACACCGCCATGCCCCACACCCGTGGACTGCGGCCCGCGCAAGGGGCGCCACCGAGGCCAGTGCCACCGTGGAACTGGCTTTGCCAGGCCACCGGTGGCGTCCCCCTGGGGGGAAGGCGCGAAGCGACTCAGGGGGGACATCTCAGTCTTGCTGCTTGGCAAATACGTAGCCCACGCCGCGCACCGTCAGGATGCGGCGCGGGTTCTTGGCGTCCACCTCGATGGCCGCGCGGATGCGGCCCATGTGCACGTCGATCGAGCGGTCAAACGCCTCCAGTTCGCGGCCGCGCACGGCCTCCATGATCTGGTCGCGCGTGAGCACGCGGCCGGCGCGCTCGGCCAGGGCCACCAGCAGGTCGAACTGGTAGGAGGTGAGATCGGCCGCTGCACCTGCCACCGTCACGCTGCGGGCATCGCGGTCGATTTCGAGCGAGCCGAAGCGCAGGGTCTGCGCGGCCGGCGCGCTGACGCCGTCGGTGCGCCGGCGCAATATGGCGCGGATGCGGGCCAGCAGCTCGCGCGGTTCAAACGGCTTGGGCAGGTAGTCGTCGGCGCCCAGCTCCAGGCCGATGATGCGGTCCATGGGGTCGCCCTTGGCGGTGAGCATGAGCACCGGCACCTGGGCGGCGGGCCCCTGCAGCGCGCGGATGCGGCGGCAGACATCCAGGCCGTCCATGTCGGGCAGCATCAGGTCGAGGATGACCAGGTCGGGCAGGGGGCCCGCGCCTTCGCCCTGCAACTGCGCCAGGCCGCTGGCGCCGTCGGCGCGGTGCGTGACATGCAGGCCCGACTGGCCCAGGTATTCGCCCACCATCTGGGCCAGGCGGGCGTCGTCTTCGATCATCAGCAGGTGCGAGCTCATCGGGGCAGTGTAGTGGGGTGGTGGAGCCGGTGGGGGCAGGGCTCCATGGTGGCCCGCAGGCGTCGCGCAGCGTTGAAGCTCCCGTAAAGTTCCGGTAAACCGTGCAGGCGGATAACTGTTTGGGAGCTATTTATTTGATAGCTACAAGCGATTTACGGTAAAGCGCTAGCGGGTTTTTTGACCCCTGACGCCAGCCACACCAACCCCAGCACCGGCAGCCCCAGCAGGGCCGTGGCCGTGAAGAACTGCGCATAGCCATGCGCATTGACATAGTCGCCCGAGAAGCCTGCCACGAACTTGGGTAGCAGCAGCATCATCGAGCTGAACAGCGCGTACTGCGTGGCCGAATAGCTCACATTGGTCAGGCTCGACAGGTAGGCAATGAAGGCGGCCGAGGCAATGCCGCTGGCCAGGTTGTCGGCCGACACCACGGCGATCAGCGCCGTCACGTCGTGCCCGTGCCCCGCCAGCCAGGCAAACAGCAGGTTGCTGCCGGCGCTGAGCACGGCGCCCAGCATCAGGATGCGCATCACCCCCAGGCGCATCGACAGCACGCCGCCCACAAAGGCGCCCACCAGCGTCATGACCACGCCATAGACCTTGGTGACGGCGGCCACCTCGTCCTTGGTGAAACCCATGTCCACATAAAACGGGTTGGCCATGATGCCCATGACCACGTCGCTGATGCGGTATACGGCGATCAGCGCCAGGATCTGCGCGGCCTGCCAGCCATAGCGGCCCAGAAAGTCGGCGAACGGATCGACCACGGCGCCCTTGAGCCATTCGGCGGCGTTCTTGGCCGGCGGCAGCACCACTGGCACGGGCTCGCGCGAGAACAGCACCGTGACGATGCCCACGGCCATCGATGCGGCCATCGCCAGGTAGGCGGCCTGCCAGGCGCCGTTCTGGTAGGCGGCCGCACCCTGGGCCACGGCCTCGCCCACCACCTGCCCTACGGCAGGCGCCACTTCCGAGCGCGCAGCGATCCACAGCACGCCGGCGCCGGCCCAGATCATGGCCAGGCGGTAGCCCGTCTGGTACGAGGCGGCCAGCGCCGCCTGGTGGTTGGCGTCGGCCGATTCGATGCGAAAGGCATCGAGCGCAATGTCCTGCGTCGCCGAGCCAAAGGCCACCGCCAGCGCGCACCACACGATGGGGCCGAGCGTCAGGCGCGGGTCGGCCAGCGCCATGCCCACGAGGCCGGCCACCACCATGCCCTGCGACAGCAGCAGCCAGCCGCGCCGCCGCCCCAGCCAGCGCGTGAGCAGCGGCAGCGGCATGCGGTCCACCAGCGGCGCCCACAGCCATTTGAAGCCATAGGCCAGGCCCACCCAGCTGAGATACCCGATGGTGCTGCGGTCAATGCCCGCCTCGCGCAGGCGAAACGAGAGCGTGCCCAGCACCAGCAGCAGCGGCAGGCCCGCCGAAAAGCCCAGCGTCAGCATGCGCAGGCTGGCGGGCTCCAGGTATACGCGCAGGGTCTGGAGCCAGGGGGTGCGCACGGCAGGGGGGTGGGGTGGGGTCGGGGAGGTATCTGACATGGGGCCGGGCGGTTTTTGTCTATTATTCCTGCATGTGCCTGCTCTGCCCCCCACCCTTCGTTGCGCCGTCTTCACCCTGGTCTGCGCGCCGCGCCTTCCTGCTGGCTGCGGGTGCCAGCGCCGCCGCGCCCGTGCTGGCGCAGGTGGATGTGGGTTCGGCGTCGAGCCTGCGCAAGCTGGTGCCCGCGGAGACGCTGGAGAACTCCGCCGCCCAGCAGTACCAGCAGATGCTGCAGCAGGCCAAGGCCCAGCGCGCCCTGGCGCCGGCAGGGCACCCGCAGCTGCAGCGCCTGCATGCCATTGCCAAAAGGCTGATCCCGCATGCCGCGCCCTGGAACGACCGCGCGCGCCAGTGGCGCTGGGAGATCAACCTCATCGGCAGTTCGCAGGTCAATGCCTTTTGCATGCCCGGCGGCAAGATCGCCTTCTACACCGGCATCCTCGACCAGCTCAAGCTCACCGACGACGAGGCCGCGATGGTCATGGGCCACGAAATGGCCCACGCCCTGCGCGAGCATGCGCGCGAGCGCATCGCCAAGACGCAGGGCACCAACCTGGCACTGCGCCTGGGCTCGCAACTCCTGGGCCTGGGCGACCTGGGCAATGCGGCGGTCAGCCTGGGCGGGCAACTGCTCACGCTGCAGTTCAGCCGCGCTGACGAGAGCGATGCCGACCTGGTGGGGCTGGAGCTGGCCGCGCGCGCGGGCTACCAGCCCTCGGCTGCCGTG
>JANJSZ010000231.1 GCA_024711405.1 Acidovorax sp.
CACATACAGGTCCGGCACTGCGGGCTGGCCGTCGGCCTGCGGTTTTTCTCGCGCCATGCGCCAGCCCGCACCCTCGCCGTGGCCCGTGAGCAGATCGTCGAAGCAGGCCAGCATGATGTCGTCGGGCTCACCCTCGACGCCAAAATCACTGAGCAGACCGGGGCCGGCCCAGGTCACGGCACCGGTCTGCGCCAGCACGGCTGTCTGGAACGCCGTGAAATCACTCAGGCCCACGAATTTCATGCCAGCGTCTATGGCCTTGGCCACCGCCTTGTAGCGGATGCCCGGCAGGATGCGCGTCAGGCCATAAGACCCTCGCGTGATGAGCGCCACATCGGCGCCACTGGCCGCCGCGCGGTGGATGGCGGCCAGGCGCGTGGCATCGTCGCCGGCAAAGCGGGTGTGCACGGCCTGGGCGTCGGAGTCCACTTCCACCTCATGGCCCATGGCTTTCAGGCGTGCAATGCCCCGCTGGAAGGCGGCCTTGTCGCGGATGGAGCCGGCGGGCGAGTAGATGTAGATGTGCTGGGGGCCGTGGTCGTGCGCGCAATGCGACGGATCGTGGTGGTGGGGCAAAGCGTTCAGGCCAACAAGCGGCCTGCTCCGTAAGAAGGGGGGTGCACCGCCTAAAGGGCGGTGCCATCAGGAAGAGAAGTATTCCACAGCCTGCGCAGCAAGGGCCTGGCCTTGCTCGGGCACGAAGTGCCCTGCCTGCGGCAGCACGATGGGCGGCGGGCAGCCACGGATGCCGCGCTGCAGCGTCTGCACGACGGGCAAACCGAAAACGGGGTCTTGCGCGCCCGCCACCGCCAGGCTGCGGCCCTGCCAGTCGTGCTGCCAGAAGCTTCGCGCTGCCCGGGAAGCGTCAGCACCCTCGGCATCGGGCTGATCCGGCACCCGCATGGAAAATGCGCGCAGCGCGGCCCGGTAGCCGCGGTCGGGAAACGGCGCATCGTAGGCCGCACATTCACCCTGCCGCAGATGCGGATTGCCGCGCGCCAGCAGGCGCCCCACGCCGAACAAAGGCTTTTGGGCGCACAGCGCGCGCCACTGCACCAGGCCCGGTGGCAGTGGTGCATCGCCCGTGGCCAGCCAGGTGTTCATGGCCAGCAGGCCCGCAAAACGCCCGGGCATGGCCATGGGCAAGGTCAGGCCCAGCATGCCGCCCCCGCCCTGCACCACCAGCACGATGTTGTGCAGATCAAGACGGTCGATCAGTTCCAGCAGCACCTGGCGGTGCCATGCGAAATGGTGAAAACCATCCTTCTTGGGTTTGTCGCTCTTGCCAAAACCGATCAGGTCAGGCGCCACCACGCGATCGCCCGCCGCCAGAAACACGGGTAGCATGTGGCGGTAGAGATAGCTCCAGGCCGGGTCGCCATGCAGGCACAGCCAGGTGTGCGGTGCCTGCACGGGCCCCTCGTCCAGGTAGTGCATGCGCAACCCCGCGAGGCTGGGCAGGTCGCTGAGGTAATGCGGCGCCCAGGGGTAATCGGGCAGATGGGCAAAGGCCGCTTCGGGCGTGCGCAAGGCATCGTCGCGCAGCGGATGCTGCGCCAGCGCCTCGGCGCGCTGCTGGGCGCGCCGGCGGCGAAAGAACGCGCTCAGCAGCGCGCCGCACTCGTGCGCCAGCACCCCGCCCTGCACCTGCGTTTGGTGGTTGATGGCCGCATGCCCGAAGAGGTTGAGCACCGAACCCGCAGCGCCGGTCTTGGGGTCTGTGGCCCCAAACACCACGCGCGACACGCGCGCATGCAGCATGGCGCCGCTGCACATGGCGCAGGGTTCCAGCGTGACGTAGAGCGTGCAGCCATCGAGCCGGTAGTTGCCCAGCAGCTGTGCCGCGGCCCGCAGCGCCACGATTTCGGCATGCGCGGTGGGGTCGTGCCCCTGCACCGGGGCGTTGCGGCCCGTGGCAATCACCTGGCCATCCTTCACCACGACAGCCCCTACCGGCACCTCGCCCGCCAGTGCAGCGGCCTGCGCTTGGGCCAGTGCCTGGCGCATCCAGTGCTCGTCTTGTTGCAACTGCATTGCTATATAAGTAATAGCTGCTAGCGCTTTATGAGTATGCGCTGCAGGCCATTTTTATTCAAATATTACCTGGAATCGTCGGGCATGGGCCGGGCCTGCTGCATGAGCCCTTCCACCTGCTGCCTGACCTGTTGCTGCACCTGCTGGCTTTGCGCGCGCACCGTGCCTGCAGGCGCCGGGGCGGCTGCACCGCCGGGTTCTGCCGGCAGTTGCAGCGACGGCACCGGCGTGCGCGTGGCCGCCAGCTGCTTCTTGGCCAGCACCCCCACTATGGCCAGCGCCACCACCAAGCCCACCCATCCAAAAACAGCACGCATCTCAGACCTCCGGGTTGTGCGCGGATCCGGGCACCATGCCCAGCCGCTCCATCCATTGCGCCAGCGCCCGGGCATCGGCATTGCCTTGCCGGTACTGCGCGTACAGGGCGGCGTGGGATTCGTGCCGGTGCTGGTTGAGCTTGAGCTTGCACTGCAGATCCAGCACTTCGAGCTCGAATGCCACGATGCCCGCCAGCATCTTGTGGGCGAATTCCTCGCCCAGGGCGCGCCACTGCGCGGCATAGGACGGCTCATGGTCACCAATCAGCTGCTTGAGCAGCGCATCCTTGGCGGCGGGCTCCTCGACCAGGGTCGCCTGTACGCGGCAGTGCACGGCCAGGTAGTTCCATGTGGGCACCCGGGCCAGATCCGGGTACACCGAGGGCGAAAGATAGGCCTGCGGCCCCAAGAAGGTGACCAGGGCCTGGGGCCTCGCCTGCAGGTAGCGCCAGTGCGGGTTGGGCCGGGCGCAATGGCCCAGCAGCACCAGGGCATCACCGCGCTGCTGCACATGCAGCGGCAAATGAGTGGCGAAGGGAAAACCTTCGTTGTCATTGGAAATCAGGCTGGCCAGCGGGTGCGCGCGCATCAGTGCGCGGGCATGGGCCGGGTCGTGCGAATGGAACTGGGGCGGCAGGTACATGGGGCCTCACTGTAGTGGCAAACCCCCCGGAAAGCACCGGGGAGCCCCGGCACGTCCCGTGCACGTCAACCGCGCGTCAGTTCAGCGGCACGCGGCTGCCATCCTTGTAGGTGTAGAGCGTGACGGCAGGCGCGGCCAGTTCACCCTTGGCAATGAAGCTGATGTTGGCCGTCACGCCCTTGTACTGGGTCTTGCTCAGGAAAGGGCCGTACACCACGGGGTCCACCGAGTTGGCGCGCTTCATGGCATCCACCAGCACCATGGCGGCGTCGTAGGCGTAGGGGCTGTAGATCTGGAACTGGCCGGGGAACTTGGCGTCGTAGCGTTTCTTCCAGTCGCTGCCGCCCTGCATCTTGTCCACCGATGCGCCGCCGGTGGCGCAGGTCACGTTCTTCACGGAACGCGACTTGCCGGCCAGCTCGGGCAGCTTGGGCGTGCACAGGGCGTCACCACCAAAATATTTCACATCGCCCAGGCCCAGTTGCTCCATCTGGCGCAGCATGGGGCCCGCTTGCGCATCCAGGCCACCGTAGAAGATGCCATCGGGCTTCTTGTTCTTGATGGCCGTGAGAATGGCCATGAAGTCGGTGGCCTTGTCGTTGGTGAACTCCTCGCCCACCACCTTCAGGCCTTTTTGCAGGGCCGTGGCCTTGAACACCGAGGCCACGCCCTGGCCATAGGCCGTGCGGTCGTCAATGATGGCCACGGTCTTGAGCTTGAGGCTGTCTGCCGCAAACAGGGCCAGCGCGGCGCCCAGGGCGTTGTCGTTGGCGATGAGGCGGAAGGACGTCTTGTAGCCGGGCTTGGTCAGATCAGGGTTGGAAGCCGATGCCGTGATGTGCGGCAGGTCGCATTTGTGGTAGACCGACGAAGCGGGAATGGATGTGCCCGACTGCAGGTGGCCCACCACACCGGCCACCTTCTGGTCGCACAGCTTTTGCGCCACGGCGGTGGCCTGGCGGGGGTCGCCGGCGTCGTCCTCGGCGGCGATCACGAACTGGATCTTCTTGCCACCAATGACCAGGTTCTGCGTGTTCAGGTCGTCCACGGCCATGCGCACGCCGTTTTCGGTGTCTTTGCCGATGTGGGCAATGCCGCCGGAAACCGGGCCGGCATGGCCGATCTTGACGGTTTGCACCTCTTGGGCCAGCGTGGCGCCACAGGCCACAGCCAGGGCGGCGGCGGCCGTCCATTGCAGGGAAAAACGCAGGCGGAAAGCAGACAGCATGGCTCAATCTCCATCAAATATAAGAAGTACGCAGCCTTCAAGGGTGCGAAAAACCCCGCATCCTACGCCCGCGCCCAGCCACAGGCAGTCCATTAGCAATAGAGCATGAATTTTTCATGCTTATTAATTTCACTAATGAAAAAGGTACACCTCCCTCCATCCGAGCAGCACCCACGGATGCGCGGAAACACCACGCCCAGCAGCCAGCGCTGGGATAATCGCCCCATGTCCTTGCTGCCCCACCAGATCGAGTTGCTCTCCCCCGCCCGCGATGCAGCCATCGGCATCGAGGCCGTCAACCACGGCGCCGATGCCGTGTACATCGGCGGCCCCGCCTTTGGCGCCCGGGCCGGTGCGGGCAACGACCTCCGCGATCTGGAGCGCCTGATCGCGCACGCCCACCGCTTCAACAGCCGCATCTTCATCACGCTCAACACCATCCTGCGCGACGACGAGCTCGAAGCCGCCCGCCAGATGGCCTGGCAGGTCTACAACGCCGGGGCCGATGCGCTCATCATCCAGGACATGGGGCTGCTCGAAATCGACCTGCCGCCCATCCAGCTGCACGCCAGCACCCAGACCCACATCCGCACGCCCGAAAAAGCGCGTTTTCTGCAGGACGCGGGCCTGTCGCAACTGGTGCTGGCGCGCGAGCTGACCGTGCAGCAGATCGCCGCGGTGCACAAGGCCCTGGGCCCGGTGGATGCGCCGGGCCGCTCCCACATCGAGTTCTTCATCCACGGCGCGCTGTGCGTGGCCTACAGCGGCCAGTGCAACATCAGCCACGCCCAAACCGGGCGCAGCGCCAACCGGGGCGACTGCAGCCAGGCCTGCCGCCTGCCCTACCAGGTGACCGATGCCCAGGGCCGCTTCATCGCGCACGACAAGCATGTGCTGTCAATGAAGGACAACAACCAGAGCGACAACCTGCGCGCCCTGATCGACGCGGGGGTGCGCAGCTTCAAGATCGAGGGGCGCTACAAAGACATGGGCTATGTGAAGAACATCACCGCCCACTACCGCACGCTCATCGACGCCATCCTGGAGGAGCGCGAGGCCTCGGGCCATCCGCTGGCGCGCTCATCGAGCGGGCGCACCCGGTTCACCTTCACGCCCGATCCGCTGCAGAACTTCAACCGCGAGTTCACCGACTACTTCGTGACCGGCCGCAAGGACGACATCGGCGCCTTCGACAGCCCCAAGAACCCCGGCCAGGCGATTGGCTGGGTGACCAAGCTCGGCCCCGACTTTGTGGAGCTGGAGGTGAGCGACCCCGCCACCGTGCTGCACAACGGCGACGGCCTGTGCTACCACGACCTGCACAAGGCGCTG
>JANJSZ010000234.1 GCA_024711405.1 Acidovorax sp.
CCATCAAGAACCACCAATCGGCCTACCTGATGGCCGTGGGCGGCGCCGCCTACCTCGTGTCAAAGGCCATCAAGACCGCCAAGGTGGTGGGCTTCGAAGACCTGGGCATGGAAGCCATCTACGAATTCGACGTGGTGGACATGCCCGTCACCGTGGCCGTGGATTCGGGTGGCACCAGCGCGCACATCACCGGCCCGGCCGAGTGGCAAAAGCGCATCGCCACGGGCGAATTCAAGGGCATCGAAGTCGCGGCCGCCTGATGCCGCCGGGCATGGCTGCGGGTTTGTCGCCCCCAGGCACCACCCGCGCACAGCGGGTGCCCGCCGCCATGCCGCCTTTTCTTGTTCGCCCTGACACCATGAACCTTGCCGCGCAACCCATTGGCGTTTTCGACAGTGGCATTGGGGGCCTGAGCGTGCTGCAGGCACTGCAGGCCGAATTGCCCCATGAGCGCTTTGTCTATCTGGCCGACAGCGGCAATGCGCCCTACGGCGACGCACGTGGCGACGCTTTTGTGTGCGCCCGCACCCACGCCATCACGCGCTACCTGCGCGAGCAGCACCACATCAAGGCCCTGGTGGTGGCCTGCAACACGGCCACGGCCGCCGCCATCCATGAAGTGCGCAGCAGCCAGCCCGACCTGCCGCTGGTGGGCCTGGAACCCGCCCTCAAGCCGGCAGTCGCGCTGAGCCAAACCGGGTGCATCGGCGTCATCGGTACGCGGAGCACGCTGGGCAGTGGCAAATTTTCCAGGCTGCTGACTTCGCTGGCCGGGCAGGCCGAGTTCGTGGTCCAGCCCTGCGATGGTCTGGCCCGCGCCATCGAGCACAGCACGGCGCTGCCCCTGGCCACCGACCCGTCCGCAACAGAAACCAGAGCGCTTTGCGCACGCTACATCAGCGCCATGGGCCAATTTGGCACTGAACCGGGCGAAATCGACACGCTGGTGCTGGGCTGCACGCACTATGTGTTTGTGGTGGACGACCTGCGCGCATTGGTGGGCCCGCAGGTGCGGCTGATCGAAACCGGTGAACCGGTGGCCCGGCAGACACGGCGCCTGCTGCACAAGGATGCGCTGCTGGCGCCAGAGGATGCGGTCGCCCAGATACCCGTCCCCATCCGGTTGCTCACCACGGGTGCCCTCGCACCATTGCAGGCGGCGGCAGCGCGCTGGCTGCAGCTGCCGCCCGACTGCTGCGGTACCGTTGCCATCCCCTGAATGCAGATCCAATCAGGCCATAGCGCTATGAATGAAGCGCCAGAAGCTATTTAATTGATCGCTATTGCGCCGCCCACAAGCGCTCGCCCGCATGCTCCAGGTGCGTGAGGTACAGGCGCACGTCAAACTCGTACTGGTGGTATTGCGGCTCCATGTGCTCGCACAGCTGGTAGAACGCCTTGTCGTGGTCCTTTTCGCGCAGATGGGCCAGCTCGTGCACCACGATCATGCGCAGGAACTCGTCCGGAACCTGCTTGAACATCGCCGCAACGCGGATCTCGTGCTTGGCCGCCAGGCGGTTGCCCTGCACGCGTGACACCGAGGTGTGCAGCCCCAGCGCATGGCGCACGACATGGATCTTGCTGTCAAAAACCACCTTGTTCACCGTGCCTGCGTTGCGCAGGTAGCGGGACTTGAGTTCCGCGGCGTAGTCGTACAAGGCCTTGTCGCTGCGCACCGCGTGGGGCTGGGGATATTTGCGCAGCAGCACCGCACCCAGCTGCCCCTGGCCCAGCACATGCCGGGCCTGGTCTTGCAGCGATGGAGGGTAGCTGCGCAGGTAAGGCAGATCGGTTGTCATCAAATCACCCGCAGGGGCTGCACGTGTGTTGCACGCAGCGCAAGGCCCGTGGCGCCGCGGCCCCTACCAGCGTTTCTCAGTGCAGATGGCGCGGTCGGCGCCCGCCGCCGTGCCCGCCACCCGAGCCACCTGGCCCACCCGACCCGCGCGGAGGTTTACCAATTTCCAGCGAATTGACCAGGGCATCGAAGCGCTGCGTGAACAGCTTGTCGATCTCGGCCACCACACCACCGAGTTCGGCGCCGTCAAAGTGGCGCTCCATCATGTTCACGACATCCTGCACCAGCAGGTCACGCTGCACCTGCATGATGGCCGCCGGCGTGGGGCCCACGAACAGCATCACGAAATCGTCACGCGACTCGGTGCCATCGTCTTCCTCGTCTTCGTCGAAATCGGCGTCATAGAACGTCACCTCGATGGCGGCACCCAGTTCGGCCAGCTCGTTGAGGCTCATGCACATCTCATCGAGCGACTGGCGGAAATCTTCATCGCCACGCACCGTCCAGCACATCTGCAACATATGCTCTTGCGCGTCGAACTTGATGCCGGGCTCTTCTTCGTAGGCGCTCGCCGCGCCATCGGCCAGCGAGCGGGCTCCAGCATATTTCCAAAGGGGTTTGAGCGCATCCTGGAGCTGCTCGAAGCTCGCGTCGGCACGCAGCTGGACCTGTCCGTGGACATGAATTTCAAAGGGAGCGTTGTAACTTGACATGATTGAATCCTAGAGCCTGTTCAATGTCTTGTTGGAGTCGCACAAGTACCTTGCCGGGATGGGATGCTAGGCGTGGTGCGCGGTTGATAGCTCGGCTATCAACACGGGCCGCAACGCCGCAGACCGCCCGGCAAGGCACTTGCCCGAAGGGTTGGAGGAAATTGGGCGATTGGACGCCTCGGCTGCTTGCAAGGGCATGAGCCCATGCGGCGCATCCGTAGCATCCACTCCTCCCGATTGCACTCCAATGCGATCTCCAAAAAAACATTGAACAGGCTCTTCGTGGTGCCCCGAGCCGGGGTCGAACCGGCACGCCCCTTTTCAGGAAAGCGGCGGATTTTAAGTCCGCAGTGTCTACCAATTTCACCATCGGGGCGCCGGCTGCCCAACGCACACCTGCATCGCAGCGTAACCCGGGGCGCGCGGACACGCAATGCCCCTGTCGTATCCAGCGAGGGCCATGCCAGCACCGCCGACATATCGCTCTCACCAAGAAAAAAGGGAAGCCGAAGCTTCCCTTGCATATCTGGAGCGGGAAAAGAGTCTCGAACTCTCGACCTCAACCTTGGCAAGGTTGCGCTCTACCAACTGAGCTATTCCCGCATTTACTTTTGCACCCTTTAGTCACCTTCAGCGTGCACCAGCAAGTCTCAAATTATAGCGCCATTTTCTGTTCCTCCGGCGAATCCAGAGAAATTTTCAGAAAACACTTCTCTGACTCCACCGAATCGAACCGACGAAAAAGGCCCCGAAGGACCTTGATGCACTGGCCTGAACCAATGGTGTTCTGGAGGCGCGGTCCGGAGTCGAACCGGACTAACCGGATTTGCAATCCGGGGCATAACCGCTTTGCTACCGCGCCAGAAAATCGCGCTTCCCTGACAAAAAAGGGAAGCATCTGCTTCCCTTTTTGTGGAAATTGGAGCGGGAAAAGAGTCTCGAACTCTCGACCTCAACCTTGGCAAGGTTGCGCTCTACCAACTGAGCTATTCCCGCATTT
>JANJSZ010000010.1 GCA_024711405.1 Acidovorax sp.
CAGGCGGTAGCTGTACACCGGACGGCCCGCCTGCTTGGGAATGAAGTAATACATCATGCCCAGGAAGCCCGTGGTCAGGAAAAAGCCCACGGCATTGTGGCCGTACCACCATTGCACCATGGCGTCTTGCACGCCCGCGTAGGCCGAGTAGCTCTTCATGAAGCCAGCGGGAATGGCCGCGCTGTTGACGATGTGCAGCAAGGCCACGGCCAGGATGAAGGCGCCGAAGAACCAGTTGGCCACATAGATGTGCTTGACCTTGCGCGTGCCGACCGTGCCAAAGAACACGATGGCATAGGACACCCAGGTCACCGCAATCAGGATGTCAATCGGCCATTCCAGCTCGGCATATTCCTTGCCCTGGGTGTAGCCCAGTGGCAAGCTGATCGCCGCCGCCACAATCACCAGTTGCCAGGCCCAGAACGTGAACGCCGCCAAGCCTGGCGCGAACAGCCGCGCCTGACAGGTGCGCTGCACCACGTAATAGCTGGTGGCAAACAGCCCGCAACCACCAAACGCAAAGATCACTGCGTTGGTGTGCAGCGGACGCAAGCGCCCGTAACTCAGCCAGGGAATACCGAAATTGAGTTCTGGCCACGCCAGCTGTGCGGCGATGAATACGCCTACCAGCATACCAACCACCCCCCATACCACGGCCATGATAGAAAACTGACGCACAACCGTGTCGCTGTAGTGCGCAGTCATTGTTTTTGGAGAATCCATCGGGCACCTCGTTTTAATGCAGGAATAGTTTTATTTAAGTAGGGTTATTCGACATTGACGCATGTCAATCATTGCGAAGAATGCGCTCACCCTCTTGCTCCACGCTCTCGAACTGGCCCTGGTAGATCGCCCACCACAGGCCTGCAAGGATCATCAGCACCAAAATGACCGACAAAGGGATCAGCAAATACAGGATGTCCATCAGGCCAGGTCCAGAGAAGATGGGGAAGCAGAGGTCATGCGGACGGTGGCTTTCGCCTGTTCAGGCAGGTTCAGGGCCGACATCTCCACACCGGGCAAGGCGCGCGACAAACGGGCGGCATTCAGCACCACCAGCAGCGAGCTGAGCGCCATGCCAAGCCCAGCCAGCCAGGCAGGCATCCAGCCAACCAGCGCCAGGGGAACACACAGCGCGTTGTAGCCCACAGCCCACCCTAGATTTTGCCTCACCACACGCAAGGTTTGGCGCGCCAGCAGCACAGTTTGCGGCACCAGCGACAAACTGCCGCCCAGCACCACGAAATCAGCGCGCGCCTGGGCCAGCGGCACCGAGCGGCCAAAGGCAAACGACACATTCGCCCCCGCCAGAACCGGGCCATCGTTGAGGCCATCGCCCACCATGGCCACCTGGCGCCCCTGTGCCTGCAGATCCTGCAAGGCAGCCAGCTTGTCCTGGGGACTGCATTCGCCCTTTGCCTGGGAGATGCCCGCCTGCGCGGCCACCCGCTGTACCGCGCCGAGCCGGTCGCCCGACAAAATCTGCACCGCAACGCCCACCTGCTGCAAGGCATGCACCACGTCAGCCGCCTCGGACCGCACATCTTCGATCACGTCGAAACGTGCCAGCTCTGCGAACTGGCCATCGCTCCCCTGCTCCGAGAGCACCACCTGCAGCGCTTCCCCGCCATCCTGCGCAGCCACGCCGGCATGCCGGGCAGAACCCAGCCGCAACCAACGCGGGGGCACGGTGCCCCATGCGTCATGTATTTCGGCCGCCAACCCCAGGCCTGCATCCTCGCGCAGATTCACCGCACTCCAGCGCGCGCTGGACCCAGAAGCCGCGGACACGATGGCGCGGGATGCCGGATGCATGGATTGCCGCGCCAGCGTGGCCGCCAGCGCCAGCACATCGTCACGCTCCAGGCCCGGTGCGCAGCGGACTGCCTGCACGGCCATGCCGTCCCGGGTGAGTGTGCCGGTCTTGTCGAACACCAGGGTGTCCACGCTGGCCAGCGCTTCCAGCCCTTGCAGGTTGCGCACCAGCACGCCATGGCGGGCCAGCGTGCCAGCCGATGTCAGCATGGCCACCGGTGTGGCCAGCGACAGGGCGCAGGGGCAGGTAACGATGAGCACCGCCACGGCCACCATCAGCGCATGGCCGGGGTCTGACGGCCACCACCAGGCCACCGCCAGAACGGCCGCCAGCAAAACCGCCAGCAGGAAGGGCCGTGCGATGCGGTCTGCCAGTTGCGCAAGCCGGGGTTTTTGCAGCGAGGCGCTTTCCATCAGGGCCAGAATCTGGGCAAACCGGGTCTGCCCGCCAACGCCCTCCACCCGCACCTCCACCGGGGCCTGCAGGTTGTAGCTGCCCGCCGTCACCTGACTGCCCAAGGGCCGCGCCACGGGCGTGGATTCACCGGTGAGCAAGGCTTCATCGGACTGTGTGCTGCCGCTTGTGATGCAGCCGTCGGCAGGAAAGGCCTCGCCGGGCAGCACGCGAATGGTGTCCCCCACGGCCAGCCGGCGCGTGACCACGCGTGCAAAAACGCCATCGGCACCGCGCCGCTCCACGCTGTCGGGCAGGCGGTTCATGACGGCTTCGAGTGCACCGGCCGTGCGGTCCCGCAGGCGCAGCTCCAGCCATCGGCCGGTCAGCAGGAAAAAGACGAACATGGTCAGCGAGTCGAAATAGACCTCGCGGCCAAAGATTCCTGCGGGGTCAAACGTACCTGCCGTGCTCACCACGAAAGTGATGGCCATGCCCAAGGCCACCGGCAGGTCCATGCTGACGCGGCGCAGGCGGATGTCGCGCAGCGCACTGGTAAAAAAGGGGCCGCAGGCAAAGAACACCACGGGCAGCGTCAGCACCCACGAGGCCCAGCGCAGCAGCTGCTCCATCTCGCCCGTCAGATCCCCCGGCTGCGCCACGTAGGCGGGCCACGCATACATCATGACCTGCATCATGCAAAAACCCGCCACCAGCCAGCGCCACAGCGCACGCCGGTTTTCGCGCTGGCGCTGCGCGCGCGCATGGGAATCCATCGCCGGCAAGGCGCGGTAGCCCGCCTTCTGCACCGCGGCCATCCACTGCGAAGGAAGGACCCGGCTCGCCCGCCACACCACGCGCGCACGGTGCGTAGCGGCACTCACATCCACCTGCTCCACACCCGGAACGGACCGCAATGCATCTTCGATGGTGAGGGCGCAGGCCGCACAGTGCATGCCCTCCAGCACCACATTCGACTCCCACACGGCATCGGGCGAAACCTCGGCGAGCGCCCCGGGCACGGACTGCCTGGCCACCGCATCCTGCGTCCCGCTGCCCGCAGGCCGACGCAACCGCCCGAAGGCCGCCCACTCCTGCGGGTCGTCCAGCAGCACATGGGGCGCCATATCTGGCAAAGTAGAGGAGTTCGTGGACATGGCGCGAGCCTATCGGCTAAGCATGACACTTACATTGACGTGGATCAAGCCGAAAAACATGATCCTCTCTAAGCTCTCACAATCCCTACTACGAGGAGTCAAGCATGTACAAACGCATTCTGGTGGCCACTGATGGGTCCGCACTTTCCGACAAGGCGGTGGAGGCCGGCCTGTCGCTGGCCGCCCTGGTGGGCGCCACGGTTGTAGCACTGAAGGTGGTCCCACGTTACCCGCGCAGCTATTTTGAAGGTGGCATGCCGGTGGACATGGTTGACGTGAAGCGCATCGAGCAGCAGTGGGGCGACGCCGCCCAGGCGCTGGTGGACAAGGTGAAGGCCCAGGGCAACGCTGAAGGCGTCACGGTCAAGGCCGTAGTAGCCAAGTCCGATCTGGTGGCCGAAGCCGTCATCTCGGCCGCCAAAAAGCACAAGTGCGACCTGATCGTGATGGCCTCACACGGCCGCAAGGGCATCAAGCGCCTGCTGCTGGGCAGCGAAACCCAGCATGTGCTCACGCACTCGCACATTCCGGTGCTGGTGCTGCGTTAAGGAAAATTGGCCTCTGGCGCTTGACCGACAAGCGCCAGGGATACGAAAACAGAAGCAGAACGGGGCCGCAAGGGCCCCGTTCCTGATGTCCGGACCGCTGGGCGTTCAGGCAAACAAGCCCTTGTACTGTTCGCGCAGCAAATTCTTTTGCACCTTGCCCATGGTGTTGCGGGGCAGCTCGGGCACCACAAAACACTTCTTGGGAATCTTGAAGTTGGCGAGCTGTGACTTGAGCGCAGCCACAATGGCCTCAGGATGGAGTGGCGCGCCGGGCTTGGCGATCACCACGGCCACGCCGACCTCGCCGAAGTCGGGGTGGGGCACGCCCACCAGCGCGCTCTCGGCCACGCCGGGCATCTCATTGATAAAGCCCTCGATCTCTGCGGGGTACACGTTGTAGCCGCCGCTGATGATGAGGTCCTTGCTGCGGCCCACGATGCTCACGTAGTCGCGCTCGTCCACCTTGCCCACATCGCCGGTCTTGAACCATCCGTCGGCGGTGAACTCCTCGGCTGTTTTCTCGGGCATGCGCCAGTAGCCCTTGAACACGTTGGGGCCCTTGACCTGGATGTTGCCGATCTCGCCCACGGGCAGCGGCTTGTTGGCATCGTCCACCACGCGCAGGCCCACCCCGGGCAGCGGGAAGCCCACCGTGGCACCACGGCGCTCGCTCTGGCCCTTGTGGCGTGCATCGGCCGCATAGGGGTTGGAGGTGAGCATGATGGTCTCGCTCATGCCGTAGCGCTCCAGAATGGTGTGGCCGGTGCGCTGCTGCCATTCGGTGAAGGTTTCGATCAGCAATGGGGCCGAGCCTGCGATGAACAGGCGCATGTTCTTGGCAGCCTCCTTGGTCAGGCCCGGCTCGGCCAGCAGGCGCACATAGAGCGTGGGCACGCCCATGAACACGGTGGCACGGGGCATGGCGGCCAGCACGGCCTTGGGGTCGAACTTGGCCATCCAGATCATCTTGCTGCCGTTGATCAACGCGCCGTGAATGGCCACGAACAGGCCATGCACGTGGAAGATGGGCAGCGCGTGGATCAGCACGTCACCAGTTTTCCAACCCCAGTAGTCCTTGAGCATCTGCGCATTCGACAGCAGGTTGCCGTGCGTCAGCATGGCGCCCTTGCTGCGGCCCGTGGTGCCGCTGGTATAGAGGATGGCGGCAAGGTCGTCCGCATTGCGCGCCACGGGGACATGCTCGTCCTTGTGGTGTGCTGCCCGCTCCAGCAGGCTGCCGGTGCGGTCATCGCCCAGCGTGAACACATGCTGCGTGCCCGCCTTGAAGGCGATCTTGGACACCCAGCCAAAGTTGCCCGGTGTGCAGACCACCACGGCGGGTTCGGCATTGCCCACGAAGTATTCAATCTCGCCGCTCTGGTAGGCCGTGTTGAGCGGAAGGAACACATAGCCTGCGCGCAGCGTGGCAAGGTACAGCAGCATGGCTTCGACCGACTTTTCCACCTGCACCGCCACACGGCTGCCCTCGGGCAGCTTGAGCGACGCCAGCAGATTGGCGATGCGCGCGCTGGCATGGTCGAGGTCACGCCAGGTGTAGTGCAGCGGCTCGCCCTGGGGCGAGGTGGTTTCGACGGCGATCTGGTCCAGATCCCGAGGGAAAGCAGCGCGCAGGGCGCAAAACAGATTGGAGTTGCTGTTCGTTTTTTTCATGGCAAATCAGAAAACAGGAGGACGTTTGGCCAGGAAGGCGGCAATGCCTTCACGGTGCTCGGCACTGTTGGCATAGGCATAGGGGTCGGGCGTGCCATGCACTATCATTTCAATAGCAACAGGCAATTTTCCATCGGTCGCCATAGGCACTTTGAGTGCCCGAAAAGTCTGCTTGTTCAGACGTGCTGCGCCAGGCGCCAGCGCGGCCACCCGGCAGGCCGTGCCCAGCGCATCGGCGGCCAGCAGGCCGGGTTCGGTTACGCGGCTCAGAAATCCGCGCGCCAGCATCTCGGTCGCAGAAAAAGTGGCGGCCTCCAGCAGCATCTGGCGTGCGGTGACGTTGCCCACCGCGTCCGCCACCAGCTGCGCTTCGCGCGGCGCCATGGGGAAACCCAGCCGGGCAATGGGCGCACCAAAACGCGCGCTGCTGCCGGCAATGCGGATATCGCAGCAGCTGGCAATCTCCACGCCCGCGCCCATGCAGGCGCCGGCAATGTGCGCCACGATGGGCACATCGCACTGGAGCATGGCCTGCAGGCCGCCCCAGACATCGTTTTCGTGGAAGTCGCGCAGCGCGGCGGCATCGAAGCGGAAGGCCGGGTACTCGGAAATGTCGCCGCCAGCACAAAAGGCACCGTCGGCACCCTCTATGAGTACGCAGCGCGCTTCCGGATTGCGCTGGATGCCCTCAAAAACAGAGCGCAACTGGCGCCACATGGCACGCGACATTGCGTTGAGCCGGCCAGTGTGGCGCAGCGTGACATGCACCACGCCACGCTCGCCGACATCCATCACCACTTCACCCGACATATTGTTGATGACCTTTCAAGTTGAGCACAGCACGCCGTTGGTGAAACAGGCATGCCCGCAAACCAGTGCCACCGTGGAACCGGCTTTGCCGGGCCACCGGTGGCGGCCCCCTTCAGGGGGAAGGCGCACAGCGCCACAGGGGGTTAATCCAATTTCGCGCCAGCAGCCTTGACCACCTGCGCCCAGCGCTTCACCTCGGCGCCGACGAAGCTCGCGAACTGCGGTTGCGTCATGCCGCCGTAATCTGCGCCGTTGCTGGCCCAGATGGTCTTGATCTCGTCGGCCGTGCCGATGCGGCGGATATCTTCGATGATGCGCGCCTGCACATCGGCCGGCGTGCCCTTGGGGGCCCAAAGGCCGTACCAGGTGGTCACGGTGTAGTCGGGCAGGCCCAGCTCGGCGGCGCAGGGCACATCGGGAAACGCCGGGTTGCGCTTGCTGCCCGACACCATCAGCGCCTTGATGCGGCCACTCTTGATGTGCGTGGCCGAAGAACCCAGGCCGTCGAACATCATGTCCACATTGCCCGCGATCAAGTCCTGCAGCGCGGGGCCCGCGCCGCGGTAGGGAATGTGCGTGATGAAGGTACCTGTCTGCTGCTTGAACAGCTCACCGGCCAGGTGGTGCGAGGTGCCGGCCCCTGCCGAGCCATAGTTGAGCTTGGCGGGGTTGCGCTTGACGTGCTCCAGAAACTGCTTGAAGTTGCTGACCGGCACCGCCTTGGGGTTGACCACCAGCACCTGCGGCACATTGGCCAGCAGCGCCAGGGGAACAAAGTCTTTCTCGATGTCGTAGTCGAGCTTGGGGTACATGCTGGGCGCAATGGCATGGTGCACGGCGCCCATGAACAGGGTGTAGCCATCCGGGGCGCCCTTGGCCGCGTAGCTGGCGCCCACGGTGCCGCCTGCCCCACCCCGGTTGTCGATCACCAGCGTCTTGCCCGTGACCTTGGAAAACTGCGCGGCCAGCGGCCGGGCAAAGGCGTCGGTGCCACCCCCGGCAGGAAACGGCACCACAAGGCTCACTGGCTTGGTGGGCCAACCTGCCTGCGCCCAGCTGGCACCTGAAACCATCGCCAGACCTGCGGCGGCGGCACTTGCCAGCAGCGTACGGCGTTGCATGCACTGTTCTTTCATTCATTGTCTCCCGTCGTTGTAAAAGTGGAAAAAACCCTGCCGATTGCCCATCAGCCGCGGCACAGGCTGTCGATGTCTCCCGACATGGGCACCTTGCCTTGCGCCAGCAGGCCGCGGTGCTTGTCGATGCGCTTGAGGTCGTACAGGTAGTTCACCATCAGGCCATACGATTGTTTCACGCCCTTGGCAGAGGGGTCGCCGGCCCAGTTGAGGCGCTCCACCCGCGCACCGTTGCCCAGGTGAAAGCGCGCCACCGCATCCACGGGCTTGCCGTCGTGCAGCGCGCGGCCCAGATAGTACGCGGCGCATTCCAGCAGCATCTGGCGCACGGGCGAGCGTGCATCCAGCTCCAGCGCCTTGTCCGTGGCGGCGAGCAGGTGCGCGGCATCGGGCAGCTCGGCCCCCACGGCCCGGCCCAGTTCGGCGCGCCGCTTGTCGTCCAGGCGCTGCAGCATGGCGCCCGCGTTCTTGCCCAGCCAGGCCCGAAAGCCGGGAATCGGCGACAGCGTGGCAAAGGTGCGCAGGCGCGGAAATTCGACCGTGAGCGTTTCCACCACATGCTTGATGAGTGAATCGCCAAAGCTCACACCGCGCAGCCCCGGCTGCGTGTTGCTGATCGAGTAGAAGATGGCGGTGGTGGCCTTGCCCAGGTCGGCGGGGGCCGCCGCCTCGTCGAGCAGTGGCGTGATGCTGGACGAGATGCGGTCCACCAGCGCCACCTCCACGAAGATCAGCGGCTCGTTGGGCAGGCGGGGGTGAAAGAAGCCGTAGCAACGCCGGTCGCTGTCGAGCCGGTTTTTCAGATCGGCCCAGCTGCGGATGTCGTGCACGGCCTCGTACTTGATGAGCTTTTCGATCAACGACGCCGGGGAATCCCACGACAGGCGCCGTAGTTCCAGAAAAGCCACGTCAAACCAGGTGGAGAACAGGTGCTCCAGATCGGCGTCGAGCGCCACCAGGCGCTTGTCGGATTTGAGCTGGGGCAGCAGCTCGGCGCGCAGGTCCACCAGAAAGCGCATGCCCTCGGGGAACACCGCAAAGCGCTGCATCAGCCGCGTGCGCGGCGACACCAGCGCCCGGCGCAGGCTGATTTCGGCCTGCCCTTCGTCCGCCGTGCCGGCGGCGGCCTCGTAGCGCTGGCGCGCGGATTGGAAGCGCGTGGCGTCGGGGGCAAACTGCTCGCACAGCAGCAGCCACATGTCGCGGCGTTCTTCGAGCTCGGCCTGGCTGTACCACGCCGCCACGGCCTGGGCGCGGCGGCCGCCCTCCAGCTCGCTCACCTGCGGCGCCACCACTTCCTGCAGATCGGCCAGCAGACGGCGCAAGGCGCGTGGCGACAGCGACTCGCTGCCACGGCGCAGCGTGGCCTGCAGGCGCTCGTGCGTGGAGCGCGGCGCCGGGGCCTTGGCGGTGCCATCGGTGGCGTGCTTGTCGGTGACCGCCTTGGTGGCCTTGGGCGCTTTGTCAGGGGCGGGTGCGACGGAGCGCAGGCGCGAAACGCTGCGGGAGATCCATTCAGTGGTGTTGGTCATGGGTTCAACCTGGAGTGGTGATGGTGGGCCACGTCACGCAGCGCCTCGCGCTGGTGCAGCAAATGGGTGCGCATGGCCGCTTCGGCGGCATCGCTGTCGCGGCGTTTCAGGGCCTCAAACACCGCCAGGTGCTCGGCCAGGCTCTGCTGCAGGCGCCCCGGCGCATGCAATTGCTGCAGCCGTGCCAGGCGCAGGATCTTGCGCAGATCGCCAATCACCTGGGCCAGCCAGCGGTTGTCGGCCAGCGTGATGAACGCCTCATGGATGGCGTGATTGACCCCGTAGTAGTCGGTGATGCGCCCCTCGTCCGCGCACAACTGCAGGCGCAGGTGCAGCACCTGCAGCGCGGCCACATCGGCGGCGCCCGCGCGGCAGGTGGCTTCATGTACCGCACGGCCCTCCAGCAGGGCAATCACGGGAAAAATTTCGTCCAGATCCCGTTCGGTGACCTCGGCCACAAAACAGCCGCGGCGCGGCTCGTGGCGCAGCAGCCCCTCGGCCACCAGCACCTTGAGCGCCTCGCGCAGCGGGGTGCGCGAAATGGCCAGCCGCTCGCACAGGGCCGCCTCGTCCAGAAAACTGCCCGGGGGCAACGAACCCGCAAAAATCTGCTCGCGCAGCCGCGTTGCGGCTTCGTCGTGCAAAGAGTTGGGAACGGTGCGCATGGCGAGCAAAGGCTCCTGGGTGGGCCAGGGAACCTGCGGGTGAAATACACCGCGCCAGGTGCCCTGGGGTTGATCGTCGTGCAATCGCATCCAATGTGATCTCAAACGAACACATTGAATGTAATTTCTGATAATTATTGGAAATGACGAACCATAAGTCCATCAGGGCTTACCAGCAATCCCCCCGAAAACCGTCGATCGACGCGGCGACGCAACATTGCCGGCCGCTGCACCAGGCCCAGACCACCCACTACGGCCAGCACTGCATACCCTGCACCTACAATGCCGCCCCTGCCCTGCTCCCCCTTGTTGCACTCCATGAACATCGTCATCAACCCAGACCTCAAAGCCTATATCGATCCACTGACCCCCGAGGAACACGAGTCCCTGGAGCGCAGCCTGCTGACCGAGGGCTGCCGCGACGCCCTCGTGCTGTGGGGCGATGTACTGGTGGACGGGCACAACCGCTACGGCATCTGCCAAAAGCATGGCCTGCCCTTCCAGACGGTGCAGAACACGCGCTTTCAGTCGATGGAAGACGTGCATCTGTGGATGATCGACCAGCACCTGGGCCGGCGCAGCGTGTCGGACTTCCAGCGCGGCGTGCTGGCCCTGCGCAAACGCGAGATCGTGGCCGAACGGCGCGCCGCCGCCCTGGCAGCGTCAGCCCCCGCACCCGCATCCGCCGGGCACGATGCAGCGGCGACCTCCCCGGAACCGGCACCCGAGCCCCTGAACAGCCGCGAAGCCATTGCCCGGGCGGCGCGCTTGAGCAGCAGCCAGGTCGTGATGATCGAAAAAATCCGCAAGCAGGCAGCCCCCGAATTGGTGGCGGCGGTCAAGTCCGGCACGATTTCGCTCAATGCCGCCGCCGCCGTGGCCAGCCTGCCCGCCGAGGAGCAGGTGGCGGCCGCCATCGCCGGCAAGGACGAGCTCAAGCAGGCGGCCAAGCGCGTGCGCGACGCCAGGCGCAAGCCGCGCGAGGAAACAGTGGAGTCCGCAGGTGATGGCACGCCCGACACCGTGGCCGCCCTGCAGCAACGCGTGGCCGAACTGACGGCCGAAAACGCCACCCTACGCCAGCAGGTGGCCGAACTCAGCGCACGGCCATAACTATGCTTTCAATAGCTTCCAGTGCTTATCCATAAAGCGCTGAAGGCCAATTTCATCGTTATTTTCGAGCCACTACGGGCTGGCGTTCTGCCCACAGCCAGAGCGCAACACCGCCCACGATCATGGGCAGGCAAAGCCACTGGCCCATGCTCATGCCCAGCGACAGGATGCCCAGGAAGGCATCGGGTTCGCGGAAATACTCGGCAATGAAGCGGAACACGCCGTAACCCACCAGAAATGCCGCCGCCACCTGACCCTGGCGGCGTTCACGCCGGGCATACAACCACAGCAGCACGAACAGCAGCAGGCCCTCCAACAAAAACTGGTACACCTGCGACGGGTGGCGCGGCTGCATCGAGCCGCTGTGCGCAAACACCATGCCCCAGGGCAGGTCGGGACTGGCAAAACGGCCCCACAGCTCGCCATTGATGAAATTGCCCACCCGCCCGGCCGCCAGCCCCGTGGGCACACAGGGTGCCACGAAATCGGCCACCTGCAACCAGGAGCGCTTGCGCGAATGCGCAAACCACAGCATGGCCGCGATCACGCCCAGCAGCCCGCCATGAAAGCTCATCCCCCCCTGCCACACGGCAAAGATCTCCAGCGGATGGCTGAGGTAGTAACCCGGCTTGTAGAACAGGCAGTAGCCCAGCCGCCCGCCCACCACCACGCCGACCACGCCCAGAAAAAGAATGTCCTCGACATCCCGGCGCGACCAGGCACCCGGCCCGGTGATGGAGGCAAAGGGTTCATGGCGCAGGCGGCGGATGCCCAACAGCATGAACAAACCAAAAGCGGCAAGATAGGTCAGGCCGTACCAGTGAACGGCCAATGGGCCGATCTGCAGGGCGACGGGATCGATGTGGGGGTAGGTCAGCATGGTGGGCGGTATTGTGCCCGGCACGGCGCACCGGGGGGAGCCAGAGTGGAAATGCCCTGATATTCCAAGAAAATTGACCTGTAACGCTTACGAAATAAGCGCCAACAGCTATTCAAAACAGAGCATAAAAAAACCCACCGGTCTAACGGCCGGCGGGTTCATGCACACGGCGCCTGTACGCCGAGTGGTGTCAGTCCAGCAGCGACAGGTCGCGCACGGCGCCCTTGTCGGCCGACATCACCAGCTTGGCGTAGGCCTTGAGGGCGGCTGACACCTTGCGGGGGCGCGGCTGGGCGGGCTTCCAGCCCAGTTGGTCCTGCTCTGCGCGGCGGCGGGCCAGTTCTTCGTCGGACACCAGCACGTTGATCGTGCGGTTGGGGATGTCGATACGGATGCGGTCGCCGTTCTTCACCAGGCCAATGGCGCCACCGGCGGCGGCCTCGGGCGAGCAATGGCCGATCGACAGGCCCGAGGTGCCGCCCGAGAAGCGTCCGTCGGTCAGCAGCGCACAGGCTTTGCCCAGGCCCTTGGATTTGATGTAGCTGGTGGGGTAGAGCATTTCCTGCATGCCGGGGCCGCCCTTGGGGCCTTCGTAGCGCACGATCACCACATCACCGGCCTTGACCTTGTCGTCCAGGATGTTGGCCACGGCTTCGTCTTGCGACTCCACCACATGGGCGGGGCCTTCGAACACCAGGATGGAGGCATCCACACCGGCGGTCTTGACCACGCAGCCATCGAGGGCGATGTTGCCGGTCAGCACGGCCAGGCCGCCATCCTGGGAGAACGCGTGTTCATTGGCGCGGATGCAGCCGCCCTTGCGGTCCAGGTCCAGGCTGGGCCAGCGCGCGGCCTGGCTGAACGCCACCTGCGTGGGAATGCCGCCGGGACCGGCCATGTAGAAGGTCTTGACCGCATCCGACGGGTTGCGGGCAATATCCCATTCGTCCAGCGCGTCCTTCATGGTTTTGGCGTGCACGGTGGGCGTGTCGGTATGCAGCTTGCCCGCACGGTCGAGCTCTCCCAGGATGGCCATGATGCCGCCCGCGCGGTGCACGTCTTCGATATGGTATTTGTCGGTGTTGGGCGCCACCTTGCACAGTTGCGGCACGGACCGTGACAGGCGGTCGATGTCGGCCATGGTGAAGTCGATTTCGGCTTCTTGCGCGATCGCCAGGATGTGCAGGATGGTGTTGGTGGAACCGCCCATGGCGATGTCCAGCGTCATGGCGTTTTCAAACGCCTTGAACCCCATGGAGCGGGGCAGCACACTGCTGTCGTCCTGCTCGTAATAGCGTTTGCACAGCTCCACCGCCAGGCGGCCGGCGCGCTTGAAGAGCTGCTCGCGGTCGGCGTGCGTGGCCACCACCGTGCCGTTGCCCGGCAGCGACAGGCCCAGGGCCTCGGTCAGGCAGTTCATCGAGTTGGCAGTGAACATGCCAGAGCACGAACCGCACGTGGGGCAGGCAGAGCGCTCGATCTCGGCCACGTCGGCGTCGGACACCTTATCGTCGGCCGCCATCACCATGGCATCGATCAGGTCCAGCTTCTTGAAGGTGACGGCGTGGGT
>JANJSZ010000021.1 GCA_024711405.1 Acidovorax sp.
CGTAAGGGCCGGGCAGGAAACCCGTGTGGTTCACATACACCCGGCGCTCGTGCAGGCGCGACAGGGCCGCGTAGTCCAGGCCGTACTTGGCCATCACGCCGGGCTGGAAGTTCTGCGCCACCACGTCGGCCGAGGCCGCCAGCCGGCGCGCCACCTCCAGCCCCTCGGGGCTGCGCAGGTCGAGCGCAATGCTCTTCTTGTTGCGGTTGAACATGGGGAAAAAACCCGCACCCGCGCCCAGCAGGTGGCGCGTGCGGTCGCCCTCCACGGGCTCGACCTTGATGACCTCGGCCCCCAGATCGGCCAGCACCATGCCGCAGGTGGGGCCCATGACCATGTGGGTGAACTCCACCACGCGCAGGCCTTCGAGCGGCAGACGGGGAGATGGTGCGGGTTGTGTGCCGTTCATGTTCAGAGCATTCATAGGGAAGATCAGGCCGCCTGCAGCGCGGCGGGTACGGCATTCTGCGGCAGTCCCGCCTGCCACAGCGCGCCGTGCAGCGTTTCGCCCGCCAGCCACCCCGCCACGCGCTGGCGCAGGGCCAGCAGCGCAGCCACGTCGATGCCGGTGGCCACGCCCATGCGCTCCAGCATGAAGGCCAGGTCTTCGGTGGCGACGTTGCCGCTGGCGCCGGGGGCATGGGGACAGCCGCCGATGCCGGCCAGGCAGGCATCGAACCGGCCAATGCCGGTTTGCCAGGCCGCGTAGGCGTTGGCCAGCCCCATGCCGCGGGTGTCGTGGAAATGGGCGCACCACAGGCGCTCGCCGACCAGGGCACGGGCCTTCTCGAACAGGCGCTGCACGCTGGCCGGGTCGGCGTAGCCCACGGTGTCGGCCAGACTCACGCGGTCGGCACCGGCGTCGAGCAGGGCTTGCATCAGGCGCAGCACCTCGCCCTCGGCCACCTCGCCCTGCAGCGTACAGCCCAAGGCCGTGCCCACGCCGCCCTCGATCAGCGTGCGGCTGCCGGCAGCGTCGCGCGCAGCGCGGATGCGCGCCACCTCGGCCACCACCTCGTCGGGCGTCTTGCGCAGGTTGGCCAGGCTGTGGGCCTGGCTGGCGGACAGCGGCACGATCATGAGATCGGCACCGCACTCCAGCGCACGTTCGGCACCCTTGAAATTGGGTACCAGCACCGAGGCCAACAGGCCCGGCAGGGTTTTGGCATGGGCCAGCACTTCGGCGGTCTCGGCCAGTTGCGGCAGCAGGCGTGCGGGCACGAACGAGCCCACCTCGATCTCGCGCTGGCCCGCCGCGTAGGCGGCATCGATCCATGCGAGCTTGCGCGCGGTGGGCAGCACCGTGGCAATGCTCTGCAGGCCATCGCGCAACCCGACCTCGCGGACAACCGCCCGGGCAGAACCAAAGGCCAGAGAAGAAGTCGGCAATGGGATGTGGCTCACACTAAGTCTCCAGGCAGAGGGGGTGGGTTGTGGGATTCTAGAAATTCCCACAAGAATCAGAAAATACATTTTGGAATCCTTATGATTCCCGAATGGAACATCAAACAGCATTGCCCCCATGCGCCACCTGGACCTGCTGACCCTGCGGCTGTTTGCCGCCGTCTGCGAGCAGCGCAGCATCGCCCGCGTGGCCGAGCAGGAGTCCATCGTGGGCTCCGCCATCAGCAAGCGCCTGGCGCAACTCGAAGACGTCGTGGGTACACCGCTGCTGGTGCGCAAGCGGCGTGGCGTGGCGCCCACCCCGGCGGGCGAGACCCTGCTGGAGCATGCCCGCACCATGCTGGCCAGCATGGGCCAGATCGAGCGCGACATGGCGGCGTATGCCACCGGCATCCGAGGCCATGTGCGCATGCTGGTGACGGCCTCGGTGATGGCCGAGTCGCTGGCCGACGATGTGGCCGCCTTTTTGCAGCACCCGGCCCACCGCGACATCCAGGTGAGCATGGAAGAGCGCGTGAGCCCGGACGTGGTGCAGGGCATTCGCGAGGGCAGCGCATCCATCGGCATCTGCTGGGATGCGGCCGACCTCTCGGGACTGGAAACCTGCGCCTACCGCAGCGACCACCTGGCCATCGTGGCCCACGAGTCCCACCCGGTGGCGCAGGCGGCCAGCGTCTGTTTCGCGGAGGTGCTGGGGTACGAATTCGTCAGCATGCCGGCCCTCAGCGCCGTCCAGGTGCTGCTGGCGCGCGCCGCTGCCGTGGAAGGCAAGACCCTGGCACACCGGGTGCTGGTGTCCAACTTCGACGCCGCCCTGCGGGTGGTGAGCGCCAACCTGGCCATCAGCGTGGTGCCGCGCGAGGTGGCCGAGCCCTTTGCCCGGACAGCCGCGGTGCGCATCGTTCCACTGGGCGATGCCTGGGCCCGCCGGCGCTTTGCCGTCTGCTACCGCAGCAGCCAGGCGTTGACCCCCTGCGCGCGCCTGCTGGTGGACCACTTGGCGCGCGCGGGCCACGCTGGCATCCCGGCCTGAGGGCCCCGGAGGCCTGCCGTCCCAGCAAAAGCAGCCCGGGCGCGGACCGTTTCAGGCCACCGACCCGCCCCGTCGGCCCGGTTCCGGCTTCGTGGCCCGCATGCAACACTTTAAAATGATTTAGGGCTTTCCTGCAGGCTGGCGCATGTGCACCGTGCCTTTTGAGCTACCAAACTTGTAGCAAAAGAGGTTACGCGCTATAGTCGCAGCGCTCCCTCGGACGTGGCGCCTTTCGCGCCGCCCCGAACTTTGACCCACCACTCGCGCGAGGAGAAACATCCATGAGCTCCAAAGAAAATGCCGCCATCAACCAGCTGTTTGAACGGCTCGAATGCCGTTATGCACTGCGCGTGCTCTGGGCCTTGCGGGATGGCCACCCCCAGACCTTCCGTCTGCTGCAAGACAGCGTGGGTGGCATCACACCCAACACGCTGAACACCCGCATCAAGGAATTGCGCGAGGCCGGCTTTGTCGACCATGGCAGCGACGGCTACACCGTCACCCCCTCGGGCGCCGATCTGCTCAAGCGCCTGTCCGACGTGCAGGCTTTTGCGACCCGCTGGGTGGCGGGTCGTGCCAAGAAGGCCTGATGCAGCGCCCATCCGCTGAGCCGGGCGGCCCCGCCCGCTCGCCAAGCCTTCGCTAGAATATGGATCAAAATAGCTGCCAACGCGCTATAAAAATGCATTGGCAGCTATATTTTTAATAGCAATCAAGGAATTTCACCATGGCACTGACCACCACTGCATCCGGCCTGCAATACGAAGACACCGTCGTCGGCGAAGGCGCCGAAGCCACCAAGGGCCAGAACGTCTCGGTGCACTACACCGGCTGGCTTTACAACAACGGAGAGCAAGGTGCCAAGTTCGACTCCAGCCGCGATCGCAACGACCCCTTCGCCTTCTCGCTGGGCGCTGGCATGGTCATCAAGGGCTGGGACGAGGGCGTGCAGGGCATGAAGATCGGTGGCCAGCGCACCCTGATCATTCCCGCCGCGCTGGGCTATGGCGCGCGCGGCGCCGGTGGGGTGATTCCTCCCAATGCCACGCTGAAATTCGATGTGGAACTGCTGGGCGTGCGCTGAAGCAGCGCCCCGCCCTTTCACTTCCGCCAGCGGCCCGCGAGGCCGCTTTTTTGATTCCGCCCGTTGGGGCCTGACTTGGCGGACCCGCCCCAACAGCAGCGTCAGCTGAACAAGGCTTTTTCCAGCCGGGCAAATTTGGCATCACCGACGGCATCCCGGATCTTGGGAGCCAATGCCGCCAGGCCATCAAAACTGCCCGCCCCCTCCACAGCCAGATTCAGGCGAAAGCCGCGCAAGCCCAGGCCAGCGGTCAATTCGGTGGCAACGAGATAGGCGGCCTGGTAGCGCTCTGTATCAGACCGGCCACTGACCTCGTCCGACAGCTCCAGCGACGACGAGATGCCATCTCCTCCCCCCAGCGACACGCCGGTAACCGCCAGCCCGGCGATCGGCTCCAGCAGGCCTTGCGCCAACATGGTCTGCACGTCATCCTGGGTGATCCCCATCGCAGCAGTGGCTGCAAGCACGTCACGGGTTGTTCGTTTGCCATCAAACAAAATGAAGGCGGTGCGCTGGCGAGATGTCAGCCCCCCTTGCCTGTCTTTCAGAGACTCCTGACCCGCTTGCGTTTTGACCAGTACCATGTGCCTCCTTCAAAGGTGGGATGACACGGCACCGGCGGCGCGTGCAATCTTTTGAAACAGTCTCGCAGGTTTGCCAAGTTTTGGCGTCGGGGGTTTTCCATCAAGCAGGCACCTCGACAAACCGGCCAGATGGTCACCGTGCGCAGGCGACCAGCCCTTCACATCTCGGAGCGCACCACGGGCAGCGCAGGAGCCGGTCGCGTGATGCGGCTCACCACGGCGGCCACGATCAGCCCTACAGGCACACCAAACACCCCCGCGGAAATGGGTTGGATGCCAAACCACAGGCCATCCGCGAGCAGCCAGCCCACCCATGCCCGCAAGGCGGAAACATGGGAAAGCATGTAGTACACCGCAACCCCCAGCCCGGCGAGCATGCCAGCCACCGCACCCTGGCGCGTGGTGCCGCGCCAGAAGATGCCCAGCACCATCACCGGCACAAAAGCCGATGCCGCCAGGGAAAACGACGCCGAAACGAGCGGCAGAATTTCGGCCGGCTTGAGCGCCGCCACGAACGCCGCCGCCAGCGCCACGGACAGCAAGGTGAACTTGGTCAGGATGACACGCTGCTCGGGCGATGCCTCCCTGGGGGCCCCGCGGTAATAGAGGTCGCGCACCAGCGCATTGCTGATGGTCAGCAGCAACCCGTCGGCCGTGGACAGCGCCGCCGCCAGCCCGCCCGCCGCCACCAGGCCCGACACCACATAGGGCAGCCCCCCCAGCTCCGGCGTGGCCAGCATGATGAGATCGGCCCCCAGGCGGATCTCGCCAAACTGCACCAGGCCGTCGCCGTTCACGTCTTCCACCGACAGCAGCGACGCATCCACGCGCGCCCATTGCGCCATCCAGCTGGGCAGGGTCTCGAAACTGCTGCCCACCAGGTTCTGCATGACCTCGAACTTCACCAGCACCGCCA
>JANJSZ010000031.1 GCA_024711405.1 Acidovorax sp.
CGCGCATCGAACACCAGCAGCGCGGCGTTGTGTTCGTAGTCGCCCCGGCCGTTGGGCACCACCACCACGCCCAGGCGGCGCAGCAGGGCCTGCTGCTGTGCCGCGTCGGGCACGCGCACGAAACGCCACAGGGCGGGGTCGGCGTGCAGCCCGCGTGCATAGGCGCGCAGCGCCGCCGGGTTGTCGTGCGTGCCATCGAAGCTGATCGACAGCAGGCGCAGGTTTGCGGGGCGGCCCGCCTCGGCATCGGCCCGCAGTGCCGCCTGCAGCTGCTGGAACGTGCTGCCCAGCGACAGGCAGACGGTCTGGCAGCGCGTGTAGATGAAGTCGGCGATGGTCACGCCGCCACCCTGCGCCAGCAGCGCGGGCAGGTCGGGCACGGCCACGCCCGGACCATCCACCGCCACGCGCGGTGCGTCCACGGGCTGCAGCGCCACCTCCAGGCGGCGCGCGCCCTCGTCGGTCCAGACCTGGAAGCCGTGCGTGAGCCAGTCCGCCGCCACGTAGCCGCACAGCGCCAGCAGCAGGCTCAGCACGGCGGTGCGCAGCATCATCTCAGCGGCTCCACTGCGCTGCGCCCCACCTGCGACACATCACACTGGCGCGGCCCAAGCCAGGGCTCCCGCGCAAGGGCCGCCCCGCCGCGCTGGGAGCGTCCCCCTTCCCGAATTGCGCAGCAATTCGAGAGAAGGGGGAAGGCGCCGCAGGCGACACAGAGGGTTGTTTCATTTCAGCGCCTGCAGCGCGGCGCCACCCTCGAATGGCGTGCTGCGGTCGCTGGCCTTGCGCTCCTGTGCGATCAGGTCGGGCGCCACGGCAGCGGCCTGGTTGCCCCAGGCACTGCGGATGTAGCTCGCCACTGCGGCCAGTTCGGCATCGCCCAGTTGCCGGAAGCTGGGCATGGCGCCCTGGTAGCTTTTTCCCGCCACGGTGATCTCGCCCGTCACGCCGTGCAGCAGGATGTTGGCCAGCACGCGCGGCTCGCCCTTCACCCACTCCGAGCCCGCGAGCGGCGGAAATACGCCGGGCAGGCCCTGGCCCGTGGCCTGGTGGCAGGCTGCGCATTGCGCGGCGAACAGCGCCTTGCCGTCCACGGCAGCGCCTGCAGCGGCCGGCGCGGGGCCAGAGAGGTCGGCCACCGTGCGGCGGTCACCCAGGGCGGCGTTGCCGAAGGGCTCGGACAGGAAGATGTAGCCCACCCCGAACAGCACCATGGCCAGCGTGATGGCGGCGGCTACCAGCGGCACGGGGCGGATGCGTTCCTCGGGGTCGGCGTTCTCGCGCTGTTGCGCGCGGTGGGTGTCGTCTTGGGACATGGCGGGTGCCTCTCAGGATGCGGGACGGGCGGCCGGGCCGGCGGCGCTGCGCGGCGGGGGCGGCAGCACGGGGTAGGTGTGGTCCAGGGCCTGCAGGTACTTCACGAGGTCCAGCGCCTCGGGGCGTGCCACGACCACCTTGCCCTCGGGGCCCTGGCCCGGTGGCAGCTTGACGACCTCGTCGCCCGGCTCGGCGGCGGCCTTGGTTTCGAACAGGTAGGGGTAGGCCGGCATGATGGACCCCGGCACATAGGCGCGCGGCTGGTACAGGTGGCCCAGGTGCCAGTCCTTGCTGGGCTGGCGCGCGCCGATGTTGAACAGGTCGGGCCCGGTGCGCATGCTGCCCAGCAGGTGCGGTTTGTCGTACACGTAGTCGCCCGGCACCGAGGCGCGGCCCCAGCCGCGCGCATGGTCGGGGCCGAGGTTGCGGTCGCGCGGCTGCTGCGTGTGGCAGTACACGCAGCCGTTGGCGATGTAGACCTCGCGCCCGCGCAGCTGCGCGCTGGTATAGGGCTTGAGTCCTTCGGGCGGCGTGATGTCGCGCACCTCCATGTAGGGCAGCACCACCAGCGCTGCCGTGGCCACGGCCAGTGACACCATGGCCCCTGCCGCCAGCTTGATTTCATTTTCCATGGACCAACTCCAGTGCCTTGGGAGATGCCGGCGCGAACAGGGCTGCCCCCGTGCGCGCCGGGCCGAAGCGCAGCGCCATGGCCAGGAAGTGGCCGGCGAAGACGAGGTGGCTGGTCACCATCAGCGCGCCGCCCACGCTGCGCCACTGCAGGTAGGGGATGGTCAACGCGACCGACTCCATGAAGGGCCGCGAAGCGTCGAGCATGGCCAGGCCCTGCAGCCAGCCGCCGATGGTCAGGCCGACGAAGTAGATGCCGATGCCGATGGCCGCGAGCCAGAACTGCAGCGAGATCAGGCGCGGGTACGGCCACTCCCAGTTGAGCACGCGCGGCAGCATGAAATAGATGGCACCGAACAGCACCATGGTGACGAAGGCATAGGCCCCCAGGTGCGCATGCGCCACCGTGAAGTGCGTGAAGTGCGCCACCTGGTTGACGCTGCGCAGCGCCTCCAGCGAGCCCTGCACCGACGACAGCATGTACATCAGCCCGCCGAACATCATGAAGCGCAGCGTGGGCGAGTGGCGCACCAGGTGCATGCGGCCCCACATGGTGCCCGCCATGTTGATGGTGAAGGCCGCCACGGGGATGATCATCATCATGCTCTGCACGATGGACAGCGTGCTCAGCCAGCCCGGAATCGGCCCACCGATCAGGTGGTGCCCGCCCACCTGGCCGTAGAAGAAGGCCAGCGTCCAGAAGCCCAGGATGGACAGGTTGTACGAACGCACGGGCCGCCCGATGATCTTGGGCAGGAAGTAGTAGATGGCGCCCACGCTGATGGGCGTGAACCACAGGCCCAGCACGTTGTGGCCGTACCACCAGTTGGTGGTGGCCTGCTGCACGCCGGTGTGCACGCCGGGCAGCTTGCCCACGAGGAACAGCAGCGTGATCCACAGCAGCGCCGCCACCAGGTACCAGACGCTCACGTACAGGGATTCGACCTTGCGGTTGACCAGCGTGTACAGCACCGGCCCGATGATGCAGAGGAAACCCGCGACGATGAACAGGCCGATCTGCCACGGCATCTCCAGGTACTCCATGCCGTCGCTCCAGCCCGCGCCAATGGCGCCGATGGCGCTGGCGATGCCCGCATTGATGAGCGCACCGCCCAGCATCACCCACACGGCGCCGATGAGCGGCGTGCGCAGCAGGCGCGGCAGCAGCCAGACGATGAGGCCGAGCGCGGCGTTGGTGATCCAGCCGTAGAGCACCGCCGTCAGGTGCATGGTGCGCACGCGGCCGAAGGTCTGCCAGGCCTCGCCCACCAGCCAGTCGGGCATGTGCAGCTTGAGCGAGGCCGTGAGCCCCGCCGCGGAGCCCAGCACCAGCCAGAAAATGGCGAAGGCGATGAACATGAACACGGGGAAGGCGCTGGAGCGGTCGGCCTGCACGCGGTGCTCCAGCTCCTGCGGGTCGGGGGCATGGCCCTTGTGCGCGTCGTCGCCCGGTTCGGCGGCGGCCGCTTGCAGATGAGCACGCCCGGCATCCTGCAGCGCCGGGTCGTCGATCTGGCCGATCTCGCCGCGCGCGAAGATGACCGAAGCCGCCCGGGGATTTTCAACCAACAGGCCCTTGCGCATCGACCAGATGAAGACGAACAGCCCCATGATCGACAGCAGGAAGGCCCCCAGCAAACTCAGTATTGCACTGTCCATGGGTGGGTTTCCTTGTGGTTCTGGCGTGCGCCGCACGCCGCTTTTTTGACGCACTACAAGGACCCATCAGAAATCCTGTGGCAAGCGCTGGTGCGGCGGATTTTAAGATTCATAAAAAATGTATGTTTATCCGCACATCCAAGCCCATGCTGGCGCAAGTGTTAACGCATACTGGGGTGGAACCACGTACCCCATCCAAATGCCACGAACCGGTTTTAAAGGCGAAAAGGGCGAAAGTGACGGCGGCCTATCTGTAGGCGCTATTGGCTATGTTTTTGATGGCTTTTGATGCTCACGCTTTCTCTGTCGGCACCAGCCATTGGCGGGCCGCCGCCATCACGCAATCGGTCAGTCGCTCCAGGCTGGTCTGGGCCGAGCGGGCGTGCACCCAGTACAGCGGCATGGTCATGCCGGTGCCGGGCAGCAGTTCCACCAGGGTGCCGGCGCCGAGCTGGCGCTGGATCAGCCAACGGGGGTGCATGCCCCAGCCCATGCCCGCCTCGCAGCCGCGCACAAAGCCATCGTTGGACGGCACAAAGTGCTTGGGCGGACTCTGGCGCGAGGCCAGGCCCTGCCTTTGCAGCCACTGTTCCTGCAGGCGGTCCTTGCGGTCGTAGGTCATCATCGGCGCGTGGGCGATGGCCTCGGTGGTGACGCCGTGCGCGAAATGCTGCGCCACAAAGGCAGGGCTGGACGCTGCCACGTAGCGCACCGATCCCAGCGGCCAGGTGTTGCAGCCCGCAATGCTGCCCGCGCTGGCCGTGACGGCGGCCAGCACATCGCCTTCCTTGAGGCGCTGGGCCGTGTGGTCCTGGTCGTCGATGCGGATGTCCAGCAGCTCGTTGCCACCGCCTGTGAAAGCGGCCATGGCATCCATGAACCAGGTGGACAGCGAATCGGCATTCACCGCCAGCTTCAGCGTGGGGGGCGTGGCGTGGCCATCGGGCATCAGCGTGGGGTTGGTGCGGCGCAGTTCGTTTTCGAGCAGTGCCACCTGCTCCACATGCAGGCACAGCCGCCGCCCGGCCTCGGTGCCGGTACAGGGCGTGCCGCGCAGCACCAGCACCTGGCCCGTGCGTTCTTCGAGCTGCTTGATGCGCTGCGACACCGCCGAGGGCGTGACGTGCAGCCTGCGGGCCGCGCGCTCGAAGCTGCCTTCGCGCACCACGGCGGCCAGGGCCTGGAGGCCGGTGTAGTCGAGCATGAAAAATTGCTAACTTTGGTTCAGTTAAATTAATTTTACTTAATCCATGCCGCCACCCAGAATCGGTGGCATGTGGACTGCCCATGTTTCTTCTTCGTGGCTCGCCGGTTTCACCGTCTGCCTCTCGCTGATCGTGTCGATCGGGGCCCAGAACCTGTATGTGCTGCGCCAGGCCGTCAGCGGCCAGCATGTGCGCGCCTGCGTGGCCTGGTGCGTGGCCAGTGATGCGCTGCTGATCGGCGTGGGCGTGGCCGGTATGGCGCAGTTGCTGGGGCGCTCGCCTGCGCTGGCTTACTACCTCACCGTGGGCGGTGCCATCTTTCTGCTGGCCTATGGCCTGTTTGCCTGGTGGCGCGCGCTGGCTGCGCCGGATGCCAGCCTGGGGGGGGCGCAAGACGCGGCCCCGCGGGGTCTGCTGGGTGTGCTGGGCACCCTGGCGGTGATCACGCTGTTCAACCCCCATGTCTATCTGGACACCGTGGTGCTGGTGGGCTCGATTGGTGCGCGCCAGGACGGCGGCCTCAAGTGGGTGTTCGTGGCAGGGGCGGCCTCGGCCAGCCTGGTGTGGTTTGCGGCGCTGGCGCTGGCCGGGCGGCGGCTGCAGGGCCTATTTGCCAATCCCCGCGCCTGGCGGGTGCTGGATGCGCTCACGGGCTGCATGATGCTGGCGCTGGCGTGGTGGGTGTGGCAAGGGGTTGCGGGCTGAGGCAGGCCGGCAAGGTCAAGGGTGATTTGGTCGGGGATACGGGACCCTGCTGCGGTTCTGCCGTGGCTGGGCCGCGCAGGGCAGCCGGCCCGGCCGCTTCACCCATGCGGGTGCCCATCGGAAGATGGGGCCTCTGCCGCCGATCTGCGGGCCAGGTTGATGGGGCCGTGCCGTACGACTGGCGTGGGTCGGGCACCGCCAATGTGGTCACGGGTTCGGGCAATCGGTACAACCCAACTACGGCAACGCCATGAACAGCTGTGGCGGCGACATGGCTTTTCGCCAGGGCTGGGCGGTGAACCTGGATGAAACCCGGAGTTCAATGGCCGGCTTCTGACGGGTGATCCCCGGCGCTACCGCCAAACACTGGGTGCGTGCCGAAATACCCGAGAAACAGATTGCGGGCAATACCGTGGGCAGTGACCTGCAGATCGTGCGCCACCTCGGGTGCGAACAGCCGGGTGGTCTGCTCGCCCCACAGGCGCACCCACACGGCGAAATGCGCGGGTGTCACGCCCTGCAATGCCATGTGCTTGCCAAAGACATTGCCACGAAAGCTCTTGCTGCCCAGCGCAACGGTGCTCCAGAAGTCCACCATGCGCGCCAGATGGGGCTCCCACCGATCGCGCAGGGCCTCCTCGAACACGGGGCCCAGCAATGCGTCGGCCCGGACCGCGGCATAAAAGCTGTGCACCAGCTCGGTCAGGCTTTCCACGCTGGGTGTGCGCCACCCGCCGGTGTCGTTCTCACCGTCCGGCGTCTGGCGGGGCGCAGAGGGGTTCAGCTGCATCCGCAACCCGAGGAGCCGCAGCCTGCAGCCGCAGCAGGCGCTGCCTCGAACTGCGGAAACAGCACGTTGTTTTCGAGGTGGATGTGGTTGACCAGGTCGTCGCCAAACTGGGCGATGCCGGCGTACAGCGCGCGCCAGGTGTTGCAGGCACCGGCGGGCGGCGTGGCGTCGTGGGTGAGGGCGTTCAGCTGGTCAAGGGCCGCGCCATGGTCCGTATGCTCGGCACGCATCATGCCGATGGGCTGGCCCACGAACGGGTTGCCGCCCGACTTGAGCATGGGAAACAGGATGGCTTCTTCCTTTTGCATGTGCGACAGCAGTTCTTGCTGGATCTCTTCGAGCAGATCGCCCAGCCCGGCGGGCACATCGGGGTTGGCGCGGTGCACGGCTTCCACGCGGTGCGCCATGCGGATCAGTTCGGGCAACTGCACGCGATGCACGTCATGGTAGCGCGTGAGGATGTGGTCGATCAACGCGCCGGGTTCTTCCACCCCGGGCAGGGCGCTGGGGCGCTGCAGGGCTGCCAGCTCGGCCAGCACGCCATTCACGTCCAGACCTTTCTCGGCCGCGGCCGTTGCCAGGGGGACTTGGCCGCCGCAGCAAAAATCGAGTTTCAGGCGCCGGAACACGGCGGTGGCGCCGGGCAGCTGGACCGCAATCTGGCCGATTTGCTGATCGGCACTCAGGGCGGCAGGGGCGGATGCGGTGGATTCCAGACGGGCGTTCATGGCGAGGTCCTTTTAAGATTCATATGGTGTGAATATTTTATGGCATAAAATTCATGTCCACTACCTCTTTTAATTGACCTGTGGCAATCCAATGCGTCTGACCCAATGGACCGATTACACGCTGCGTGTGCTGATGTATTGCGCGGCGACTGAAGGGCGTGTGCAACCCGTCACCATCAGCGAGGTGGCGGAAAGCTATGACATTTCACGCAGCCACCTCACCAAGATTGTCCAGGAGCTGTCTGCCCAGGGCCTGCTGGAAACCACGCGCGGGCGCGGCGGCGGCATGCGCCTGATGAAACCCGCCGCAGAGATCAACATCGGTGCCGTGGTGCGTGCCACCGAAACCGATTTCAACCTGGTCGAATGCTTTGACCCCGCGCAAAACCAGTGCCGGCTGAGCAGCCACTGCTACCTCAAGGGCGTGCTGGGCCAGGCCATGCTGGCCTTTCTCGCCGTGCTGGACAAGGTGACGCTGGCCGATTTGCTGGCCGAACCCCAGAGCGTGGTGGCGATGCCCCAGTCGCGCCGCCTGGCTGCGACGCAGCCAGTGCCGGGTTTGCCGGATGCGGCCGGGTAGCGCCTGAAAACTTTTGTGTGACTGCCAGTTTCCGGCAGGATGCAGAAAGGGGTTGGTTCTCAGGGCCGCAGCACTTCCAGAAGCCGGTCCAGTCCACCCTGGTTGATGG
>JANJSZ010000123.1 GCA_024711405.1 Acidovorax sp.
CATGGTGCGCAAATGCCACCATGCCGGCGCCCCCTTTGGCGTCGTGGCGCTCACGCAGGGACACGAGGTCCGGCAGGCGGGTGCGCCAGAAGAAGGGTTCCACGACATCGGCACCCTGGCCGTGATCGAAAGAATCGACTCTCCACAGCCCGGGCTGATCACCCTGCTGTGCCGCGGCAGCCAGCGTTTTCGCATCACAGAGCGCAGCCATTTGCCCCATGGTCTGTGGATTGGCAATGTGGAGCAACTGGCCGCAGACCTGCCTGTGCCCATTCCCGACGATCTTCTGCCCACCGCGACCACTCTGGCCCAGGTGCTGGCATCCCTGCGCGAACGGGACACCGAGGCCGCCACGGCCATCCACCCCACCCCCGCACAGCTGGCCGACTGCGGCTGGGTTGCCAACCGCTGGTGCGAACTGCTGCCCATCCCCCTCCAACTCAAGCAGCAGCTGATGGAGCTGGACAATCCGCTGGTACGGCTGGAGCTGGTGGGGGATGTGCTGGAGCGCACCGGCATCGCCCCCCCATAGACGAATACCCGGGACCGCTGTTTATTGCGCCAAGTGAGGGAATGGTCACGCTCGGCAGCACACCATATACCGACATGATGTAACAGGCGTGTTGCCGGCACTGCCCGGATCCCGTCGATAGCCCATAAAATCAATGGTTTGGCTGGCATCGGCCCGTCCAGCCCTTTATTCACGCCCCGCATCCACGGCTCCTATGTCTGACCAGAACCACGCTCCAGCCCCCCAAGACGAAAACCAGCTCATCGCCGAGCGCCGCGACAAGCTGCGTGCCCTGCGCGAGGCCCATGCACAGGGCGGGGGCGTCACCTTCCCCAATGACTTCAAGCCGGCACACCACGCTGCCACGCTACAGGACCAGCACGCCAGCAAGGACGCGGCAGCGCTTGAAACCCACGCCGTTCATGTGAGCGTGGCCGGGCGCATGATGCTCAAGCGCGTGATGGGCAAGGCCAGCTTTGCCACGGTGCAAGATGGTTCGCTGGGCGAAACCGGCGGACGCATCCAGCTCTACATCACACGCGATGCGCTGGGCGAGGATCTTTACGCCGCTTTCAAACACTGGGACCTGGGCGACATCATCGGCGCCGAAGGCACGCTGATGAAGACCAAGACCGGCGAGCTGTCGGTCAAGGTGACCACCCTGCGCCTGCTGACCAAGAGCCTGCGCCCCATGCCGGACAAGTTCCACGGGGTGGCCGACCAGGAGGTCAAATACCGCCAGCGCTATGTCGACCTGATGACCGACGAGCAGGCGCGCAAGCGCTTCGTGGCGCGCAGCAAGGCCGTGAGCGGCATCCGCGACTTCATGGTGCAGCACGGCTTCCTGGAGGTCGAGACGCCGATGCTGCACCCGATCCCGGGCGGTGCCAATGCCAAGCCTTTCGTCACGCACCACAATGCGCTGGAACAGGAGATGTACCTGCGCATCGCGCCCGAGCTGTTTCTCAAACGCCTGCTGGTGGGCGGCTTCGAGCGCGTGTTCGAGATCAACCGCAACTTCCGCAACGAAGGCATCTCGGTGCGCCACAACCCCGAGTTCACCATGATGGAGTTCTACGCGGCCTACTGGAACTACCAGGACCTCATGGGCTTTACCGAGCAGCTCGTGCGCGACGCGGCCCTCAAGGCCACGGGTACGCTGCAGCTCAGCTACCAGGGCCGCGAGGTCGACCTGGCCCAGCCCTTTGCGCGCCTGACCATCCGCGAGGCCATCTTCCAGCACACCGAGGCTGGAGCCCATGTGGACGATGCGGCATGGCTCATCAGCGCCCTCAAGAAGCTGGGCATGTCGGAAGAAAAGAACCAGCTTTCCGGGCGCTCTCTGCCCAGCCTGCAGGTGCTCTACTTCGAGGACACGGTGGAAGACAAGCTGTGGCAGCCCACTTTCATCATGGAGCACCCCACCGAGATCTCGCCGCTGGCCCGTGCCAACGACACGCGCCCCGAGGTCACCGAGCGCTTTGAGCTGTACATCACCGGCCGCGAATTCGGCAACGGCTTTTCCGAACTCAACGACGCCGAAGACCAGGCCGCGCGCTTTCACGCCCAGGTGGCCGCCAAGGACAGCGGCGACGACGAGGCCATGTACTACGACCACGACTTCGTGCGCGCGCTCGAATACGGCATGCCGCCCGCCGGCGGCTGCGGCATCGGCATCGACCGCCTGATGATGCTGCTGACCGACAGCCCCAGCATCCGCGATGTGATCCTGTTCCCAGCCCTGCGGCGCGAGTCCTGAAGCACCCCACCGCACCGCTCGATGGCCGTATCCCGATTGCAGCTGCTGAAGACCCACCTTCCCGAATGGGTGCAGGACTGGCTCGACGTCATTGTTCCGGGTGCGCAGATCCTGCTGATCCTCGTGGCCGCCTGGGCGCTGCAACGCCTGCTGCGCCGCGTTCTGGCCCGCGCGAGCGTGCGCTTCCAGTTTCCCGAGGAGCTCCTGGCTCCCATCAAGGGGCTGGTTCGCTGGACCATTGTGGCCAGCGCCTTGCTGCTGGTGCTGGAGCGGCTGGGCGTGTCAGCCACCGTGCTGTGGACGGCCTTCACCGGCTTTGCCACGGTGGGCGCCGTGGCGTTCTTTGCGGCCTGGAGCGTGCTGTCCAACCTGTTCTGTGCGCTGCTCATCTTCACCGCGCGGCCTTTTCGCGTGGGCGACTACATCGAGGTGCTGGACACCGCCGAGAAGTCCGGCGCCAAGGGGCGGGTGGTGGACATCAATCTGCTCTACACCACGCTGGAAGACCACAGCGCAACCCCAGGCCAGGCGGCCTGGCTGCAGATTCCGAACGCCCTGATCTTCCAGCGCGTGGTGCGCCGCTTCCAGGATGCGCCGCCACCGGATCCGGCCGCACCGGCGGAGCCCACCGCGGCCACCACCAGCCCGCCCGCCGCCTTGCCCGCCAGCGCCGCCCCAGCGCCGTAGTGCGGGCTCACATCCTCAAGGTATCAAGGCAGCAAATCCAGCGCCTGCAGATAGGCCGGCTGGTACATCAGATCGTCCCAGGCCTGCGGCAGGGTTTCGGGCAGCAAGGCCAGGCGGCGTGATTCGCTGTCCACGCTGGGCTGCCAGCGGCCCTGGGTGCGGGCCTCGTCCAGGCCGGCGAGGAGTTCGTCCACCGCCCGGCCATCGCCCACGCTCTGGTTGCACAGCAGCACCAGGTCGCAGCCCGCGGCCAGCGCTGCGATAGCCGCGTCGGTGTAGCTGACCACCTGGCCCTCGAGGCGGCGCGCACCTTCCATGCTGAGGTCGTCGCTGAAGATCGCACCGTCAAAGCGCATCTGGCGGCGCAGGATGTCCTGCAGCCAGCGCTGCGAGAAGCCCGCCGGCCGGCTGTCCACCTTGGGGTAGATCACATGCGCCGGCATCACGCTGGTGAGCGTGCTGCTGAGCCAGGGGTACGGCGCGGCGTCGTCGGCCAGGATGGCCTGGAGGCTGCGCCTGTCCACCGGCACCTCGGTGTGCGAGTCGGCCCGGACGAAGCCGTGGCCGGGAAAATGCTTGCCGCAGTTGGCCATGCCCGCCTGCAGCAGGCCATGCATGAGGCTCTTGGCCAGCAGCGCGACCACGCGCGGGTCGCGGTGGAAGGAACGGTCACCAATGACTCCACTCTCGCCCCAGTCCAGGTCCAGCACGGGCGTGAAGCTGAAGTCCACGCCGCAGGCGCGCAACTCGGCGCCCAGAACATAGCCTGCCGCCGTGGCGGCGTTGGTGGCGCGCAATGCGCCGCTACCGGGCACGGCCTTGGCGCCTTTGCCGTCATTCATCCACAGCTCGCCCAAAGCGCGCATGGGCGGCAGGTGCGTGAAGCCATCGGTGCGAAAGCGCTGCACGCGGCCACCTTCGTGGTCCACGCAGATCAGCAGGTCATCGCGCACGGCCTTGATGCTGCTCGTGAGCTGCAGCAGCTGCGCGCGGTTTTCCCAGTTGCGGGCAAACAGGATGACGCCACCCGTGAGCGGGTGGGCCAAGCGGCGGCGGTCGTCGGCGCTGAGGGTGGTGCCAGCCACATCAAGGATGAGGGGTGCGTGTTCGGTCATCGGGCTTCCAATCGTCAATTTGCTACTTGAACCATAGCTGCTCGCGCTTCTTCAACAGACGCTACAGGGCTATATGGTTTGAATCGTCTCCACCACGCAAAAGCTGGCGGCGTAGTCGGTCTCGTCGGTCACGCTCAGGTGCGCCTGCAGGCCTTTGGCCTCAAACCACTCCTTGAGGGCGCCGTGCAGCACGATCACCGGCTGGCCGCTGGACAGAGACCCCACCTCACACGCGCGCCAGGTCATGGGCATGTGCATGCCCAGTCCGATGGCCTTGCTGAAAGCCTCCTTGGCGGAAAAGCGCGTGGCCAGGTAGCGCACGCCGCGCTCGGGCCATCGCGCGCTGCGCGCGCGCCAGGTGGCCAGCTCGCCATCGGCCAGCACCTTCTCGGCAAAACGATCGCCGTGGCGGGCCAGGCTGGCCGCGATGCGGCGCACATCGCAGATGTCGGTACCGATGCCGTAGATCATGGAGATGATGAATAAAATTAATATCTAGGGCTTATCTTTAAAGCGCTAACAGCTATCCAATCAGGAGTTTTTGATGGGCACGAAACCCGCCTCGATGCAGCCCAGGTACGCCTGCACCGTGGCGCCATAGCCCAGTTCCAGCGCGTCGGCGATGAGGGCGTGGCCAATCGAGACCTCCAGCACGCCGGGCACTTCGCGCACAAAGGCGGCAAGGTTGTCGCGGTTCAGGTCGTGGCCGGCGTTCACACCCAGGCCTGCATCCAGCGCGGCCTGCGCCGCAGCCGCATAACGTTTCAGTTCGATGGATTGCTGCGGCGTGCCCCAAGCGGCGGCATAGGGCTCGGTGTACAGCTCCACGCGGTCGGCACCCACGGCCCTGGCGGCGGCCATCTGCTCAGGAACCGGGTCCATGAACAGGCTCACGCGCACGCCGAGGCTGCGGCATTCGGCGATCAGCGGCGCCAGGCGCTCGGCATCCTGCGGAAAACTCCAGCCGTGGTCGCTGGTGAACTGGTCTTCGCTGTCGGGCACAAAGGTGGCCTGGTGGGGGCGCACCTGGCGGATGAAGTCCATCAGGTTCTGCGACGGGTTGCCCTCGATGTTGTATTCGCGGCCCGGCCAGGCTTTCATCAGCGTGGCCAGCGCGAACACATCCTGGCTGCGGATGTGCCGCTCATCGGGCCGCGGATGCACCGTGATGCCCTGCGCGCCCGCCTGCAGGCACAGCTCGGCCGCGCGCGTGACGCTGGGAATACCCAGGTGGCGTGTGTTGCGCACCAGGGCCACCTTGTTGAGGTTGACCGACAAGGCGGTGCGGTGCGGTGGGTGTGAAGGCATGTTCATAAAGACTGCAGGTCGATCATGAGCTGGCGGGTGCGCAGCGTGGGGCTGCCGCAATGGTATTGCAGCATGGCACGCAGCTGGGGTTTGAGTTCTGCGGCCACGGGGGCGCAGGCGCGCAAGGTGGTGGTGTAGCTGGCCGCATCATCGAGCGCACGCTGCAGGGCCTGCCACTGGCGGCCGGGCAGACCTGCGCGGTCGGCATCGGACGAAGCGCGCAAGCCGCCCTCGGGCACCAGCGTGTAGCGCGTTGTGGCCTGGAGAGGCGCAAACGTCATGGTCTGGGCATCCAGGCTGGGCAGCAGGCCGATCTCGCGCAACAGCAGCAGCTCGAAGCTGCGCAAAACCGGCTCCAGCGCATCGCCATGCTCGCTGGCCAGCACACGCACCACGCCCGCGTAGGCGTCGAACAGGGCAGCGTGCGGGTCGGCCCGGGCCAGCAGGCGCAGCAGCAATTCGTTGAGGTACAGGCCCGACAGCAGCGCATCGCCCGTGGGCATCACATGGCCACCTACCCACTCGGCGCCCTTCAGGGTGTGGATGTCGGCAGTGCCGTCACCGGCCAGGGTGTAGGTCACCAGCAGCGGCTGCAACGGCAGCAGCACGGGACGGAAGTTGGAGCTGGGCTTCTTGGCCCCCTTGGCCACCAGTGCCACGCGCCCCTGGCGGCGGCAGAACACCTCCAGGATCAGGCTGGACTCGCTCCAGTCGTAGCTGTGCAGCACGAAGGCGGGTTCATCGGAAATACGCTTGGCGGCAGCCACGGAAGCCCGGGGTTATTCGTATCCAAAAGAGCGCACCCGCGCTTCATCGTCGGCCCAGCCCGAGCGCACCTTGACCCACAGCTCCAGGAACACCTTGGCGTCCATGAGCTTTTCCAGCTCCTGGCGGGCTTCGGTGCCGATGCGCTTCAGGCGCTCGCCCTTGTCGCCGATGACCATCATCTTGTGGTTGTCGCGCTCGACCACGATGGTGGCGGCGATCTTCACCAGGCGCTTGTGCGCCTTGCTGGCTTCTTCTTCGAACTTGTCGATGACCACGGTGGAGGTGTAAGGCAGCTCGTCGCCCGTGAAGCGGAACAGCTTCTCGCGCACGGTCTCGGAGGCCAGGAATTTTTCGCTGCGGTCGGTCAGCTCGTCTTCGGCATACCACCAGGCCTGCTCGGGCAGGTATTTGGCGCAGATGCCAAACATCCGCTCGATGTCGCCCTTGTTCTTGGCCGACATGGGCACGAACTCGGCACACGGGTGGCGCTCCTGCATGCTCTTGAGCCAGGGCGCCAGCTCGGCACGGCGGTGCACCATGTCGAGCTTGTTAGCCACCAGCAGCGTGGGGATGCCGGGCTTGAACAGGCTCAAGACCTTGGCGTCGGCCAGCGTGAAGTGGCCGGCCTCGACCACGAACAGGATCAGGTCCACATCGCCGATCGCGCCCATCACGGTCTTGTTCAGCGACTTGTTGAGCGCCGTGGCATGGCGGGTCTGGAAGCCCGGCGTGTCGACAAAGATGAACTGCGTCTGCTCGCGCGTACGGATGCCGGTGATGCGGTGGCGCGTGGTCTGCGCCTTGCGCGAGGTGATGCTGATCTTCTGGCCCACCAGGGCATTGAGCAGCGTGGACTTGCCCACGTTGGGCTTGCCGACGATGGCAATCACGCCACAGCGCTGGCCCGGCACGGCGGCCGGCGCACCGGCGGCGGCCAGCATGGTTTCGAGGTCATCTTGCACGGGGACGCTTTCCGTACCCGTGCCGTCAGCTACATCTTTGGTAGCATCATTCATACATTCTTCGCTTTCAGTGTGGCCAGCATGGCGGCGGCGGCGGCCTGTTCGCCGGCACGGCGCGAACCGCCGATGCCACGTTCGGTCAGACCCAACTCGGTGATTTCGCACTCCACGTCAAAGGTCTGGCGGTGCGCCGCCCCTACCGTGGCTACCACGCTGTAGTGCGGCAGCTTCATTTTGCGACCCTGGAGCCACTCCTGCAACGCGGTTTTGGGGTCCTTGGCGGCGGCCTGCATCTGGGGGTTGATCTCCACCCCCTGGAACAGGCGGTGCACCAGCGCTTCGGCGCTGGCGTAACCGGCATCCAGGTACACGGCGCCAATCAGTGCTTCGAGGGCGTCCGCCAGGATGGAGGGCCGTTGCTGGCCACCGGATTTGGACTCGCCCTCCCCCAGGCGCAGCACATCGGACACCTGCAGGCGCAGTGCCAGCTGGTGCAGGGTGTCCTGCTTGACAAGGTTGGCGCGCACGCGCGACAGATCGCCCTCGGGCAGATCGCTCAGACGCTGGTACAGCAGGCTGGCCACGGCCAGATTGAGCACCGAGTCTCCGAGAAACTCCAGGCGCTCGTTGTGGTCCGCCGAAAAACTGCGGTGCGTGACGGCGCGCTGCAGCAGCGAGGCGTTGGAGAACTGGTGCTGCAGACGACTCTGCAGCGCGAGAAGTGCCGGCTGCACCTAGTTGGTCTGCCCGTCAAAGCGATACACCAGGTAGGCGGGGCCTGCCAGGGGTATCTCGCGCTCATATTTGAAGGACACCACCACTTTCTCACCCCGCTTGGTGATTTCGAGGTCCGAACCCTTGACCGAATTGATGTCGTCAATGGCTGCGGCGCGGTCGAAGGCAGCACGAATCGCAGGCACGGTGCTTTCGGTCTTGGCCTTCTCGATGGCTTTTTTGGCGGCGACGTATTCCAGAAAGATCGGAATGGACTGCCCGCCAATGGCAAAGGCAGCCACGGCAAACAGACCGACAAAGATCAGCCCGAAAAACGACAGACCGCGCTGGCGCGACCGGCTGGCCGTGCGATGCATGCTCATGCTTTTACTCCCTCGTTGTCCTGTGTCTGGTGTCTTCAATGGAACGCACCAATCCGCTTGAGGTTGCCAAAATTCATCCAGACAAAGAATGCCTTGCCGACGATGTTGGCCTCTGGCACAAAACCCCAATAGCGTGAATCCAGCGAATTATCGCGGTTGTCGCCCATCATGAAATAGTGCCCCTGCGGCACCTTGCACACGACCCCTTCCACGCTGTAGCGGCAGTTCTCGCGGTAGGTGAAATTGCTGGCACCCTGCACAAAGGCGGGAACGTCGGGGTTGTTCAGCAGCCGGTGCGGCTGGCCACCCAGCTGCTCTTCGTACTGCTTGAAGTAGCGCATGGCGTCTTCATCCAAGAAATCGGGCATGGCCATGGTTTCCACCGGCTTGCCATTCACGGTCAGGCGCTTGTTGAGGTAGGCCACCTCATCGCCGGGCACGCCCACCACGCGCTTGATGTAATCCAGGCTGGGCTGTGGCGGATAGCGAAACACCATCACATCACCACGCGCTGGTGGCGTGCCTTCGGTCACTTTGGTGTGGATCACGGGCAGCCGGACGCCGTAGGTGAACTTGTTGACCAGAATGAGGTCGCCCACCAGCAGGGTCGGAATCATGGAGCCGGACGGAATCTTGAAGGGCTCGAACAGAAACGAGCGCAACAGGAACACCGCGGCGATCACGGGGAACAGGCCGGCCGTCCAGTCCAGCCACCAGGGCTGCATCAGGATGCGCCCCTTGGCCTCCTGCACGTCCATGTCCACCTTCTGGATGCCCATGCGGTCGAGTTCCGCGCGGCGCTGCACGGCCGCATCCTCGATGGCCTGGGCCGCGCGGCGCCGGCGCGGCAGGAAAACCAGGCGCTCCGCCAGCCAGTAGGCCCCGGTGACCACGGTGGCCAGGAACAGCAGCAAGGCAAAGTTGCCCTCGATGGCCCCCACATACCAGGCGCCCACATAGCCCACAAAGGCAGCAAGCACCATCGAAGTCAGAATTTGCATGAACTGCATCAATCTTCCACCTGCAAAATGGCGAGGAATGCCTCCTGGGGCACCTCGACCGAGCCAATCTGTTTCATGCGCTTCTTGCCCGCCTTCTGCTTTTCAAGCAGCTTGCGTTTGCGGCTGACGTCGCCGCCGTAGCATTTTGCCAGCACGTTCTTGCGCAGGGCCTTGATGGTTTCGCGCGCAATGATGTTGGCGCCAATGGCCGCCTGGATGGCCACGTCGTACATCTGGCGGCTGATGATTTCGCGCATCTTGGCCACCACGGCGCGGCCACGGTACTGCGACTGCGAGCGGTGCACGATGATGGACAGCGCGTCCACCTTGTCGCCGTTGAGCAGGATATCGACCTTCACCACATCCGAGGCGCGGTACTCCTTGAACTCGTAGTCCATCGAGGCATAGCCGCGCGACACCGATTTGAGCTTGTCGAAGAAGTCGAGCACGATCTCACCGAGCGGCATCTCGTAGGTCAGCATGACCTGGCGCCCGTGGTACGCCATGTTCATCTGCACACCGCGCTTCTGGTTGGCCAGCGTCATCACCGGGCCCACGTAGTCCTGGGGCATGTACAGGTGCACGGTGACGATGGGCTCGCGGATTTCTTCCAGGCGCCCCTGGTCGGGCAT
>JANJSZ010000126.1 GCA_024711405.1 Acidovorax sp.
GGTTGTCTCGCCAGTACTGCTCCACTGGGAAGTCGCGCGTGTAGCCGTAGCCACCGTGGATCTGGATGGCCAGCGAGTTGGCCTCCAGGCAGAACTCGCTGGGCCAACTCTTGGCAATGGGGGTCAGCACTTCCAGCAGCAGGCGCGCCTCGTCGGCGGCCTCGGGTGCGCCGGTGTGCTGCTCGTCCACCAGGCGGGCACAGAAGAGGTTGAGCGCCAGCGCGCCCTCGCCATAGCTCTTTTGCGCCAGCAGCATGCGGCGTACGTCGGCGTGCTCGATGATGCGCACCTGGGGCTGGGCGGCGTCCTTGCCGCCAGCACCCATCAGACGGCCCTGCGGGCGGTTCTTGGCGTAATCCAGGCTGGCGTAGTAGCCCGCCAGACCCAGCATGGTGGCGGCCATGCCGATGCCGATGCGCGCCTCGTTCATCATGTGGAACATGCACGCCAGGCCCTTACCGGGTTGGCCCACGAGGTAGCCCACCGCTCCCGCCCTGCCCTGCACCGGGTACTTGCCTTCGCCAAAGTTGAGCAGCGTGTTGGTGGTGCCGCGCCAGCCCAGCTTGTGGTTCAGGCCCGCCAGCGCCACATCGTTGCGCACGCCGGTCAGCTCGCCTTCGGTATTGACGAGCTTCTTGGGCACGATGAACAGCGAAATGCCACGCGTGCCCGGCACCAGCTTGCCATCCGGCCCCGGAATCTTGGCCAGCACGAGGTGGACGATGTTCTCCGACAGCTCATGCTCGCCCGACGAAATCCACATCTTGTGGCCCGTGAGGCGGTAGCGCGGGCCGAGCGGGTCGGCCTCGAAGCCCTCACCATCCGGCACGGCGCGTGTCGCCACATCGCTCAAGGACGAGCCCGCCTGCGGCTCCGACAGGCACATGGTGCCCGAGAAGCGCCCCGAGAATTCATTGAGCGCAAACACCTGCTTCTGCAGCGGCGTACCGTGCACCGTCAGCAGGTTGGCATTGCCCACACTCAGCAGACTGGAGCTGATGCTGATCGAGGCCACGGCAAAGAAGGCATTGGCCGCCGCATCCACCGTGTAAGGCAGCTGCATGCCGCCAATGTCGTAATCCTGCGCCGCGCTGAGCATGCCCGAGGCGGCATAGGCGTCGTAGGCATCCTTGGTGGCCTGCGGCAGCGTGACGCGCTCGCCGTCGAAATGCGGCTCCTGCGTGTCCACCGTGCGGTTGAACGGCGCGTACTACTCGCGCTCGATGCGCTCGAAGGTGTCGAGCACGGCATCAAACGTTTCGCGCGAATGGTCGGCAAACCGCTCGCGCGTGTTGAGCGACTCGGCCTGAAGCCAGTCGTAGAGCAGAAAATCGAGGGTGGAGCGCAGGGAGGTCGTCATGCGGGAAATTATGGGAGCCGCATCGGGCTATCGCGTGTCCGGTGGGTGACGCGGACCGGCGGCACCTCGGGTGGAATGACCGGTTGAATCGGCCATCCATGGCAACCGTTCACTGCTTTGGTAAAGCGGACGTTCCGAATCCAATCGAAGCCGCACGTGGTTGCTTCAAGCGAGGCGCCTCATATGTCCTGCGGCACACCGTACGCGCAGGCGTCACCAGCGATTCGGCTGGGTCGCTGCCTGGTCACTCGTGTTGCCCCAGGACTTTTCTAGGCGACGCGGTCCTTCAATCGCGCCATCGTCAGTTGCTCCAACCCTTGTTGATAGCGCACAGTGCCGCCGCCCAACGCGGATGTGGCATCACGCGCGGTTTCAAGGACCTGGCGGCATGCGGCCAGCATTGCGTCCGACGGTTCCAGTCGCGCTCGCGGGCCGGACACCGTCAGCGCGCCTTGCAACTCACCGTTGACCCCAAACACTGGTGCCGCAGCAGAAGCAGTTTCGGGGTCGCGCTCGCCGTACGAAACGGCCCACAACTGCTCGCGAATCTCCTCGTAGCCCCGAGGCGGCGATGCGGAGAACGCGAGCAGGACCTTGCCCGATGCACCTTGGGCAACGGCGTATTCCTGCCCGATCTGCACGGACGCACGAACCGACCTTGCCGGCTCGGCGCGAAACAGCGCAATGCGCTTGTCGTCTTGCCTTACGTAGAAGGAAGCCGTTTCGCCAGTGGCCGCGCTCAACTGCTTGAGCAAGGGCTCAATGACATGCCCCACCTGGAAAGAGCGTTGGTAAATCGAAGCGAGCCGCAGTGGCTGCGGGCCAATGGAGTATTGGCCGTCCGGCAGTTTGCGAATGAAGCCGCCGTGCTCCAAGGCACCGAGTAGACGCAGCACAGTGCTTTTGTAAAGCCCGGTCCTCCTCGACAGCTCGGTCAACGTGAGCCGGCCCTCGTCGGGTCCAAAAGCGGCGAGCAGAGAAAACGCTTTATCCAGGACAGCAATGCCACTTGATTCGGCGGTGTTAGCGGGCGGTGGAGCGGTAGTCGAGTCAATCATGGAGGCATAGGACGGACGAAATGGCGCGCTGTCTTCAGGCAGCCAAGTCGAAGTGTGACACGCCGCCGCGGACGCACCAGCACATGCCCAAAAGAAGGGTTAACCCGCATTCAAAAGGTCGTTTTTTGTTTGTATAGTTCTATCTAACAGTCCTTGGTTCTATCTAATAGAACATCAACACACACTCCAGAGACGCAAGCATGTCCACCAGCAACTATCTGCCCGTTCGTGACGACTGGCTCGCGCTGCGCCAGGAGGCCGTCCTGGAGCCTGAGTTGCCCATCGTCGACGCGCACCACCATTTCTACGACCGGCCGGGTTGGACCTATCTCGATAGTGAGTACCTGGCCGATGCACGCTCCGGCCACAACGTGGTCGCGTCCGTCTACATGCAGGCGCTAACGCGGTACAAGCAGGAGGGGCCTGCGGCGCTCAAGCCCGTTGGAGAAACAGAGTGTGTCAATGCCATGGCACAGAAACAGGCCGAGGGCATCCCGCAAATCGCCAAGGGCATCGTGGGCCACGCCGACGTCCGGCTGGGCGCGGAAGTACGGGAAGTGCTGGAGGCGCACGTGCAAGCCGGCGCGGGTCGCTTCAAGGGCGTGAGGCACCTCACGACTTGGGACGCGGATTCGTCGCTGGTCAATCCCCTGTCCGCAGTCCCTCGCGGCCTTCTTCTGGACAAGGCCTACGGCCGCGGGGTTGCCCAGTTGGCTTCGCTGCAGCTCTCCTACGACGCATGGCTGTTCTTCCATCAGTTGCCAGAACTCTTCGAATTGGCCAAGTCGGCGCCGGACACCCCCATTGTCATCAATCACTGCGGCGGCATCGTCCGAGTCGGTGCCTACGAATCACGTCGCCAGCCAGTCTTCGAGACCTGGCTGCATTCCATGCGGCAGCTCGCCCAGTTACCCAACGTCTACGTGAAGCTGGGTGGACTGGGGATGCGCATCAACGGATTCGACTTTGAGAAGGGCGAGCTTCCTCCGAGTTCTGAGCAGTTGGCCGAGGCGTGGAAGCCGTGGATGGAGCCGTGCATCGAGGCCTTTGGGGCAGAGCGCTGCATGTTTGAAAGCAATTTCCCAGTCGACAAGGGTTCGTACAGCTACGTCACGTGCTGGAACGCCTTCAAGCGACTAACTTCCCGCGCCACTGCCCACGAGCGCGCAGCACTTTTCCAAGGGACGGCGACTCAGGTCTATCGCCTCGCCCAGCCCTAAGCCGATCCACCTGCCCCCCAGTTCCTCAGGAGACTACCTTGAACATTTCCAAGTTCGCCACCGCCCGCGTGGCCATATCTGTCGCTCTTGTCGTCTGCAGCGTTGCAGCCGCTGCGCAAAGCGCCTACCCCAGCCAGCCCATCAAGGTTGTCGTACCGTTCCCGCCAGCCGGTGGCACCGATGTGCTCACGCGCCTGGTGGCCAACGAGGTGACATTGAAGGACAGCAAGTGGACCTTCATCGTCGACAACAAGCCGGGCGCGGGTGGGAACATCGGCATGGACGCCGTCGCCAAAAGCAAGAAGGACGGCTACACCGTCGGAACGGGGCAGACCGCCAACCTGGCCATCAATCCGACGCTGTACACAAAGATGCCTTTCGATGCTTCGAAGGACTTTGCGCCGGTCGTGCTCCTGGCCTCGCAGCCACTGGTCTTGGTCGTCCGAGCAGACTCTCCCATCAAGAACCTGGAAGACCTGAAAACACAGGGCCAGAGCAAACAGCTGACGATGGCTTCCGCCGGCACCGGCACCGTGGGCCATGTGGGCGGCGAAATGTTCGCCCGCCGTGCGGGCCTCAAGGTCATGCACGTCCCGTACAAGGGCGCCGGTCCCGCCACCACCGACCTGTTGGGCGGTCAAACGGACATCTACTTCGCCACCCCGCCCAGCATCGTTTCCATGGTCAAGGCTGGCAAGTTGCGCGCCGTCGCCGTCACTTCACTCAAGCGCATTGAAGTGCTTCCCGATGTTCCCACCGTCGCCGAGTCCGGCTATCAGGGTTTCGTTGTAGAGGACTGGAAGGCGCTCGTTGCTCCGGCCGGCACGCCGCCTGAAGCCATCACCAAGGTGAATGAGGCCGTGAACGCGGCCCTGAAGCGGCCGGAGGTCATGGCCCGCCTGCGCGACGAAGGCAGCGTTGCACGCGGTGGCTCGCCGGCGGAGCTCGGCGCCTTCATGAAGAGCGAACAGACGCGCTGGGGTACCGCTGTCCGTGAATCGGGCGCGAAGCTCGATTGAGTGCCCCTCTCTCAACAACTTCCGGAGACTTTCATGCCATTCAACACCTTGCGCCGAGCCATCGTCCTTGCAGGCGCCGCATCCCTCTTCAGTGCTGGCGCATTCGCTCAGAAGCCCGTCACCATCATTGTTCCCTATGCGCCTGGCGGTAGCGCCGACTTGGTGACGCGTGTCATCGCGCAGTTCGCCGCACCCGGCGTCGGCGCACCGTTGATTGTCGACAACCGCACCGGTGGCGGCGGCGTCGTCGGCTGGGGCGCAGCCGCCCGGTCTGCCCCCGACGGCAATACCTTGCTCACCGTCGAGCTCTCCTACACCATCGCCGCTGGCCTGATTACGACACTTCCATTCGACCCCAAGAAAGCCTTCACACAGGTCGCCACGGCGGTCAAGGTCCCGCATGTTCTGGTCATCAATCCGGCCGTGCCTGCGAAGACAGTGCAGGAGTTCATCGCCCTGGCCAAGGCACAGCCGGGCAAGCTGAACTATGGCTCTGGCGGCAACGGCACCAACACGCATCTGGCGGGCGAACTTTTCAAAAGCACCACGGGTGTCGACCTCGTGCACGTCCCCTACAAAGGCGCCGGCGCCGTCCTGACCGACCTCATGGGCAACCAGGTTCAGGCCCTCATCACCTCCGTACCCACCGCGCTTCCGCACATCAAGAGCGGCAAGCTCCGCGCCCTCATGGTGACCGGGGCAGAGCGCAACGCCATGCTGCCCGACGTGCCGTCTGCCAAGGAAGCAGGCATTCCCAGGATGGACATGGACTACTGGATTGGCATCGGCGCCCCGGCCGGCACGCCGCAAGTCGTCGTGGACAAGCTGAACAAGGAGTTCAACGCATCCCTTGCCCAACCGGAGGCCAGGAAGAAGATTGCCGAGATGGGCCTGACGGTGGTGGCGAATACACCCGCCCAGGCAACGCAACTGGTCAACAGCGAGATTCAGCGCTGGAGCGCCGTCATCCAGCAGGCCGGCATCAAGGCCGACTGAGGAGAGCGTCATGTCCAATGCGCTTCGCGGCGTCCGCGTTCTTGACCTCACCAACGTGCTGGCGGGGCCCTTCGCCTGCCACCAGCTGGCCCACATGGGCGCCGACGTCATCAAGGTGGAGACCCGCAACGGCGGTGACCTGGCGCGCCAGCTCGGCGCCGACCCCGAGCTGAACAAGCGCTACATGGGCGTCTCGTTTCTGGCGCAGAACCCGGGCAAGCGCTCCATCACCATCGACTTCAAGCACCCGACCGGAAAGGACGTATTCAGGAAACTGGTGCGCACGTCAGACGTCGTGGTCGAGAATTTCCGCCCTGGCGTCATGCAGCGCCTGGGACTTGGCTACGACGAACTCCTGAAGGAGAACCCCAAACTCATCTACTGCGCCATCTCGGGATTTGGCCAGGATGGTCCGCTTCGCGACCTGCCGGCGTACGACCAAATCATCCAGGGCATGTCAGGCGTCATGAGCATCACCGGTGCGCCGGAGAACGCGCCTTACCGCGTCGGCTATCCGGTCGCCGACACGATTGGGGGCATCACCGCGGCATTCGCGGTCGCGGCAGCCTTGGCGGACCGGGAGCGCAGCGGCGGAACCTTCATCGATGTCTCGATGCTCGAAGCCGTCATGGCGACCATGGGATGGGCGGTCTCGAATCACCTGATTGCAGGTCGCGAGCCCAAGCCCATGGGCAACGAGAACGTGACCGCCAGCCCGTCCGGAACTTTCCGTACCGGTGACGGACTTCTTAACATCGCCGCCAACAAGCAAGAGCAGTTCGAGGCCGTGTGCCAGGTCGTGGGACGCCCCGAACTCATCACTGACGCGCGCTTCAGCGAACGACAGGCTCGCCTGCAGCACCGGTTCGAACTCAAGGCAGCGTTAGAGGAAGCCATGGCCATGAAGTCGACGGACGAGTGGTGGACACTTTTCAATCAGGCTGGCGTGCCTGCAGGCCCTGTCTACTCGGTTCCCCAGGCCCTTGAACACCCCCAGGTGGCTGAACGCGGCATGGTGGGTCGTTTTGACAATGTGCCCGGTGTCGGTCGCGACATTCGCCTGGTACGCACAGGATTCAAGGTGAATGGCCAAGCACCTCGGGTCGACTCAGCGCCACCCACGCTGGGGCAGCACTCTGATGAAATTCTGGCGGAACTGGGCTATTCGCCTCTGGAAATTGAGGCACTGAAAGAGGAGAAGGCAGTATGACGGACACGACACCCGATGCACGCAAGGCCACCGAGGACTGGTGGCGCACAAGCATCATCGACATGTCGCCTGGCGTCATCCGCTACCGCGGGTACCCCATCGAAGACTTGATTCGCGAGCGAGTCAGCCTGACGCAGATGATCTGGCTGATGACGCGTGGTGAACTTCCCACCCGCGTCCAGGGCGAACTGCTGGAGTCCGCTCTGATGTCCGCGGTCGACCATGGTCCGCAAGCTCCGAGCATTGCCATTGCACGAATGGCAGCTACGTGTGGCGTTGGCCTCAACAGCGCCATGGCCTCGGCAGTCAATGTCCTGGGCGATGTTCACGGGGGTGCCGGCGAACAAGCCGTGGAACTGTATGAAGACATCGCTGCGCGGATGGACACGGGCGCAACCGAGGACGACGCAGTTGCGGCGGGGCTTCGGGCGTTTGTGGAAGTCCATGGCAAGGTCATCTCGGGTTTTGGGCATCGCTTTCACCCTGTAGACCCTAGAAGCGCTCCTCTACTCGAGCTCGTCGATGAAGCAGCCAAGAAGGGTGAGGTGAGCGGCAGGTTTGCGCGCATCGGGCGAGCCGTTGAAGCGACGCTGAGCGCGAGCAAAGGCAAGCCAATCCCCATGAACATCGATGGGGCCACCGCGGTGATCTACGCTGAGCTTGGCTTTCCGGCGCCATTGGCGCGGGGACTCTTCTGTCTATCGAGGTCGGTCGGCGTGCTTGCTCACGCGTGGGAACAAACACAGCAAGGCGGCCGCATCAAGGGGCCGATACCCCGCCAGTTCATTCCAACATACCAGGGGCAGCCAAAGAGGAAGGTGCCGGTTCAACGTTAACAGGAGCTGGCTAAGAGCGTATATGGACGCCCCGAATAAGCCAAGCCCTCACTCACTGAAGTCAAGACGGTAAAGATTGCACCCGTATATCCGGACTTTCTGTGGCGCGAGCCACGGTCCCTGATGGAATTCGCTGGTGAATGTCCTATCGGTTTAGCGC
>JANJSZ010000137.1 GCA_024711405.1 Acidovorax sp.
AGATCCAGCGCGTCTATACCGGCATCACGGGCAGCCATATCCGGGGGCTCAACTCCAGCGGCATGGTGGCCGTGAAGGACAAGGAAGTCACCGCCGCCGACGTGGCGCGCGTGGTCGAGACGGCCAAGGCCATCAACATCAGCAGCGACCAGCGCCTGCTGCTGGTGGAGCCGCAGGAATTCGTGATCGACGGGCAGGACGTGAAAGAGCCCATCGGCATGAGCGGCATCCGCCTGGAGGCCAAGATCCATATCGTGACCGGTGCGCAGAGCGCGGCCGAGAACATCATCAAGTGCGTGCGCCGCTGCGGCCTGGAAGTCGAGCAGCTCATGCTCAACCCGCTGGCCAGCAGCCAGGCCGTGCTGACCGACGACGAGCGCGAACTCGGCGTGGTGCTGGTGGACATCGGCGCCGGCACCACCGATGTGGCGATCTTCACCGGCGGCGCCATTCGCCATACCGCCGTGATTCCGATCGCCGGTGACCTGATCACCAGCGACATCGCCATGGCGCTGCGCACGCCCACGAAGGACGCCGAGGACATCAAGGTCGAAAGCGGCTACGCCAAGCAGTTGCTGGCCGATCCCGAGGCGCAGGTCGAAGTGCCTGGCCTGGGCGACCGCAGTCCGCGCATGTTGTCCAAGCAGGCGCTGGCGGGGGTGATCGAGCCGCGTGTCGAGGAGATTTTCTCGCTGGTGCAGCAGGTGGTGCGCGAGTCGGGTTACGAAGAAGTGCTGTCCTCGGGCATCGTGCTCACCGGCGGCAGTTCGGTGATGCCCGGAATGATCGAACTGGGTGAAGACATTTTCCTGAAGCCCGTGCGCCGCGGCATCCCCAAGTATTCCAGTGCCCTGTCGGACATGGTGGCCCAGCCCCGTGCCGCCACGGTCATGGGCTTGCTCGAAGAGGCCCGGCTGGCGCGGCTGCGCGGCTTCAAGGTGGCGCAAAAGAGCGGGTCGATGAAGACCGCGTTCGGGCGCTTCAAGGATTTCATCGTGGGGAATTTCTGAAATGCAGCGACAACCCCCTGAGCGACTTCGTCGCTTCCCCCTTCTCTCGCGCTGTGCGCGGGAAGGGGGACGCCGCCAGCGCGGCGGGGCGGCCCTTGCGCGGCGGCCCTTGTCTGGGCTGCGCCAGTTTCATGGGCTGTGGGCGGCGTGCGGCACGGGGGATCAATAACATGAAATATCCACTGTGGCTGGCGCGTGGGAGCCCTCACCGAATACCGCGCGAGCGATGGCGATGTACAGGACCGCCACGCACTACAAGAAAAATGACCCCATCTCTCAATTGGCAATTGCATACGAATCTAGAACCAGGAGCTCCAACATGACCATCGAAATGATCGAAGCCGAAGAATTCAACCAGGGCACCCAGATCAAGGTGATCGGCGTGGGCGGTGGCGGCAGCAACGCCGTTGAACACATGATTGCCCGCAGCGTGCAGGGCGTGGAGTTCGTCAGCGCCAACACCGACGCGCAGGCGCTCACCCGCAGCTCGGCCCATCGCACCATCCAGCTGGGCCAGAGCGGCCTGGGCGCGGGCAGCAAGCCCGACAAGGGACGGGACGCTGCCGAGGCGGCGGTGGACGACATCCGTGCCGCCATCCAGGGCGCCCACATGCTGTTCATCACCGCCGGCATGGGCGGCGGCACGGGCACCGGCGCAGCGCCCGTGATCGCGCGCGTGGCCAAGGAAATGGGCATTCTCACCGTGGGCGTGGTCACCAAGCCCTTCGACTGGGAAGGTGGCCGCCGCATGACCAATGCCGACAACGGCCTGGCCGAACTCGAAGCCAATGTCGATTCGCTGATCGTGGTGCTCAACGAGAAGCTGCTCGAAGTGCTGGGCGATGACATCACCCAGGACGAAGCGTTTGCGCATGCCAACGACGTGCTGAAAAACGCCGTGGGCGGCATCGCCGAAATCATCAACGAATACGGCCATGTGAACGTCGACTTCGAAGACGTGCGCACCGTGATGGGCGAGCCCGGCAAGGCCATGATGGGCACGGCCACCGCCAGCGGCCCCGACCGCGCCCGCATCGCCGCCGAGCAGGCCGTGGCCTGCCCGCTGCTCGAAGGCATCGACCTGTCGGGCGCCAAGGGCGTGCTGGTGCTGGTGACGGCCGCCAAGGGCAGCCTGAAGCTGTCCGAGTCGCGCCTGGCCATGAGCACCATCAATGCCTACGCCTCGCCTGATGCGCATGTCATCTACGGCGCCGCCTACGACGACAGCCTGGGCGACGAGATCCGCGTCACCGTGGTGGCCACGGGCCTGTCGCGCCCCAACGCACGCCGCCAGCCCATTTCGGTGGTGCAGGGCGGTCTGCGCACCGGCACAGACAACATGGCCTACCAGATGCCCATGACTGTTGGCGGTGGCATGGGCGGTGCCGTCGGGGTGGCCGGTGGCATGGTCGGTGGTTCCCAGGCCGATTACGGCGGCATGTCGGTGCCCAGCGTCTGGCGCACCAACCGCACGCAGGCGGCCGCCCGCGTGGATGCGCTCTCGTCGGGTGGCATGGACGATCTGGAGATTCCGGCTTTCCTGCGCAAGCAGGCGGATTGATCCGGTCCATCCCCTTGAGCGGCTGCGCCGCTCGGGGCAGCCCCCAGAGGTGGCTGCTCTTCGGGACCGTCCAAACCTGCGCGGGCAGGCTTGGAGCCGCGGCCCTCAGCCCCTTCTCTCTGAGCGCTACGCGCTCCGGGAAGGGGGACGATGCCCTCGCTGCGGGGCGGCCCTTGCTCGGCATCCCTGGCCCGGGTCGCGCCAGTCTCGATCGCTCCGTTTTCTATCAATGCCATAGTTGAGACGGTGCCGTGATCAACGGGTCGGCCCACTAAAATCTACCCATGCTTCAGCAACGCACCCTCAAGACGATCACCCGCGCTGTTGGCGTGGGGCTGCACAGCGGCCAGCGGGTCGAGTTGACCCTGCGGCCGGCACAGCCCGACACGGGCATCGTGTTTCGCCGCGTGGATCTGCCCCAGCCCGTGGACATCCCCATCTGCGCGACGGCGGTGACGGATACCCGCCTGGCATCGACCATTGGCACGGGCAATGCCAAGGTGCACACCGTGGAGCACCTGATGTCGGCCTGTGCAGGCCTCGGCATCGACAACCTGTATGTGGACATCACGGCAGAAGAGGTCCCCATCCTCGATGGTTCCTCGGCATCGTTTGTCTTTCTGCTGCAAAGCGCAGGCATCGAGTTGCAGAATGCGCCGCGCCGCTTCATTCGCGTGACCCGGCCGGTCGAGGTGCGCCAGGGCGAGGGGGCCGCAGCCAAGTGGGCAAGGCTCACGCCCTACCATGGCTACAAGCTCAGTTTCGAGATCGATTTCGACCACCCGGCGGTCGATTCCACGGGCCAGCGGGTCGAGTTCGACCTGGGGGCCGGCAACTACAGCCGCGACATTGCGCGCGCGCGCACCTTTGGCTTCACGCGCGACGTGGAAATGATGCGCTCCAGCGGCCTGGCGCTGGGCGGAGGGCTGGACAACGCCATCGTGATGGACGACTACAAGGTGCTCAACAGCGAGGGCTTGCGCTACGACGACGAGTTCGTCAAACACAAGATTCTCGACGCCATGGGCGACCTGTACCTGGTCGGCAAGCCCCTGCTGGCGGCCTACAGTGCCTTCCGTTCGGGCCACGCCATGAACAACCTGCTGCTGCGCGAGCTGCTGGCGCAGCGCGACGCCTGGGAAGAAGTGACGTTCGAGGACGAGCGCCAGGCGCCCCGCGGATTCCTGCAACCCGCGCGGGCCTGGTGAACATGAACGTCCCCCTGAGCGACCTCGCGCCTCGGTGCCGCCGCCAGAGGCGGCAGCTCTTCAGGCACGTCCAAGCTTGCGCAGGCAGGCTTGGAGTCGCGGCCCTCAGCCTCCAGGGGGACGACGCCCTCGCTGCGGGGCGGCCCTTGCCTGGCGTCCCTGGCCAGCGCTGCGCAAGTTTTCGCCGCGCAGGGGGGGGGCGCTGAAATGCTGCTGTTTCGCTGGCTGTCCATGGCACTGCTGCTGGCTGCAGCAGTTTCCTTTGCGTTCTATGCCGGCACGGGCCAGGCGCGCTACAAGCGCTTTGGCCTGGTGGTGCTGAAGTGGACCCTCATCGCGGCGGTCTTTTTCTTTGCCGTGCTGTTCATCGGGCGCCTGGCCTGAAAACCGGCACGGCAGCAGCCGCCGCCGCGCTGGCCTATACTCGCGCCTGCTCCGGGGTGTGCTGATGCACTGAGATGCGGAGGCCTGAAATGCGGGCCCAGACGCGAACCCGACGAACTTGATCCGGTTCATTCCGGCGGAAGAAGAGCCGATCCCTCCATGCCCCAGTTGTCCCGTGCAGCTGCGGGGGAGCAGGTCCATTCCGGAGCAGCCCCGCCACCGGAACCAGGAGACTGCCCCATGAATGCCCCCGAACCTGTCGCCCGCGAGAAATTCGCCGAACTGCTCGCCCTCACCCGCGAACCATTCCCTGCCTCGCGCAAGGCCTATATCCCCGGCCACCTGCACGCCGACCTGCGTGTGCCCGTGCGCGACATTGCGCTGACCAACGGCGAGCAGGTCAGCGTGTACGACACCTCGGGCCCCTACACCGACCCGAACGCCGTGATCGACGTGCGCCAGGGCCTGGCCAGTGTGCGCGGCGGCTGGATCACCGGCCGCGGCGACGTGGAGCATTACGAAGGCCGCGCTCCCGTGGCGCTGGACGACGGGCAAAAGAGCGAGGACGCCACCCGCCTGGCCCAGCTGCGCACCGAGGCCGCCGCCCTGCAGCGCAAGCCGCTGCGCGCCAAGGCCGGCGCCAACGTAACGCAGATGCACTACGCTAGGAAGGGCATCATCACCCCCGAGATGGAGTACGTGGCCATCCGTGAAAACGGCAAGCGCGAGTGGATGCAGCAGTACCTGGCCGACGCGGGCCGTGAAAAGCGCCTGATGGGCAACCCCCTGGGCGCGAGCATCCCCCGCATCATCACGCCCGAGTTCGTGCGCGACGAAGTGGCCCGGGGCCGCGCCATCATCCCCGCCAACATCAACCACCCCGAGGTGGAACCGATGGCGATTGGCCGCAATTTCCTGGTCAAGATCAACGCCAACATCGGCAACTCGGCCGTCACCTCCAGCATCGAAGAGGAAGTGGAAAAGCTCGTCTGGGCGATCCGCTGGGGCGCCGACAACGTGATGGACCTCTCGACCGGCAAGAACATCCACACCACGCGCGACTGGATCGTGCGCAACTCGCCCGTGCCGATTGGCACCGTGCCGATCTACCAGGCGCTGGAGAAGGTGGGCGGCATCGCCGAAGACCTGACCTGGGAGATCTTCCGTGACACGCTGATCGAGCAGGCCGAGCAGGGCGTGGACTACTTCACCATCCACGCCGGCGTGCGCCTGGCCTACATCCACCTCACGGCCCAGCGCCGCACCGGCATCGTTTCGCGCGGCGGCTCCATCATGGCCAAGTGGTGCATGGCGCACCACCGCGAGAGCTTCCTGTACGAGCACTTCGAGGACATCTGCGACATCATGAAGGCGTACGACGTGTCGTTCAGCCTGGGCGATGGCCTGCGCCCTGGTTGCGCATCTGACGCCAACGACGAAGCGCAGTTCGCCGAACTGCACACGCTGGGCGAACTCACCCAGGTGGCCTGGAAGCACGACGTGCAGACCATGATCGAAGGCCCCGGCCATGTGCCCATGCACATGATCCAGGCCAACATGACCGAGCAGCTCAAGACCTGCCACGAGGCGCCGTTCTACACCCTGGGCCCGCTGACCATCGACATCGCGCCGGGCTACGACCACATTGCGTCCGCCATCGGCGCCGCCATGATCGGCTGGATGGGCACGGCCATGCTGTGCTACGTGACCCCCAAGGAGCATCTGGGCCTGCCCGACCGTGATGACGTGAAGCAGGGGATCATCGCCTACAAGATCGCCGCCCACGCGGCCGACGTGGCCAAGGGCCACCCCGGCGCCCGCTCGCGCGACGATGCCCTCTCCCAGGCGCGCTTCGACTTCCGCTGGCAGGACCAGTTCAACCTGGGCCTGGACCCCGAAACGGCCAAGGAATACCACGACGAAACCCTGCCCAAGGACTCGGCCAAGGTGGCGCATTTCTGCTCCATGTGCGGGCCCAAGTTCTGCTCGATGAAGATCACGCAGGAAGTGCGCGACTTCGCTGCGCAAAAGGGCATGGCCGAGGCCGAGGCGCTGGCGGCGGGCATGGAGACCAAGGCCGAGGAGTTCCAGCGCGGCGGTGGCAGCCTGTATGTGCCGATCCAACCGGTCTGACGGTTGCTATTAAAAAAGAGCTTCTGGCGCTTTCTGTATAGGTGCTGGACGCTCTTTGTGGCGAATGGCGCTTATACGGTAAACGCTTGCAGCCATTGAATAGGTCGCATTGCGCGCCCGAATTTCCCGTGGCGGTACAGGGTGCAACGGCGCCAGCCACCGTCGCACCCCTGGGGATCAGTCCCTCGTTACCCGCACCACTTCTTCGCGGCTGGTGATGCCGGCGGCGATCAGGCGCTCCCCGTCGTCGCGCATCAACGCCATGCCGTTGGACAGTGCCGCGGCGCGGATGTCGGCCTCGGAGGCCTGGTTGTGGATCTGGGCGCGGATGGTGTCGTTGGTCACCAGCATCTCGAACACCCCCGTGCGGCCCGCGTAGCCGGTCTGGCCGCAGGCGTCGCAGCCCTGGCCGGTGCAGTGGGTGCAGATCTTGCGCACCAGGCGCTGGGCCAGCACGCCCAGCAGGGACGAGGACAGCAGGAACGGCTCCACGCCCATGTCGGTCAGGCGCGTGACGGCGCTGGCGGCATCGTTGGTGTGCAGCGTGGCCAGCACCAGGTGGCCGGTGAGCGAAGCCTGGATGGCGATCTGCGCGGTTTCGAAATCGCGGATCTCGCCGATCATGATGATGTCCGGGTCCTGGCGCAGGATGGCGCGCAGCGCCTTGGCAAACGTCAGGTCGATCTTGCTGTTGACCTGCGTCTGGCCCACGCCGGGCAGCTCGTACTCGATGGGGTCTTCCACCGTCATGATGTTGTTGCGCGTGGCGTCGAGCCGGCTCAGCGCGGCATACAGCGTGGTGGTCTTGCCCGAGCCCGTGGGGCCGGTCACCAGCACGATGCCGTGGGGCTGGGCGATCAGGCTGGTGAAGCGCTGCAAGGTGTCGCCCTGCATGCCCACGGCTTCGAGGCTGATCTTGCTTTCGCTCTTGTCCAGCAGGCGCAGCACGGCGCGCTCGCCATGGGCGCTGGGCAGGGTGGACACGCGCACGTCGATGGCCCGGGTCCCCAGACGCAGGCTGATGCGCCCGTCCTGCGGCAGGCGTTTTTCGGAAATATCGAGGTCGGCCATGATCTTCAGGCGCGAGATCAGCGCCGCGTGCAGCGCGCGATTGGGCTGCACCACCTCGCGCAGGTTGCCGTCCACGCGAAAGCGCACGCTGGAATGGCGCTCGTAGGGCTCGATGTGGATGTCGCTGGCGCCATCGCGCGCAGCCTGCGTGAGCAGGGCGTTGAGCATGCGGATGATGGGTGCGTCGTCTGCCGTTTCCAGCAGGTCTTCCACGGCAGGCAGTTCCTGCATCATGCGCGAGAGATCTGCGTCGGACTCGACCTCGCTCACTACCGTGGCGGCGCTTGATTCACCCTGCGCGTAGGCGGCGCTGATGCGCTGGGCCAGGCCATGGGCGTCGAGCGGCAGCAACTGCTGCACGGGGTGCTTGCGCAGCACCTCCGACAGCGCGCTGGCATTGGGCTGGGGGCCGTGCCACAGCACCAGCTGCTGGCCGTCGTCCTCCAGTAGCAACTGGGCGGTGCGCGCAAAGGCGTAGGGCAGGGGATGGCGCATGGTGGTGCCGCCTCAGGGCGTGCTGACGGGCGCGGGCTCGGATGGCACCGGCGCGGGCGGCGCGGCCTCGGGGCGCAATGCGGGCAGTACCGGGGCAGCCGAGACCGAGCCCATCACGGCGCTGGGCGCGGGTTGCGCGACCTGCTGCAGCGCACGGATGGCTTCGTAGCGGTCGAGCATCAGTGCGTCGCTGGCGGCGGCATCGCGCACCACCACCGGGCGCAAAAACACCATCAGGTTGGTCTTCTTGCGCGAGCGGTTCTCGCTGCGGAACAGGTTGCCCAGCACCGGGATGTCGCCCATCAGGGGCACCTTGTCCTCGGCCTGCTGGTAGCTGTCTTCCAGCAGGCCGCCGAGCACGATGATGCTGCCGTCCTCGACCAGCACGTTCGACTCGATGGAGCGCTTGCTGGTGGTGGGGCCGTTCACGTCCTTGAGGGTGTTGCCGTCGATTTTGGAGACCTCCTGGTAGATGGCCATCTTGACGGTGCCGTTCTCGTTGATCTGGGGGCGCACGCGCAGCATCAGGCCCACGTCCTTGCGCTCCACGGTGGTGAAGGGATTGACCGAGTTGTTGCCGGTGGTGTTGGCGTACGAGCCCGTGACGAAGGGCACGTTGTTGCCGATGACGATGCGGGCCTCTTCGTTGTCCAGCGTCATCAGGTTGGGGGTGGAGAGCACATTGGCATCGCCGCTGTTTTGCAGGAAGTTGGCCAGCGCGCCCAGGTAGTACTGGCCGTTGACGCGCGGCGCCAGTGCAATGTTCAGGCCTCCGCCCAGCGATGCCAGTGCCGTGGCGCTGCCGGTGGCAATGCCGGCGGCCAGGCCCAGGATGTTGCCGCCCGACACCGCCGAGTTGGTGCCGATGGCGCCCACCACGCCGTCGCCCTTGCTGCCCAGCACGCTCTGCCACTGGATGCCGAACTCGGCCAGCTTGCTGGCCGTGACTTCCACGATCAGGCTTTCCACCAGCACCTGCGCGCGGCGGCCGTCGAGCTTGTCGATCACGGCGCGCAGCTGCCGGTACTGGGGCTCGGGCGCGGTGATGATGAGTGAGTTGGTCGTGGGGTCGGCCTGGATCTGCCCGCCGGTGGAGGGCTGGTTGCCGCTGGCGCTGCTGCTGGAGCCCCCGCCTGCACCCATGCCCAGGCCGCCGCTGCCGGCGCCCAGCCCGGCGCTGTTGCTGGCGCTGCTGGCGCCGGCCGTGCCGGAGGACGCCACCGTGGTGGACAGGCCGCTCGTTCCCGCAGAGCCCGACGACGCGGCGTTACCCCCCGTGGCCGAGATGGCTGCGCGCAGCGTGGTCGCCAGCTTGGTGGCATCGGCATTCTTGAGATAGACCACATGGATGTTGCCGCTGGCCGCGCCGCTGCCGGGCACGGGCGGCTGGTCGAGCTTGTCCACCAGCGCGCGCACCTGGGCCACGCGGGCCGGGTTGGCGGCGCGCAGGATCAGCGAGTTGCTGCGCGGCTCGGGCAGCAGCGTGGTCTTGAACGAGGTGTCGGTCTGGCCCTGGGCCGCGGCCGGAGCGGCTGCGCCGCCCCCATCGATGAGCCGTGCCACCAGAGGCGCCAGGTCGGCGGCCACGGCATTCTTGAGCGGGATCACCTCGACATCGCTGGCGTTGGACACATCCATGGCCGCCACGATGCGCGCTAGGCGCTGCAGGTTGTCGGCGTAATCGGTGATCACCAGCGAGTTGTTGCCGGGGTTCACGTTGATGGTGTTGTTGGGGCTGATCAGCGGGCGCAGCACCGGCACCAGGTTGGCCGCGTTCTCATAGTTGAGCTTGAAGATCTGCGTGACGATCTGTCCGCCGCCGGGGCCCGCCGCGCCGCCCCGCGACACGCTCACGCTGCCGCCCTGCAGCTTGGCATCGGCCTCGGGCACCACCTTGTACAGGCCGGCGGACTCGACCACCGTGAAGCCCTGCAGCCGCAGTGCCGCCAGAAATTGCTGGAAGGCCGCCGCGGGTGTCACGGCCCGCTCGGTGATCAGCGTGAGCTGGCCTTTCACGCGCGGGTCCACTACCACATTGCGACCAGTGATGGTGGCCATGGTGCGGGCCACGGCCTCGATCTCGGCGTTGGCAAAGTTCAGCGTGACGGGCTCGCCCGGGCGCACGCTGCTGGTGCCGGTTCCTATCGCCGTTTGCGCATGAACTGGACCACTGGTGCATACCAATAAAGCGCATGCAGCTATCGTGTTGATAGCAAAATGCAGTCGGGGTGAAAGATTGGAAGTCATAGCGTCAACCCACGGTGATGATGGAGCGCGCGCCATTGCGCCGTCCGATGATGTTCAGGAGATTGGCCAGGGCCGCCTCGCGCTCGGGCTTGGCGCTGGCCTCGCCGGTAAAGCGCAGGCGCTGGCCCACCCATTGGCCGCTGCCGTTCAGCCGCAGGTCGCCGTCGAGTGTGTTCAGCGTGAGCGTGGGCACTTCGCCGCCCTGCAGCACGAGCCGGTAGCTGCCCATGGGGCGCAGGGTGGACAGGCGCGAGGACATGGCCCGCGCGTCCAGTTGTGCTGTGCCCGCCAGTACCAGGCGGCCGGCGGTCCACAGGGCTTCGAGACCCTGGGTCTGCAGGGCCAGCTGGCCCTGGGGTTGCAGGGTGTTCCAGGGCGTTCCCAGGCCGGTCAGCAGGCCGGCGGGGAACTGGCTCTGGCCATCGGCGATGGCCAGCCGCGCGCCGCCCCAGCGCGCGTCCACGCGGGCCTGCAGGGGCGCAGCCATGCAGCAGGCGGCGTGCACCTGGGCGTGCAGGCCGGTCCAGCGGGGGCGCAAGCGCCACTCCAGGCGCCCGGGCAGGGCGGTGCGGTCCTGGCTGGCGCCGCCGCCGGTCAGCACCAGCTGGGCCGAACCGGTCCACACGGTGCCACGCGCCTGGGCCAGCAGCACTTGCCCCTGGCTGGCGCGGTCCACTGCCAGGGCCAGCCACCGCGCCGGTGCAAAAACCACCAAGGCCGGCAGCACACCCGCAAGCACGCCGGCCGCCGCCCAGCCCCAGGGTGCGCGCGGGGCTGCCGTGGCATTGCGGCGGGGGCGGGAACGCTGGGAAGAGGGCACGGTGCGCAACACGGAAGAGGCAGTTGGTCAGCGGGCTGGCAGGGCCAGCACCAGGCTGCCATCCCAGCGCGGTACGGCTGCAGCGGGCCCATTGCCGAGGGTGGCGGGGGCCGCAGGGCTGGCCGCTGGCGCACTTCGTGCGAGACGGGCCTCGATCGGCACCGCCAGCGCATTGCTGCGTGCCTGGGCCAGCCATGGGGCCAGGGCGTCGGCGGGCGCTCCCTTGAGCGTGATGGTGGCGCGGTCGCCCGCCAGTGTGAGCTGGGCCGTGGCGCCCAGGCGCTGGGTGAGCGCGCTGCGCAGGCTGGCCACGGCATCGCCGGGTGCGCTGCGGGGTGCGGTCTGCAGTTGCAGGGCTTCGGCCTGCAGGCTTTGCATGCGCTGCAGCTGGGCATCCAGGGCCGCATGGCGCGCGGGGGCCGTGCGCAGCGTGGCCAGGGCCGGTGCCAGGGCCACCCACCACAGCAGCGCCAGGGCCACCACGGCGCCCGCGGCCAGCAGCAGATTCTGCTCGCGCGGGGCCAGGGCTTTCCAGCGGTCTTGCAAGACGGTGTGGAAGGAGGTGTTCATGGTGTGGTCTCCGGGCGCAGCAACAGGCTGCCGTCGTCCAGGCGGGCGCTGTAGCCTGCCGCTTGCAGCCGGGTGGCCAGGGCCGCCTGCTCTTCGGCCGTCAGCGTCACGCCGCGAAGGCGCAGCTCGCCCGCGGTGTATTCGAGTGCATTGGGCAGCTGGCCCGCGGGCAGGGCGGCCCCTGCTGCCGCGAGCAGGGGCTCCAGGTCGCGCGGTGACACGCTGCCGGTGGCCTGGCGCAGCGTGGCCAGTTCGCGTTCCATCTGCACGGGGGCATCGACCACCACCTGCACCTTGGGAAATGTCTGGGTGAGCGCCTTGCGCACACCGGCCTGCTTGGCGGCAAGTGCACCACGCTCCTGCCAGGCCCAGGCGTTCAGGCCCACCAGGTGGGCGGCGGCCAGCAGGCCTGCGCCCCAGCGTGCCGCGCGCCACTGTGGCGCATGCAGAAAGGCGCTGGCGGCGCTGCCGGCCTTGCGCAGGGCGCGGGTGCGCCCGGTGCTGGCCAGGTCGAACTGCGCCAGATCCCAGTCGCTGCGCGCCGCATCGAGCGCGCGCTGACTGGCGGTGTGCAGCACCACCGACTGGCCCAGCGTGCGCTCGGCCAGTGTCGCCACGGCGGGCTCGGCGCGCACCGGCGGCATCGCTTCGCCGGGGTCTCCGGGACGGGTGGCCGGGCCGATCAGACCCAGTGCCGCAGCGGACAGGGGCAGCACGGCCACGCCCTGATCGGGCCCGTGGCCGCAAACCACGAGCTGGGCATCCTCGGGGCTGCCCAGCGCAAACAGCTCGGGCCCGCCGCTGGCGGTGGGGCCCGGTGCAAATTCGGGCACCACGCGCGCGACGCGCCGGCCTGCGGCCTCCAGTGTCTGCAGCGCTTCGCGCAGCCAGGCCCGGTCGCACACGGCCACCCACACCGGCTCGCCGGCGCGGGCACCCGGTTGCAGGGCAAAGTGCAGCTGGGAAGGTTCGTCGAGCAGCTGGTCTTCCAGCAGGCCTTCGAGCACCGAGCGCAGGCGCGGTGTCTGCTGGCCCCCCCCCAGCGGCACACCCTGGGGCAATTGCACGCGCTGCCATGAAAGCGCCGCTGCCGGCACCACCGCCACCACCTCGCCGCCCGGCCGGGCAGGCTCGGGCAGCAGCGGCGCCGGGGCGCTGGCGTGGCGAAGTGCGGTGTGGCCGTCGGCGGTCAGCGTGTAGCTGTAGGCAGTGGCGGACCCGGAAGGTGCCTGGGGCAGGAAAAGGATCAGGGTGCTCATGGGCGGGATTTGCGGGCCATTTTAGGGGGCAGAGTTGACAGTGCTGCGGCAAGGGCGCTCAGCGCGCCGCTGGGGGCGCAGCGGTCGCGCCTGCGCTGTCAAAAGCGCCGCGTTCGCGCCACAGCGTGGTGACGGTGGTGCCCTGGCGCATCACCAGCGAGCGTTCTTCCACCACGCTGGTGCCCAGGCGCAGGCGCCCGCGCACCTCGAAGTAGCGCGAGGCGATGGCATGGTCATCGGCGTTCAGCGCAATGCTGGCGCCCAGCTGGTCGGAGACATCGGTCAACGCCCGGAAATGGCGCGCCTGCCGGGCCTGCACCAGCTTTTGCGCGTCCGCCATGTCCAGCCCGTCGATCGCGGCCGACAGCACATCCACGTCGGCCGTGTTCAGGTTCACCGGGGTGCGCATCGGCAACAGCGTGACATGCGGCGCCAGCACGGTCAGTGTGGCGGGGGGCAGGCCCAGCCAGCCCAGCTGGGCCGGGGTCGGCGGCAGCAGGGGGGCGCTGCTGTTGGCGCCCTGGCTGGCTTTGGCTTCGCGCAGGCCCTGCACGAGCAGGCTCAGTTGCTGCGCAGGCAGGCCCAGGCGCTCGAACAGGCGAGAAAACTGGCGCAAGGAGCCCGCGTTGACCTTGTCGCCATCGACCAGGTTGGTCAGGTTCAGCCGCCCCTGCAGGTCGGTGATCTGGCCGGACAGAAAGGCGTCGGTGGTGTCGGTGCTGGCGTCGTCCACCTGGGTCATGTTGCGGTCGGCCGCCAGAAAGGTGGACAGGCGCGCCTCCTGCAGCGGCACGGCCCAGGGTTCGGCCAGGTGGTCGGCACCGCCGGTGATGCCGTCCTCGCGCAGGATCAGGCGCGACCAGTCGAGCGCGCCCACCAGAATCCAGGCCGACTGCAGCCGGGCGCGCTCAGCCGTCTCGACCTCGACCGCACGCCACTGCTGCCACAGGGCAGCGGCGGCAAAGGTGGCCACCAGCGTTACCGTGAGCATGGCCGCCAGCAGGGCCGCACCGCGCTGGCGGGCGGGGCCTGCAGTGCTTTGCAAAGGGGTGGTGCGGTGCCTCATGACTTGCCGCCACCCAGCACCGGGTTGACCCAATCGCGCGTGATCTGCCCGGCCAGCGCCTGGCCCGGGCGGATGGTGATCTGCAGGCGCACGCCATCGGGCAGCGCAGCGTTGGCCTCGCCGGGCGTCGTGTTGCTGCTGGACTGCGGGTTCGACCAGGCGCCGCCGCGGTAAAAATAGATTTGCCAGTTGTCCAGTGGCAGCAACACCACTTCTCTGCGCCGTTCGGCTTCGTTGGGATTACCGGCCCACTGGGCGGCCTGCTGCCAGGCCTGTTGCCAGTCGGCATGGGTGCGCACCGGGGGCGATTGCCAGCGCAGCCAATGGCTGGCGCCCCGCACGTCGCGCCGGGTCCAGGCCACCACCAGGGCGCCTTCGTCGGGCACGGCGCTGCTGCGCCGCGTCATGCGCAACACCTGGCCGTCCCAGTTCAGCGGCGTGGTGTAGGGCACGGACACGATGGCGTCCAGATCCGCGCCCCACTGCGCAAGCGCAGCCTGCACCACCAGCAGTTCATCGGCCCGCTGGCGTGTCGTCTCTTGCGCCCGCGCCATGCCGTCCAGCCCGCGCCACCCCAGGATGGCCATCAGCGCCATGATGGCAATGGCCACCAGCAGCTCGATCAGGGTGAAGCCGCGCGGCGACGATGCGCCGTGCAGCAGCGTGGGGACTATCAGCCCGCCGCCCGGCCGCCCGAAGGCGGGTTGGGCCCCCTCGGGGGGCAGCGAGCGACACGCAGTGCGCGACCGTGGGGGCCTTGTCAACCCGCCGCCCGGCCGCCCGAAGGCGGGTTGGGCCCCCTCGGGGGGCAGCGTCGACACGCAGTGCGGGAGCGTGGGGGTCATTTCAATATCTACCCACGATGGTGGACAGGCGCAGTACCGAGTTCTCGCCATCGAACACCTGCGCATCCACGCGCCGAAAACTCGGATTGGGCGTGGGCCGCACGATCACGGCCACATCGAAGCGTCGCCCCGCCTGCTCGCAGGGCTGGGTGCTGTCGCCCACCCCCGGCATCTGGCGCGACAGGCGGGCCTTGACCAGTTCGTTCTCGGCGCAGAGCTGGGCCAGCACGATGTCCGATTGCCGCAACGCATTGCGCGTCAGCGCCGTGGTGGCCTGCAGGCCCGCCAGAAGGGCAATGGCCACAATGGCCAGCGCCACCAGCACCTCGACCAGGGTAAAGCCCTGTTCTGGCGTTTTCATGGCAGTGGCTCCACCGCGAAAGGCCGCAGGCCGTCGGTGGCCACGCGCAGCGTGCGTTCGGGGTGGGCCTGGTGGGCCAGCAGCACCTGCTGCGGCCCGATCAGCGGCTCGGGCCCCAGTTGCAGGGTGGCGGGGCCGCGCACCGTGGTGCCGGCATCCAGCCACTGGGTGGGAAGCGTGCCGGCGGGCAGGCCCTCGAACCGGAAACCCTGCGCATCGGCGCGCCAGCGTACCGGCACGCCCGTGCCGCGCGACTGGGCCCGGCCCGATTCCAGCAGGGCCGCCAGCCGTGCCGCTTCGCGTTCCAGCTGCGTCTGTCCGCCGTCGCGCAGCGCCAGGCTGACGCCCGCCGTGGCCAACGCCATGATGCTGATGACCACCAGCAATTCAAGGAGGGTAAAGCCCCCCTGAGCCGCTACGCGGCTTCCCCCCTCTCTCGCGCTGCGCGCGGGAAGGGGGACGACGCCAGTGGCCTGGCAAAGCCAGTTCCACGGCGTCCCTGGCCGGGGGCGCGCCAGTTTCATGGGCCTGGGATGCGTGGGGAAAGAAGGCGGGTCACTGCCAGCTGCCGATATCCGCGTCCTTGCCCTCGCCGCCCGACTGGCCGTCGGCGCCGAACGACATCACGTCGATCTCGCCCTTGATGCCGGGGTTCAGGTACTGGTAAGGGCGCCCCCAGGGGTCGTTGGGCAGCTTTTCGAGGTAAGGTTTCCAGTTGCCGGGGATGGGGCCGGCCGTGGGCTTGGCGACCAGCGCCTGCAGGCCCTGTTCGGCCGTGGGGTAGCGCTGGTTGTCCAGGCGGTACAGCTTGAGCGCCTGCATCACGTTGGTGACGTCGGTGCGGGCGGCGGTGCCGCGCGCGTCGTCGGCGCGGTCGAGCACGTTGGGCACGATCAGCGCGGCCAGCACGCCGATGATGACCAGCACCACCATCAGCTCGATCAGGGTGAAGCCCCGCGCAAGGTGCGTGGCCAGGCGGCTGCGGGCGGGGCGCAGGGGGAGGGCGGAGGATTTGTTCACTGCAGGCGGTCTCGGGAGGGTCGGATCGCGTGAATCATAATCCCCGCATGGTGACCAATACACACAGCAAATGGGGCGTGCGCCTGGGGACTCTGGCTCTCTGGGCACTGGCGGGCGCCAGCGTGGTCTATTGGGGGTTGCGCCTGTCGGCACGGCCCGTGGGGCTGGCGGTGCCGGCCGTGGCCCCCGCGCCCGTGGCACCCGATGCCCATGCCATGGCGCGCCTGCTGGGTGTGCCGGCCGCGACCGATGCGGTGGCGGGTCGGGCGCCCGTGGCCTCGCTGGCCAGCCGGTTTGCACTGATCGGTGTGTTGGCGGGCCGCAGCAGCGGCGGTGGTGCCGCGCTGATTGCGGTGGACGGCAAGCCGGCCAAGCCGTTCCGCGTGGGCGCCGCCGTGGACGAGGGGCTGGTGCTGCAGTCGCTGGACCCGCGCCAGGCCCGGCTGGGCGCCAGCGTCGATGGCCCCGCCACGCTGACGCTGGACATGCCCCTCAAGAACTGAGCCGGTCCAGGTTCCGGATTTCCCATTCGCCCCACGCTGGCGCAGCCGCCGGCCACTGCTCCGGCCGGGGCCAGACGCCGTCGCCACGGGCCTGCAGCCAGGCCACGCAGCGCGCCACGCCGGCGTGGGTGATCCACACCACGTCCTGCGCTGCCTGCTTTGCGGGCTGTGGCTGCGCGGCGCGCAAGGCCAGCGAAACGCGGGCCAGCATGGCGCTCAGGCTCTCGCCACCGCCGGGTGCGTAGGTGGCAAAGGCCGCCGTCCACGCGTCGATGGCCGTTTTGCCGATGTGCTCCCAGGCCCGCCCTTCCCAGTGGCCAAAGTCCATTTCACGCAGGCGAGCGTCGGGATTGGAGGCCAAATCGGGCCTGAGCGCTTGCAGGTCATGCGCCAGCAGCGCACATCTTTGCAGCGTTGAATGAAAGACCCGCGCCTTCGGCGGCAGGGCGTCTGCCAGGCGTTGTGCGGCCACGCGGGTGGCTGCGGCGTCGGCTGGCACATCGACTGCACCGTAGCAGGTGCCCGGTGCCACCAGGGGTTGTGCATGGCGCACCAGCCACAGGCGGGCGCCGGCGGGCGGGCTCATTCCATTTTCAGACCCTCCGTGTCGTTGTTGCTTCGCCTTGCCGTGCTGCAGCACTGTCTGCGGCTTCGCGCCTAGACACGAAGGGTCTGGAAACGGAATTACATCCATCGCAGAGCCAGCGCCGCGCCCAGGTAAAACCCGATCTCGCTGACCTGCTGCGTGGCGCCCAGGCAATCGCCCGTGAAGCCCTGCAGGCGCCGCGCGAACCAGCGCGCCAGCCACGCGGCAGCCAGCGCACTTGCCGTGAAAGATGCTATTAAATAAATAGCTGAATGCGTTTGCCATACAAGCGCCAGCGGCATCAAACACCAGAACATGGCGGCCGCCAGGGCGCCCCCCGAGATCTGATCGGCCAGCGGTTTGCTTTTGGACCGGGCCGTGTCGCCCACATGCGGCAGCCCGCGCACGATGAACAGCGGCCACAGGCGCGACAGCACATGGCCGCCCACCAGTGCCGCCACCGCCGCCAGCAGGCTGTGCGCACCCAGCAGCGCCAGCAGGCTGACCTTGGCCAGCAGCGCCAGCACCAGCGCCATGGCCCCGAAGGCGCCGATGCGCGAGTCTTTCATGATGTCGAGCGCCCGCTCGCGGTCATGGCTGCCGCCCAGTCCGTCGGCCACGTCGGCCAGGCCGTCCTCGTGAAACCCCCCCGTCATCAGCACCGTGGCGATGGTGCAGAACACCGCCGCTACGGCCGGCGCCATCGGGTTGGGCGCCAGGGCTGCGTGCAGCGCGGCATACACGCCCGCCGCCAGCGCCGCCGCCAGCCAGCCGATGCCCGGAAAATGCGCGGCACTGGCGCGCAGCATGGCCGGGCTGTAGCCCACCCAGCCGGCCAGCCGCCCGGTGACGGGGATGCGGGTGAAAAACTGCACGGCCAGCAGGTAGTGGCGCAGGGCTTGCATGGTGCGGGACCGTGGGGATGTCAAATTAGATAGCTGCGGGCGCTTGATGGATAAGCGCCCGCAGTCATTTTGCGCAATATCCTGGTCACTTGGAGCGCAAAAACAGCCGGTAGGCCGGGTTCAGCGTTTCTTCCACATACGGGTAGCCCAGCGTGGCCAGGAAGGCATCAAACGCTGCGGCGTCTTCGGGCGGCACCTGCAGGCCCACCAGAATGCGGCCGTAGTCGGCGCCCTGGTTGCGGTAGTGGAACAGGCTGATGTTCCAGGTGGGCTGCATCAGGCTCAGGAACTTGAGCAGCGCGCCGGGCCGCTCGGGGAACACGAAACGCAGCAGGCGCTCGTCCTGCGCCAGCGCCGAGTGGCCGCCCACCAGGTGGCGCAGGTGTTCCTTGGCGAGTTCGTCGTGCGTCAGGTCGAGCGACTCGAAGCCGTGGCGCTCGAAGTTTCTGGTGATCTTTTCCGACTCGCCCTTGCCGTGCGTGGCCAGGCCCACGAACACATGGGCGCGCTGGGCGTCGCTGATGCGGTAGTTGAACTCGGTCACGTTGCGCGGACCGCCTGGCAGGCTGCCGATGACTTCACAAAAACGCCGGAAGCTGCCGCGCTCCTCGGGAATGGTGACGGCCAGCAGCGCCTCGCGTTCTTCGCCCACTTCGGCGCGTTCGGCCACGAAGCGCAGGCGGTCGAAGTTCATATTGGCGCCGCACAGGATGGCGGCGTAGGTTTCACCCCGGGTTTTGTTTTTGGCCACGTACTGCTTGATGGCCGCCACGGCGAGGGCCCCGGCGGGCTCGACGATGCTGCGCGTGTCCACGAACACGTCCTTGATGGCGGCGCACACGGCGTCGGTGTCCACGGTGACGAATTCATCCACCAGGCCCTGGGCGATGCGAAAGGTTTCCTCGCCCACCAGCTTGACGGCCGTGCCGTCGGAAAACAGGCCCACATCGGCCAGCGTGACGCGTTCGTGCGCGTTGACCGACTGGAGCATGGCGTCCGAGTCGTTCATCTGCACGCCGATCACCCTGATGTCGGGCCGCACCGCCTTGATGTAATTGGCCACGCCTGCCACCAGGCCGCCGCCGCCAATCGCCACGAACACGGCGTTGAGCTGGTTGCTGCCCAGCTTTTGCAGCTGGCGCAGGATTTCCATGGCAATCGTGCCCTGGCCGGCGATCACGTCGGGGTCGTCAAAAGGGTGGACAAAGGTCAGCCCCTGCTCTTGCTGCAGCCGCACCGCGTGGTCGTAGGCATCGGAATAGCTGTCGCCCGCCAGCACCACCTCGCCGCCCAGCGCCTGCACGGCATCCACCTTGAGCTGTGGCGTGGTGGTGGGCATCACCACCACCGCGCGCGTGCCCAGCTTGCGCGCGCTCATGGCCACGCCCTGCGCGTGGTTGCCGGCCGAGGCGCAGATCACGCCCTTTTGCAACTGCTCGGGCGCCAGGTGGGCCATCTTGTTGTAGGCGCCGCGCAGCTTGAAGCTGAACACCGGCTGCTGGTCCTCGCGTTTCAAAAGCACCTTGTTGTGCAGGCGGCGGCTGAGGTTCCTGGCGGGCTCCAGGGCTGACTCGACGGCCACGTCATAGACGCGCGCGGTCAGGATCTTCTTCAGGTAATCGAGGGGGGTGAGAGGCTGGGTCATGGGATGGCAGGGTGTGTGCCGCCGCAGCGAAGGTGGCGGGGCAGCCATCATAGGCGCAACGCCTGACGGCCCGGCAGGGGCGGGGCCTGTCCGTACAGTGCTGGGCGGCGCACAGGCAAAAAAAAGCCCCAGGCGGTAAGGCCCAGGGCTGAATCCATCCTTTGAGGAGATGGAGGAGACAATCAGTGCATTGCGGCTGTTGGTGGCCTTGGGCTACCAACCCTTTCTTCCCGAAAGGGCAACGCATGGCGCTATTCTAGCGCGTCGGGTGCTGCAATGCAGCAAAATTCACCGTATATTTTTGAAATGGCGGGCCCATTTCGTCAAAAAAGCCACGCACCAACAAGGAGTGACAGACATGGAATGCACAGTCAGCTGGACCGGCGGCGCCGGAACGCGCTCAGGGATGGGCTTTGTGGCCGAAACAGGCAGTGGCCACATCCTGGCCATGGATGGCGCGCCCGATGCGGCGAATCCGGCCAATGGCGGGCTCAACCTGGCGCCCCGGCCCATGGAAACACTGCTGGCGGGCACCGGCGGTTGCACCGCCTACGACGTGGTGCTGATCCTCCAGCGCGGCCGCCACGATGTACGCGGCTGCAGTGTCAGGCTCACGTCGCAACGGGCCGATGTGGATCCCAAGGTGTTCACCGCCATCCACATGCAGTTCACCGTGACGGGCAAGGGCCTTGCGCCCGCCGTGGTGGAGCGCGCCATTGCCTTGAGCCACGAAAAATACTGCTCTGCCAGCATCATGCTGGGCAAGACGGCACGCATCACCACCGGGTTCGAGATCGTCGAGGTCTGAGATCGTGAACAGGTTCTGCGTGCGTTCCAGGGCCGCGCCTGGTTCAGACGTAATGCGCCGTGGTCGTCATCACCTTGGCGGCCATTTTCATCATCAGGCGGGCGGGCGCTGGCAGGGCCACGGCCCCGGCATCGTGCGCATTGGCGGCGTGGCGCTCTTCGTCGTTCTTCATGCGGCTGACCACGGCGCGTGAGGCCAGGTCCTCGGCCGGAAGCTTTTCCAGATGGCCCTGCAGGTGCTCTGCCACCTGGTTTTCGGTTTCCACCACAAAACCCAGGCTCACACGGTCGCTCACCTTGGCGGCCACCAGGCCCAGCGCGAAGGCGCCCGCAAACCACAGCGGGTTGAGCAGGCTGGGCCGTGCGCCCAGGGCATCAAGCCGCTGCTGCGTCCAGGCCAGGTGGTCGGTTTCCTCGCGGGCCGATTCGAGCAGGTGGCTGCGCAACCGGGCATCGCGCGTGACCGCTGCCTGCGCCGTGTAAAGGGCCTGGGCGCACACCTCGCCCACATGGTTCACCCGCATCAGCGCGCCCGCCAAGCGCTTTTGCGCGGGATTCAGTGCGGCTTCGGCAAAGGGCTCGGCGGGTGAGGTCTCCATGGCATGGGGTTTGGCAAACAGGGTGCGCAGCGCGGTGTCTGCGGCGCAAAGGAATGGGTCCATGGCAAATCTCTTGGAAGAAAAATTGGCGGTGGCGGGTACGGAATATGCTTTTACAAATCCACTTCCCGGTTGCGCACTGGGGGTCAATGCGACGAAGTGTTGCAACGTTCCGGGGGTGTTGCAAGGATGCCCGAGGAGAATGCGACAGTTGTTACAGACAGAAGGGGTTGTCTTGGGGTAATTGGCGATGGTTTCTGTGGTGGCTGCCGCCAATGAGGGGCTGCATGGCGACATTTTTTGTCGCTCCAGGGAGTATGGGCATGGCGCCATGTTGCGCAGGGCTTCTGCGATGAAGATGAATTGTTGCAATGCCGCAACGAAATTGACCCTGTGCGGTGATTTCCTTTGCGCAACCGCGCCCCGTCTGGTGCAATAACACCAACTTCCCCACCAGGAGGTTGGCCCGGGGAACCGGTGGGACTGTGCTGGCGCTGCGCCCCAGACCTCCGAACCGGTGCCCATGTTTAACCTTGGAGTAACTCGCAATGAAAAAATCCCTGATTGCCCTGGCTGTGCTGGCTGCTTCCGGCGCCGCAATGGCCCAATCTTCCGTGACCCTGTTCGGTATCGTTGACACGGCCGTCGGCTATGTGGACCACGCCAACGCAGCTGGCGACAGCGTGTATGGCCTGACCACCAGCGGCAATGCCACCAGCCGCATCGGCTTCCGCGGTGTGGAAGACCTGGGCGGTGGCCTGAAGGCCGGTTTCTGGCTCGAAGGCGAACTCTTCGGTGACGTCGGCAACTCTTCCGGCCTCGACTTCAAGCGCCGTTCTACCGTCAGCCTGATGGGCAACTTCGGTGAAGTCCGCCTGGGCCGTGAACTGGTTGCTGGCTACAGCAAGACCAGCAGCTACGATCTGTTCAACCAAGCCGGTATCGGCCAGTTCATGGGCTGGGGCGCCTGGGATGAAACGGTTGCCGATGCCAACGGTATCCGTAAGAACAACCTGATCAGCTACTACACCCCCAACTTCAGCGGCTTCACCGGTGGCATCAGCTACGGTTTTGACGAGCAAACCACCGGCAAGGCTGGCCGCTACGTTGGTGGCAATGTGGCCTATGACAACGGTCCTCTGAGCGTGGCCCTGTCGTTTGACCGTGCCAACCTGACCAGCACCGTTGAGCGCGACAAGCTGACCCTGGGTGGTTCTTACAACTTTGGCGTTGCCAAGGCCATCGCCATCCTCCAGCAGACCAAGGATGACCGTGGTGCCCTGGCCGAGCGCAAGGTGAACGCATACGCTCTGGGCGTGTCGGCTCCTGTGGGCGCTGGTGAAGTCAAGCTGCAATACGCTCTGTACGACCAGAAGGCCATCGACTCCAAGGCCCACCAGATCAGCCTGGGCTATGTCCACAACCTGTCCAAGCGCACGGCTGTGTACGGCACGGTGGCATTCATGGACAACAAGGATGTTTCCAACATGGGCCTGTCTGTCAAGGGTCTGAGCAACGCCGGAGCCCCTGGCGCTGGCGAAAGCCAGACCGGCGTGCAAGTCGGTATCCGCCACGCTTTCTGATGAGTTGCTGGCCTTGCGCCAGCATTCACGAAGCTGATAAAGCCACTCGTCGCAAGACGGGTGGCTTTTTTCATGGTGCGCCCAGCATGGGCGCACACCTGTGGGTGCAAGTGCCGCTGGGAGCTGGGCACGGTGAGTGACCTGAAGCGCAACTGCGTGAGGGCGACCGAGCATTGTGAACGCGAATGCGAGCGCAATCGGGGCAGGCACAGCGCGGGGTGAGGCGGTGTGCCCCAGCCAGTGACGAAGCCTGCGGTCCGCTCCATGAACACCGGGGCACGGGGTCGGCAAAGTGGATCGCAGGCACAGGCCGCTTGCAGGGGGTGGTGCTGACGAGATAGAGCCTGTTACAGCATGGATGCGGGGCAAGGCCAACAAAGTCGCAGCCGGGGTGGACGGTCCCGACATCGAGCAAACGGCCCAAGTCATCATCGCCCCGGTGCTGTTGGCCGGACGCCATGTGTGGGGCTGGGGGATGTGGTTTGGACTGGCGCAAACACCAAGTTGCGTCTTCTTTGGTGGGCTGCGCGGTAGGAAAGTCGATCGGTTGATGGGTGATCGTCGGAAATTCAGGACATTTTGTTTCATTTTTGAGACAGTGTTTTGTTTTTGCCCTGAGAATTTTGGTGTTGTGTTGCGTTCACTGAACACTTGTTTGAATCAATCGCAACAGAAAAATGATGAAAACAATTGGGTGACACAAGAGTAAAAAGTGTATTTTGTGTTGAAAAAACAACTGAATTCATGGTTTTTTTTGCATTTTTCATGGCCCTGTCGTTCATTTTTTTGCGCGACACGATTTTTGGTGTTGCGCAATGGGAAAAGGGGAAACGGGTAAACCCGAATAGGTGCCAGCAAGGGGTCATTGGTTGAATAGAGGCATTGCTTCGGTCCCGAGAGGCAGACGCCAATGCTCACTTTTCTGGTGGGGAAGTCTGCGAGAAGTTTGTTTTTCGGGGTTCTGAGGCAATAGCGTCCATCAAGGAACCTGTTTCCTGGAGCGGCTGGGTTGGGGTAAGGCGGTACCCGGGCCCAACCAAAACGAAGTCCCCTGTTCAATTCTGGAGTGTTCTCAATGAAAAAATCCCTGATCGCCCTTGCCGTGCTGGCAGCCTCTGGTGCCGCAATGGCCCAGTCTTCCGTGACCCTGTTCGGTATCGTTGACACGGCCGTCGGCTACGTGGACCACGCCAATGCAGCTGGCGACAGCGTGTACGGCCTGACCACCAGCGGCAACGCCACCAGCCGCCTCGGCTTCCGTGGCGTGGAAGACCTGGGCGGTGGCCTGAAGGCCGGTTTCTGGCTCGAAGGCGAAATCACCGGTGACAACGGCAATGCTGCTGGCTTCAACTTCCAGCGCCGTTCCACGGTAAGCCTGATGGGCGGTTTCGGTGAAGTCCGCATGGGTCGTGAACTGACCCCCGGCTACAGCAAGACCGCCCTTTATGACCTGTTCGGCCAAGTCGGTGTCGGTCACTTCATGGGCTGGACCGGCAACTGGTACGGCACGGGTGGTGACTCCGGCAACGGCGTTCGTTCGAACAACATGATCAGCTACTACACCCCCAACTTCAGTGGTTTCACCGCTGGTCTGGGTTATGGCTTTGACGAGCAGACGACTGGCAAGGGTGGCCGTTACATTGGTGGTTACGTTGCCTATGACAACGGCCCTCTGAGCGTGGCTGCGTCGTACGACGAGCGCAGTGTGGGTGCTGTTACGAGCCCCGCCCCGATTGCTGCCTTTGACCGCAATTCCCTGACTTTGGCTGGCTCATACAACCTGAAGGTTGCGAAGCTGATTGCCATCCTGCAACGCACCGAAGACGACCGTCCAGGTCTGAGTGATCGCAAGGTGAACGCATACGCTCTGGGCGTGTCGGCTCCCGTGGGCGCTGGCGAAGTCAAGCTGCAATACGCTCTGTACGACCAGAAGGCCACCGACTCCAAGGCCCACCACATCAGCCTGGGCTATGTCCACAACCTGTCCAAGCGCACGGCTGTGTACGGCACGGTGGCATTCATGGACAACAAGGATGCTTCCAACATGGGTCTGACTGCCAAGAACCTGAACACCGGCGGCCCCGGCGCTGGTGAAAGCCAGACCGGCGTGCAAGTCGGTATCCGCCACGCTTTCTGATGAATTGCTGGCCGGGTGCCAGCATTCACGAAGCTGATAAAGCCACCCGTCGCAAGACGGGTGGCTTTTTTCATGGGGGCATGTTTCTTTCTTGTGCTTTGTGAGTTACCGGCCGGTTATTGCGATCCACTTGCGCTTCTCTGCAAGTGGCCCGGCAAGCGGAGCCGCAAAGTCACCCGCGCTCGTGCCAGACCGGGGTGATACATGATTTTTAAATAAGTGAACGATCGTTCTATTAGGGAAAGCCTGTGTAAGCATTACGCCACAAGCACTTACGAACGGGCGTGCCTTTACTACACTCAATCGGCATCCCCTCAACCACGGAAAGAGACGCGACCCATGAAAAAAACCGATATCAAGAAGCTGTTCGCTTTCGGGGCCGTTGCCCTGGCTTCGAGCTTCGCTTGCGCGCAGACCGCCAGCGCCCCCGCGAGCAGCGTGCAGTTGTACGGCATCGTTGATGTGGCCTATCGCCATACCACCAACGAAGGTCCGGCCACCGACCGAGGCCAGTCGCTGGACCAGATGATTGGTGGCGGCATGTCGCAAAGCCGCCTGGGTATCAATGTCACCGAGGATCTGGGCGGCGGATTGAAGGCGATCGCCAATCTGGAGCACCGCTTTCTCGCCGACAGCGGCACCGTGGCCGCCGCCAATTATTTCCAGCAGTCCTGGGTGGGCCTGCAGAGCAGCAGCCTGGGTCGCCTGACCGTGGGCCGCCAGTACAACATGCTGTTCGACCTGGTGACCACGACCTACGCCTCCTTTCCCTATTCGCCGTACATGGAGGCATACAAGCCCGAATTGGGCATGTCCATGGGCTCGCGTGCCAACAACATGATCAAGTACATGGCCGAGGTCGGAGCGATCCGCGGCTCGCTGCAGTATTCTTTCGATGAAGGCAGCACGGTTGACAGGATGGGCGCGGCTGCGGTCAGCACCGGCGCCATCCGGACGGCTGGCGGTTACCTGCGTTATTCAGCCGATGGTCTTTCTGCCGGCCTGGGCTACCTGAACACCAGATTGCCGGGCGGCACCAAGGTGGATGCCTGGACCTTGGGTGGTTCGTACCGTTCCGGCCCGCTGTATGTGAACCTGGGCTACGCGGAGAACAAGCGCAAGGGCAACTATCCGCTGAGCGTGGCCGGCGTGATCGATAGCGCCGTCCTCGGTGCCTTCTGGATGAGCCCTTCAAGTGGCGGCTTTGTGCCAGGCGCCACGGCAGACCCGAGCAGGCCCGCTACCGTGGTGGGTCTGGTCAACCACGCCAACAAGCGTGAGATGTTCAAGGTGGGCTTTGGCTACCAGATCACGCCGCAGATCAATGGGGGCGTGCATTACTACCATGCCAAGCAGTCCGGCTCGGCTTCGGGTGTTTACAACGGCAAGGCCAACTTCCTGGTGGCTGCCGTGGATTACGCATTCTCCAAGCGCACGGATGCCTATTTCGCTGTGGACCATACCCGCGTCAGCGGCGGTGACGGCATGGCGCTGGCTGCCAACGGTGCCCGTACGCGCACAGGCGTCACCGCAGGCCTGCGCCATCGCTTCTAAATCAACTGGTGGGAGAGGGGCGCTGCTCTGGTGACAGGGCAGCGCTGGTTTCCAAGGAAAAACCGGGTCGCTCGCCAGAGCGACCCGGTTTTCTTCTTTTTGTCGCCAGCGCACGAATGGGTGCATTGCTGCGGTTGCCCGCTGCTGGGCTGCGGTGGCCTGGTGCCTGTGTGGAGGCGACGGATGCACTGGCGTTTTGTGGCGCGGAGTGATCGAAAACCATGGGTTGTTGCGAGAAACTTCCCTGTTAGCATGGTCCATCATTCTTCGCTTTTCTGATGCTTGCATTTATTTTGCGTCGCCTGATCCAGGCAGTCATGGTGATGGTCACCGTGGCCTTCATTGCCTTCATGCTGTTTCAGTATGTGGGCGATCCGGTGGTGTTTCTGCTGGGTCAGGATGCCACGCCTGAGCAGATTCGCAGCCTGCGCGCCGACCTGGGGCTCGACAAGCCCTTCTTCGTGCAGTTCTGGCATTTTCTGGTGAATGCCGCGCAGGGCGAGTTTGGCCTGAGCCTGCGCCAGGGTGCCAAGGTTTCGCGCCTCATGGCCGAGCGCTTCCCGGCTACGCTGGAGCTGGCCCTGGTGGCCGCCGCCCTGGCCCTGCTGGTGGGGGTCCCCATGGGGGTGTATGCGGCGCTCCAGCGCGGCACGTTCATCAGCCAGGCGTTCATGACCTTGTCATTGCTGGGCGTGTCGCTGCCCACATTTCTCATTGGCATCCTGCTGATTCTGGTGTTTGCGGTGACGCTGGGCTGGTTTCCGAGCTTTGGCCGCGGCGAGGTGGTGCACATCGGGTGGTGGACCTCGGGGCTTTTGACGGCCAAGGGCTGGCACCACATCACGCTGCCGGCCATCACGCTGGCGATTTTCCAGCTCACGCTCATCATGCGGCTGGTGCGCGCCGAGATGCTGGAGGTGCTGCGCACCGACTACATCAAGTTTGCCCGCGCGCGCGGCCTGTCCAGCCGCGCCATCCATTTTGGCCATGCGCTCAAGAACACGCTGGTGCCGGTAATGACGATCACCGGGCTGCAGCTGGGCGGGTTGATTGCCTTTGCCATCATCACCGAAACGGTGTTCCAGTGGCCAGGCATGGGGCTGCTGTTCATCCAGGCCGTGACGTTTGCCGACATCCCGGTGATGGCCGCCTATCTGTGCCTGATTGCGCTGATTTTTGTGGTGATCAACTTGGTGGTGGATCTGCTGTATTTTGTGGTCGATCCGCGCCTGCGCGTGGGCCATGCCGGAGGACACTGATGCACAACCCCCGCTGGAAAGTTGGCGGCCGCGCCTTTGCCCATATTGCGCAATACCACCCCGAACTGACGGCCCTTCGCCGTGACCTGCATGCCCACCCCGAGCTGGGTTTTGAAGAGGTGTACACGGGGCGGCGCGTGAAAGAGGCGCTGCAGCTGTGCGGCGTGGATGAAATCCACGAGGGCATTGGCCGCACGGGCCTGGTGGCTGTGGTGCGGGGCCGCAGCCAATCGAGCGGCAGCATGGTGGGCCTGCGCGCCGACATGGACGCACTGCCGATTACCGAGCACAACGATTTTTCCTGGAAATCGTGCAAGCAGGGCCTCATGCATGGCTGCGGGCACGACGGCCATACCGCCATGCTGGTGGGTGCCGCCCGCTACCTGGCCGAAACCCGCAATTTTGACGGTACCGCCGTGCTGATCTTCCAGCCTGGCGAAGAGGGCTTTGCCGGCGCCCGCGTGATGATGGAAGACGGCTTGTTCGACCGGTTCCCGGTGCAATCCGTTTTTGCCATGCACAACTGGCCGGCCATGAAGCCGGGCACCGTGGGCATCAATCCGGGGCCCATGATGGCGGCGGCAGACCGCATCACCATCGAGATCACCGGCCGCGGCGGCCATGGCGCACATGCCTACCAGACGGTGGACGTGGTGCTGGTGGCGGCGCACATCATCACCGCGGCGCAGAGCATTGCGTCGCGCAACGTGCGGCCCATTGACAGCGCCGTGGTCAGCCTGTGCGCCATCCAGGCGGGCGACCTGGGCGCTTTCAGCGTGCTGCCGGGCAGCGCCACGCTGGTTGGCACGGTGCGCACCTTCGATCCGGCGGTGCAGGAGATAGTGGAGCAACGCCTCCAGGAGCTGTGCAGCGCCATTGCCCTGGGGTTTGGCGCTACGGCCACGCTGCACTACGAGCGCATGTACCCCGCCACCATCAACACCGAAAGCGAGGCCGTGTTTGCCGCCGACGTGGCCGAGTCGCTGGTGGGCGCCGACCATGTGGTGCGCGACCTGGAACCCAGCATGGGCGCAGAAGATTTTTCGTTCATGCTGCAGACCAGACCCGGCGCCTACCTGCGCCTGGGGCAGGGCACGGGCGCCAGTGGCAGCGCGCTGCACAACAGCCGCTACGACTTCAACGACGAGGTTCTGCCACTGGGGTCGGCCTTGCATGCCAGCCTGATCGAGCAGGCCATGCCTTTGCAGGCACCCTGAGCGGTTGAGAGCCTTTTGCCTATGCCCGCCTTGCACGCCAAAACCCCCTGCTCGTCGTTGCAAATGCGCGCCATAGCCGGCGCTATGGCTGTGCTTCTGCAGCCCAGGATCAGCGGCGTTTTGACGCGCCTTTCGGGCACGGGCAAAAAACTCTCAGCCTCTGATTCCCCGCTGCGTTCCGGTTGACCGCCTGAGTTCTTGTTCCCGTCCATCCACAGGAGATTCGCATGAAATTTCAGAAGAAAACAGCCTTGGCCCTTGTACTGTCTGCGCTGGCAGCTACTAGTCTGGTAGCAAATGCCCAGACGATCCGGATTGCCAACCAGGGCGATGCGCTCTCGATGGACCCGCATTCGCTCAACGAGTCGCTGCAGCTGAGCACGACCAGCAATGTGTACGAACCGCTGGTGGGGCGCAACAAGGACCTGAGCCTGGCGCCCGCGCTGGCCACGGCATGGAAGCAGACCTCGCCCACCGTGTGGCAGTTCGAGTTGCGCAGGGGGGTGCAATTCCATGACGGCACCCCGTTCACCGCCGACGATGTGCTGTTCAGCTTTGCGCGCACGCAGGCCGATGGCTCGGACATGAAGAGCTACACCAACGACTTCAAGCAAGTGCGCAAGATCAACGACTTTCTGGTCGAGATCGAGACCAAGACGCCTTTCCCCATTCTTCCGGATGTGGTCTCGCAAGTGGCCATGATGAGCAAGAAATGGTGCGAGACCAACCAGGCCCTGACGCCGGTGGACCGCCGCAAGGGCATCGAGAACGCCGCGTCGTTCCGCGCCAACGGCACGGGGCCGTTCCGCTTGCGCGAGCGCCAGCCCAACGTGCGCACGGTGTTCACGCGCAATGGTTCCTACTGGGGCAAGATCGAGGGCAACGCGACCGAAGTCATCTTCACCCCCATCGGCAACGACGCCACCCGCGTGGCAGCCCTGCTGTCGGGCGAGGTGGATGTGATGGAGCCCGTGCCGGTGCAGGACATCGAACGCGTGAACAGCGGCGCCAACACCCGGGCCATCACCGGCCCCGAGCTGCGCACCATTTTCCTGGGCATGGACCAGAAACGCGACGAGCTGCTGTATTCGAACGTGAAGGGCAAGAACCCGTTCAAGGACAAGCGCGTGCGCCAGGCCTTCTACCAGGCCATCGACATCGAGGGCATCAAGAAAACCGTGATGCGTGGCGCCTCCAACCCGTCCGCGCTGATGGTGGGCCCGGGCATCAACGGCTTCCAGCCCGATGCCAAGCGCCTGCCGTATGACGTGGAAGCTGCCAGGAAGCTCATGGCCGAAGCCGGCTATGCCAGTGGCTTCGAGGTGGCCATGAACTGCCCGAACGACCGCTATGTGAACGATGGCCGCATCTGCCAGGCGGTGGCGGCCAACCTGGCGCGCATCAATGTCAAGATCAACCTGCAGGCCGAGACCAAGGGCACCTATTTCCCCAAGATCCTGCGCCGCGACACCGGCTTTTACATGCTGGGCTGGACGCCTTCGACCTACGACGCGCACAACGCGCTCAATGCCCTGATGGCCTGCGTGGACGACAAGGGCGCGGGCCAGTTCAACCTGGGCGCCTATTGCAACCCCAAGGTGGACGAGCTGACCCGAAAGATCCAGGCCGAGACCGACAAGGTCCAACGCAACGCCATGATCAAGGAGGCGTTTGATCTGCATGCGGCCGACGTGGGGCACCTGCCGCTGCACCAGCAGGCCCTGGCCTGGGGCGTGAGCAAGAAGGTCAAGCTCGTGCAGCTGGCGGACAACTACATGCTCTACAAGTGGATGAGCAAGAACTGATCTGCCACCCACCACCTTCCCAAGGGGCTGCAAGGCGGGGCCGCACGGCGCGCCGGGCCTTGCCGCCTGTTTCTGGTTGCCTCCGATGACAAAAACCCTTGCGCGCTGGCTCGACAGCGATGTTGGATACAGCTTTCGCACCTCGCCCATGGCCATGGTGGCGGCCGCGATTGCCGTGGTGTGCGTGTTCTGCGCGCTGGCTGCGGGCTGGGTGGCGCCGCACAACCCGTTCGATTTGTCCACACTCGAACTCAGCGATGCGCGCCTGCCCCCGGCCTGGAGCGCCGAGGGTTCGCGCAAATACCTGCTGGGCACCGACGACCAGGGGCGCGACATCCTCTCGGCCCTGATCTATGGCGCCCGCATCTCGCTGGTGGTGGGGCTGGCGTCGGTGCTGCTGTCGGTGGTGGTGGGCGTGGCGCTGGGCCTGCTGGCCGGTTTTCGGGGCGGCTGGATCGACGCCGTGCTGATGCGCCTGTGCGACGTGATGCTGTCGTTTCCTGCCATTTTGGTGGCCCTGCTGATCGCTGGTGTGGGCCGGGCGCTGTTTCCCAATGCGCACGAATCGCTGGCTTTTGGCGTGCTGATTTTCTCGATCTCGTTGACGGGCTGGGTGCAATATGCGCGCACGGTGCGCGGCTCCACCCTGGTCGAGCGCAACAAGGAATATGTGCTGGCCGCGCGCGTGACCGGTGTGCCCCCGCTGCGCATCATGCGCAAGCATGTGCTGCCCAATGTGATGGGCCCGGTGATGGTGCTGGCCACCATCCAGGTGGCCACGGCCATCATCACCGAGGCCACGCTGTCGTTTCTGGGCGTGGGGGCGCCGCCCACCTCGCCCTCGCTGGGCACGCTGATCCGCGTGGGCAATGACTACCTGTTCTCGGGGGAGTGGTGGATCACCGTGTTCCCGGGGCTGATGCTGGTGCTGATCGCGCTGTCGGTGAACCTGCTGGGCGACTGGCTGCGCGACGCGCTCAATCCACGGCTGCGCTGAAAGCGCAACCACCTCTCCGAAGCAGGCCGCCCTTTCATGTCTCTCCTCGAAGTCAAAAACCTCGTCGTCGAATTTCCGGGCCGGCGCGGCACGCTGCGCGCCCTCGATGACATTTCGTTTTCCATCGCCCCCGGCGAGATCCTGGGCGTGGTGGGCGAGTCGGGGGCGGGCAAGTCGCTCACGGGCGCCGCCATCATTGGTCTGCTCGAATCGCCGGGGCGCGTGGCCTCGGGCCAGATTCTGCTGGAAGGCCAGCGCATCGACCAGCTGGGCGAAGCGCAGATGCGGCACATCCGGGGCCGGCGCATTGGCGCGATCTTCCAGGATCCGTTGACCTCGCTGAACCCGCTTTACACCGTGGGCCGGCAGCTCACCGAAACCATCCAGGCGCATCTGCCGGTGAATGCCGCCGAAGCCCGGCGGCGCGCCATTGCCCTGCTGCAGGACACCGGCATTCCGGCGGCCGAGCAGCGCATCGACCATTACCCGCACCAGTTTTCGGGGGGCATGCGCCAGCGCGTGGTGATTGCCCTGGCGCTGGCGGCCGAGCCCCAGCTCATCGTGGCCGACGAGCCCACCACGGCGCTCGATGTGTCCATCCAGGCGCAGATCATCACGCTGCTCAAGAACATCTGCCATTCGCGCGGCGCAGCCGTGATGCTGATCACCCACGACATGGGCGTGATCGCCGAAACCTGCGACCGCGTGGCGGTGCTGTACGCCGGGCGCGTGGTCGAGATCGGTCCGGTGCACGAGGTCATCAACCACCCCGCCCACCCCTATACCGCCGGCCTCATGGCCTCCATTCCCGACATGGCGCAGGACCGCGAGCGCCTGAACCAGATCGACGGTGCCATGCCCCGCCTGAACGCCATTCCGCCGGGCTGCGCCTTCAACCCGCGCTGTCCGCACCGCTTTGACCGCTGTACCGCCGAGCGCCCCGAGCTGCTACCCGCGGGCGCCACCCGCGCGGCCTGCTGGCTGCACGCCCCGGAGGTGGCCGCATGAATGCAACGACACCGGCCAGCACGCCCCTGGTGCAGGCGCACGACCTGGCCAAGACCTTCGATGTTTCGGCGCCCTGGCTCAACCGCGTGCTCGAAGGCAAGCCGCGCACGCTACTGCACGCCGTGGACGGCGTGAGCTTCGAGATCGAAAAGGGCAAGACCCTGGCCCTGGTGGGCGAATCGGGCTGCGGCAAGAGCACCGTGGCGCGCCTGCTCGTGGGCCTGTACGAGCCCACGCGCGGTGGCCTCACCTTTGACGGGCAGGATGCCCATGCCGCCTTCAAGAGCGGCAACGCCAAGCCCATGCGCCGGCGCATCCAGATGATCTTCCAGGACCCCTATGCCAGCCTGAACCCGCGCTGGCTGGTGGAAGACATCGTGGCTGAGCCGCTGCGCGAGCATGGCTTCATCACCGACAAGGCCGAGCTCCAGCAACGGGTGGGCGAGCTGCTGCAATCGGTGGGCCTGTCGCCACTCGACATGGTGAAGTACCCGCACCAGTTCTCGGGCGGCCAGCGCCAGCGCATCTCGATTGCGCGCGCCCTGGCCACCGAGCCCGAATTTCTGGTCTGCGACGAGCCCACCAGCGCGCTCGATGTGTCGGTGCAGGCGCAGGTGCTCAACATCATGAAAGACCTGCAGCGCCAGCGGCACCTGACGTACCTGTTCATCAGCCACAACCTGGCCGTGGTGCGGCATGTGAGCGACCAGGTGGGCGTGATGTACCTGGGCCGCCTGGTGGAGCTGGCCGACAAACACACCCTGTTCGATACGCCGCGCCACCCCTACACGCGCATGCTGCTCGATGCCATCCCCAAGATGCACGACACCGGCAAGGCGCGCAACCCCGTGCAGGGCGAAGTGCCCAACCCGCTGAACCCGCCGTCCGGCTGCGCGTTCAACCCGCGCTGCCCGCATGCGAACGAGCGCTGCCGCGCCGAGCGGCCCCAGTTGCTGGTCCTGGGTGGCATCCGCATCGCCTGCCATGCGGTGCAGGAGGGGCGGATCTGATGGGAAGGATTGCTCCTGGAATGGGCGCTTTTCGCGCTTTATAGATAGGTTCTATCGGCTGATTTGATGCGTTTTCATGCGCGAAATGCGCGACTACCCCGTACCAGCGGGGTCACGGTGCTGGCAGGCCCGGCGCCGGCGGATTGGCTGCTGGCAGGGCGCGGCCCAGCAGGTAGTCGATGCAGGTGCGCACCGCCCGCGTCTGGTGGCGGTCGGGCATGTAGAGCATGAACATCTGCGTGCCAAAGATGCTCAGGCGCCAATCGTTCAGGGTGGTCAGCACCTCGCCGCTGGCCACGGCGTCCTCCACCACATAGTCGGGCACCAGCCCCACGCCCAGCCCGGCCAGAATGCCCTGGCGCAGGAACGGAAAGTGCTCGGAAATCAGCGTCGGCTCCAGCGTCACCTCTTCGCGCCGCTCGCCCTGGTAGGCGTGCAGGCGCAGCTGGCGCCCCACGACGCCGGCCGTGATCAGTGGTGCGGTGCGCAGCGCCTCCGGCCCCGTGGGCAGGCCGTGCGCCAGGGCGTAGCCGCGCGAGGCGCAGGCGATGTAGCGTACTGCGCCCATGTCGCGTGCCACCAGCGTGGGCGGGGGTTCGGGCATGACGCGGATGGCGATATCCACCTCGTCGCGGATCAGATCGTCCACCCGGTTTTCAAAGCGCACATCGAGCACGATGCCGGGGTACAGGCGCTTGAAGTCGATCAGCCAGTCCGACATCACCATCTGCCCGTAGCCGCTGGGCACGCTCAGGCCCACGCGGCCCTGCAGGCCCTGGCCCAGCGTGGCAATGGTTTCGCGCGCGGCCAGCATTTCGTTCTGGATGGTGCGGCCATGCTGGTACAGGCGCAGACCCACCTCGGTGGGCTCGACCCGGCGCGTGCTGCGGCGTACCAGCTGCACGCCCACCGATTTTTCGAGCTGGCTCAGGTGGTAGCTCACATTGGCACGCGACATCTTCAGGTTGCGCGCCGCCTGGCTGAGGTTGCCCGCGTCCAGAATGTCTACCAGCACGGTCAGGGAGGTGATTTCCATGGTGGAACGCTTGAAAAGCGGCCTATGTCAAAGATTATTTGACAGTCTGTCAATCGTTAATGTAATTGTCAAGATTGTTTGGCGCATCAACAATAGCGGGCTCTTTCCCGACCACCAGGAGACTCCCGCATGGGCGCAGCCACCCCCGATTCCGTTGTCACCACCGCCCGCGTGGGTTCCATTCTGGCCGTGACGGTGAATAACCCGCCGGTCAACGCGCTGGGCGTGGCCGTGCGCCAGGGCCTCGCCGCCGCCATGGCGGCCGCGCAGGCCGACGATGCGGTCGCCGGCGTGCTGCTGGTGGGCGCGGGCAAGGCCTTCATCGCGGGAGCCGACATCCGCGAATTTGGCAAACCCGCCATGCCGCCGTCGCTGCCCGAGGTGTGCCGCAGCATCGAAGACTGCACCAAGCCGGTGGTCGCGGTGCTGCATGGCGCAGCCCTGGGGGGTGGCCTGGAAGTGGCGCTGTCGGCCCACTACCGCCTGGCCTTGCCCGCTGCCAAACTGGGCCTGCCCGAAGTGACGCTGGGCCTGCTGCCCGGCGCGGGTGGCACGCAGCGCGCGCCGCGCCTGATGGGCGTGAAAGCCGCCACCGAGCTGATGCTCAGCGGCCAGCACCTGTCGGCCAAGGCCGCGCTGGCGGCGGGCCTGGTCGATCAACTGGCCGAGGGCGATGACGCCCTGGCCGTCGGCCTGGCTTACCTGAACGGCCTGCTGGCGCGCAACGCCCCCGTGCGGCGCACGCGCGATATCGCCATTGCCGACCCGGCCGCCGCGCTGGCCGAGCTTGCGGCGCTGAAGGCCGACACGGCGAAAAAGACCCGGGGCCTGTTCTCGCCGCTCAAGATCATCGAATGCGTACAGGCGGCGGTGCAACTGCCGTTTGACGAAGGCATGGCCCGCGAGCGCGCCCTGTTTCTGGAATGCCTGGACAGCCCGCAGCGCGCCGGCCTGATCCATGCCTTTTTTGCCGAGCGCGAAGTGGTCAAGGTGCCCGAGGCCCAGGCCGCCGCGCCGCGCGCGTTCGCCCGCATTGGCATCATTGGCGGCGGCACCATGGGCGCGGGCATTGCCGTCTCGGCCCTGGATGCGGGCTACCCCGTGACCATGGTCGAGCGCGATGCCGACTCCATCGCCCGGGGCCGTGCCAATGTGGAAAAGGTGTACACCGGCCTGGTTGCCAAGGGCCGCATGGCCGAAGAGGCCAAGGCCGCCGTCATGGCGCGCTACACCGGCAGCACCTCCTACGACGATCTGGCGAATGTGGACTTGGTGATCGAGGCCGTGTTTGAAGACCTCGAAGTCAAAAAAGCCGTTTTCAAGGAGCTGGACCGCGTGTGCAAACCCGGCGCTGTGCTGGCCACCAATACTTCGTACCTGGACATCGACGCCATCGCCGCCGCCACCCGCCGCCCGCAGGACGTGATCGGCCTGCACTTCTTCAGCCCCGCCAACGTGATGCGGCTGCTGGAGATCGTGCGCGGAGCC
>JANJSZ010000148.1 GCA_024711405.1 Acidovorax sp.
GTTGATGGCGCCGGGCTCGATCTGCTGCAGGGAACCCAGGCTGTCGCGGTGCACCATCGCGCCCTCGAACAGATACGTCACCGTGGCCAGGCCGATGTGCGGATGCGGGCGCACGTCGTACTCGTCCCGCGGGTGTACCGTAACGGGGCCAAAGTGGTCAAAGAACAGAAAAGGCCCTACGGCCCTGCGCTGCAGCGAAGGCAGCAGGCGGCGCACGGTGAAGCCGCCGCCCAGATCCTTGTCGTGCCCCTTCAGGCGCAAGAAGGGCTCGCCGCTCATTCCAAGCGCTCCACGGTGGTGGTGATTTCGGTGGTGACGGCCGTCATGAGCTTGTGCACCGGGCATTTGTGCGCCACGGCCTGCAACTCCTGCAACTGGGCGTCGCTGAGATCCCCGCTGATCTGCAGGCGGGCGGCAAGGCGGTAGGTGCCCGCGCGTTCGGCCGACGCGTCGCGCTCGATCACCGTGCGCACGTCGGTCACTGGGATGCCCTTGCGGCGCGCATACCAGAGCACGGTAAGGGCCTTGCACGAACCCAGCGCCGCGTCATACAGGTCGTGCGGATTGGGGCCGGTGTCGTTTCCGCCCTCTTCGGCAGTGCCATCGACCACCAGCGCGTGGCTGCGGATGGTGAGTGTCTGCGCCATGGGCGTGGATGTGATGCGATTGAGCTCAATAGCCATTTCGGACTCCAAAGGGGTTCAGTGAATCAGGAACCAAGCCGCGCCGCAACCGCTGCCACGCGCTGGCCCAGCAGCCGGCCGGTTTCCAGGTCGCCGGCAAACATCTCGGCCGCAGAGGCATCGGAGGGCGACTGCGCCATGGCTCCGCTGAACGCACCCAGCCAGTTCACGTTGCTGCGCGTGGCCGCTTTCGCGTTGGCGGGCAGGGTCCCCGCGCCCACCCACAGGCCACCGTGCTGCATGGCCAGATGGAACAGATAGTCCAGCGTGATCTGCTTGTCGCCACTGGGGCTGGCGCTGTTGGTGAAGCCCGCAAACAGCTTGTCTTTCCATGCCTGGTTGTACCAGGGCCTGGACGAGGCATCCGCAAACTTCTTGAACTGCCAGCTGGGGCCCGCCATGTAGGTCGGCGAACCCAGGATGATGGCCTGGGCGGCCAGCAGGGTGTCCCAGCCGCCCTCGGGCAGGTTGCCGTCGGCATCAATCGCGATGAGCTGGGCATCGGCGCCGTCGGCCACGGCCTGCGCCAGGCGCTGGGTGTGGCCATAGCCCGAGTGATAAACCACTGCAATCAGGGACATGGAGGGTGGCACTTTCTGCATGGAAACAAGAACGCTGGCCCCCGCCCGCCCAACGGGACGGGAGCCAGCTCATCCAGGTTCAGCGGGCTTCGCGCTGGCCGTCAACACTCCAGGCGCCAGCCCCAAAGGCCGTCAGCGCCAGCAAACCACCCACCACGGCGATGTTCTTGAAGAACAGCAATTGCGTGATCATCAGCTGATCGGCCGGCACCGACCAGTAGGGGTGAAAGAAGAAGCTGGCCACCAGCGTGAAGAAGGCCAGCACCAGCGCGGCAAAGCGTGTGCCAAAGCCCACAATCAGCGCCAGGCTGCCCACCACCTCGACCGCAGCAGCAACAGCCGCCGCCACGGTGGGCATGGGCAGCCCCACCGAAGAGATATAGCCCACCGTGCCGGCAAAACCGGTGAGCTTGCCAATGCCTGCGGGAAGAAACAGCACGGCGAACAGCAGGCGAGACACAAGGGCCAGGGGATTTTGCAGAGAAGAAAGCATGGTGGACTCCTGAAAAAATGAAAGAAAAAAGACCCAAAAAACTCAAGCGACCAGATCAAATACCAACACCTCGGCGCCGTGGCCATCGGTCAACGCCAAGGAGGACTCGTTTTCAAGCAGCGCGGCATCGCCGCCGGCCAATGGCTGGCCATTGACACGCAGCGCACCGCGCACCAGGTGCACATAGGTCTTGCGCGCCGGGTTCAGGGGCTGGGTGACGGCCTCCGTGCCATCCAGCAGTCCGGCATACAGCGCGGCATCCGCATGCACCACGACCGAATCCTGCGCACCATCGGGAGATGCCACCAGCCGCAGCACACCCCGCTTTTCAGTTTCGGCAAAAGTCTTTTGCTCGTAGCTGGGTGCAATGCCCCGCACGTTGGGCAGGATCCAGATCTGCAGGAAATGCGTGGTCTGGCCGGCAGCATGGTTGAACTCGCTGTGCGTCACGCCGGTGCCGGCGCTCATGCGTTGGACATCGCCCGGGGGGATACCCTTCACGTTGCCCATGCTGTCCTTGTGGGCCAGTTCGCCCGACAGCACATAGCTGATGATTTCCATGTCACGGTGGCTGTGGGTACCAAAGCCGGTGCCGGGCGCAATGCGGTCTTCATTGATGACGCGCAGATTGCCAAAGCCCATGTGGCGGGGATCGTGGTAACCCGCAAACGAGAAACTGTGGAAGGAATGGAGCCAGCCATGGTCGGCGTGGCCCCGGTCTTGCGATTTACGAACAGTCAGCATGGTGATTGCTCCTTTCAAGACTCCACTGTATTGGGCGGGCCGCCATCGCAGGGCCTGCAGGATTGTCGGAATCATTCAAAATATCTGAACTAACATTTCCACACCATGCCCCACCCCTACGATGTTCTCACGCCGGACAGCCTCGCGATGCTACAGGTGATTTCGGAAACCGGCAGCTTTGCTGCAGCGGCCCGGCACCTGGGCCTGGTCCCCAGCGCGCTGACCTACCGGGTGCGCCAGATCGAGGACGCCCTGGATGTACTGCTCTTTGACCGGACGGCCCGCCAGGCGCGGCCCACCGAGGCCGGCGCCGAACTGCTGCGCGAGGGCGCACGGCTGCTGCGCGAGATCGATGCCGTGGCCAACCGCGTGCGCCGCGTGGCCACGGGCTGGGAACCCCAGTTCACGATCGCCGTGGACGGCGTGGTCTCGCCCCACACCCTGCTGGAGCTCGTGGATGCGTTCTACGCCATGGCCCCGCCAACGCACCTGAAGCTGCGCGACGGCATCATGACCGGCACCCTGGAAGCACTGACATCGGGCCATGCCGACCTGGCCATCGGCGTCTCGGTCGAGGGCTCCAACGTGGCCGGCCTGCAGCAGGGGCTGCTGGGCGAGCTTTTGTTCATTTACGTGGTGGCGCCCCACCACCCGCTGGCATCGGTGCCCGAACCCATCACCGACGCCACCTTGCTGCAGCACCGTGCCGTGGCCGTGGCTGACTCTGCGCGGCGCGGTGGTGCCACCATGGGCCTGCTGGGCGGGCAGGACGTGCTCACGGTGGACACCATGCAGGCCAAGGTGCAGGCGCAGTTGCGCGGCCTGGGCGGCGGTTTTTTGCCCGAACCCATGGTGCGCCCCTACCTGGAAGCCGGCCACCTGGTGGTGCGCCGCGTGGCCCGCCCGGAGCGCAACATGCGCATCCACTATGCATGGGGTGGGCCTGGCTTCACGGCGCCCGGGCGGGCACTGCAGTGGTGGCTGAACCAGCTGCAAAGCCCGGCCACGCGCAGGGCCCTGCTGGAAAACCACCACCATTTCTGATGCCCGACCCCGCGCCGGGCGTGTAGAGTGGCCCTTGTCATATTTCTGTAGCCGACCGTCTTCGAAAGGCCTTCCATGACTTCACCCGTTTCCCGCCCCGCCAAACGGCCCCGACGCCCCGGCACCCTGGCATCAGCACCCGTACAACGCCCATCCGGCAAGGCCGTGAAGGCGGCAAAGGCGCCGCGCCATTTCGCCATCATTGGCGCCGGCATGGCGGGCGTGGCCTGCGCGCGCACGCTGGTGCAAGCGGGCCACCAGGTCACCATTTTCGAAAAATCGCCCCGGGCCGGCGGGCGCACCACCACCATCGATTCACCATTCGGCAGCTTCGATGCGGGCGCGCAATATTTCACCGTGCGGGACCCGCGCTTCGCCCAGGCGATCGACACCGTGCCCGGCCTGTGCCGCCCCTGGAGCGCCAACGCCGTGCGCGTGCTCGACGCGGCAGGCCGCGTGGCAGCTGCGGGCCTGCCCACCCGCGAACCGCACTGGGTGGCCAGCCCGGGCATGAACGCCCTCGTCACCACCTGGGCTGCCCCGCTAGTGCAGGCCGGCCAGCTCGTCACCGACACCCGCGTGAGCAGCATCGAACGCGACCCCCTCAACAACGCCCACTGGCAGCTGCGCACCGAAGGATCCGGCGGCGCACAGCATGTCTACGCCGGCTTCGATGCGGTGCTGCTGGCCCAGCCCGCCACGCCCGCCCAGGCGCTGCTGGCGGCTTCAGCTCTGGACACCCCTCTGACGGCCGCCCTTTCCAGCGTGCACACCGCCCCCTGCTGGACATTGATGCTCGCCTACCCACAGGCCGTGCGCCCGGGCCTGACCACCCTGGGCCCGCAGTGGAACGCCGCGCGCAGCACCCACCACCGCATTTCTTGGCTGGCACGCGAGTCGTCCAAACCCGGCCGCACCACCGTCGAGCGCTGGACGGTGCAAGCCAGTCCGGCCTGGTCGGCAGAACACCTTGAAGACGATGCGGAGCGCGTGCAATCGAAGCTGCTCAAGGCGTTTGCCGAGGTGACCGGTATCCGTGCACAACCCACCCATGCCGACACGCGCCGCTGGCGCTATGCGCAAACCACCCAGCCCCTGGGCCAGAGCCACCTGTGGGATACCCGCCTGGCCCTGGGTGCCTGCGGCGACTGGTGCCTGGGCCACCGCCTGGAAGATGCCTTTGTGTCCGGTCTGGAGCTGGCACTCGCCGTGGCATGACGCACGGCGAAGGGGCCCAGCGGCAGACCAGCACCTACCAGGGCCGCTTTGCCCCCTCGCCCACCGGCCCGCTGCATGCGGGCTCCTTGGTGGCTGCGCTGGCCAGCTGGCTGGATGCGCGCGCCTGGAATGGCGGCAAAGGCGGGCGCTGGCTGGTGCGCGTCGAGGACGTGGACGCACCGCGCTGCATTCCTGGCGCCGCAGAGCTCATTCTGCAGCAGCTGGCCACCTGCGGGCTGATCCCCGATGAACCGCCGGTGTGGCAATCGGCCCGCAGCGCGCTGTACCAGCAGGCGCTGGACCAGCTCATCGTGCAAGGCCATGCCTACCCCTGCGCCTGCTCGCGCAAGGACATCGAAGACGCCCACGCGGCGCAAGGCCATGGCCGCGCGCGCCATGCCGCCTTGCCCTACCCCGGCACCTGCCGCCATGGCCTGCGCGGGCGGCCCGCGCGATCCTGGCGTTTCAACGCCACGGATTTCCTGAAAAATCAGCCGCTCGAACCCGTAGATAAAGCACACACAGCTCTATTTTCAATAGCAAATGACACGGTGCATTGGACGGACCGCCGCCTCGGCCCGCAGTCACAACAGGTGACCAGGGCGGTCGGCGACTTGGTGCTGCGCCGCGCCGACGGTCTGTGGGCCTACCAGCTGGCCGTGGTGGTGGACGATGCGGCCCAGCACATCACCCATGTGGTGCGCGGTGAAGACCTGGCCGACAACACGCCGCGCCAGATCCTGCTGCAGCAGGCGCTGGGTGTTGCCACGCCGCGCTACCTGCACACCCCGCTGGTCTGCGGCGCCAACGGAGAAAAGCTTTCCAAGCAAAACGGCGCTGCAGCGCTCGATCTTCGCGACCCCTTGCAGGCCCTGGGCGAAGCCGCCGAGGTGCTGGGTCTGCCGGCGCTGTCGCAGCAAAAATCACTGCCGCAGGCCCTGGAGATGTGGGTCAACGCCTGGGCGCGAAACTACAATCGACCACCGTGACCGATCCCACCCTTGCCCCAGCCCCCGCGCACCCTGCAGCCACTGCAGCCGATGCGACCGTCGGCACACCGCCTGCCGGCGTGGCCTACCCCAAAACCATCAAGAGCTTTGTACGCCGTGCGGGCCGCACCACCACGGGCCAGGCCAAGGCCTTTGAAGACCTGGGGCCGCGCTTTGTACTGCCCTACACCGCGGCGCCGCTCGACGCCGATGCCGCTTTTGGCCGCAGCGCCCCGCTGGTGCTCGAAATCGGCTTTGGCATGGGCGAGGCCACGGCCCATATCGCCCGCGTGCGCCCGAACGACAATTTCCTGTGCTGCGAAGTGCACGAGCCCGGTGTTGGCGCCCTGCTCAAGCGCATCGGCGAACAGGGCCTGACCAACATCCGCATCCTGCAGCATGACGCCGTCGAGGTGATCGACCACATGCTCGCGCCCGCGTGCCTGGACGGCATCCATATCTTCTTTCCCGATCCCTGGCACAAGAAAAAGCACAACAAGCGCCGCCTGATCCAGGCACCGCTGGTTGCCAAGCTGGCCGCGCGCCTCAAGCCCGGCGGCTACCTGCACTGCGCCACCGACTGGCAACCCTATGCCGAGCAGATGCTGCAGGTCCTGGGCGCAGAGCCGCTGCTCGCCAACACCGCCCAGGGCTTCGCACCGCAACCCGAATACCGCCCCCTGACCAAGTTCGAAAACCGTGGCCTGCGGCTGGGGCACGGCGTCTGGGACGTGGTCTTCGTGCGACGCCACTGAGTGCCTGCCCCCACCCGCACCACGAGCCCCTGCAACACTCCCGGGCCCGGTTCCAGTGGGTCAAAAAACACCAGATCCGCCGGGCCACGGCCAGCTTGCAAAAAGGACACTACACGCTGTTGTGTATGCACGACAAGGCCAGCACCTGCCTGGAGATCACCCGGTCGCGGCCTTTTTCTGCGCACAAGCGGGGTGTGATCCAGAGCATCTTTCATGCCTGCCAGAACGACCAGAGCCTGCTGGACTACAGAGGGCGCGATGCGCTCACGGGGCTGCTCAACCGCAAGACCGTTGACGAGCAGTTCTCCCGCAACCCTGGCACCTGCATGCCCCGCCGCGTGTGACTGGACGCAACCAGATCTGCTTTCATGACGACCTCGTGGCCAGTGGCCCGCTGACGCCCAAGGTGGCCAACGACGACGTCGAGCAGTTCTGATCAGCGGCAGCTCAGCTATCCGTCGGACGGCTCCACCGTCAAAAGGCGCTCGATGGCATCCAGGTCCACCGCATCGCGCTGGGCCACCGGCAAGAATCGCTCGGCATAGTCCCGCCACACGCCGCCGCGCAGAAAAATGCTGAACACCTGCGCGTCGATATGCTGGTTGCGCACCATGCCGGCCATGATGGCCAAAGACTCAGAAAGCGTCTTGGGTGGCTTGTAAGGCCGGTCGGAAGCAGTCAGGGCCTCAAAGATATCGGCCAGGGTCATGACCCGGTCGGCCAGCGTGAGCTCATCGCCTTTGAGGCGACGCGGATAGCCCGTGCCATCGAGCTTTTCGTGGTGAGAACCCGCAATGGCCGGCACGCGCGCCAGGTGCGGCGGAAACGGCAGGCCGCGGAGCATGATGATGGTCTGCACAATGTGGTCGTTGATCTTGAAGCGGTCTTCGGCCGTGAGCGTGCCGCGCCGAATTGCAAGATTGTGCAGCTCTCCCAGGTGCACTTCCTGGGGTGGCAGCACCATGTCAAAGCCCCATTGGTTGGCCGGATTGCCGGCTTCCACCGGTGGGCGGCGCGCGCCCCAGGGCACGATGTGTTCGGGCCGGTCGGCCAGCAGAAATTCGGTGGCGGGCAGGGTGCGCTGTGGCACATGGGAGAGCCGGGCGGCTTCTGCCTGAGACAACCCTGTGCGGTCATCAAAATGCCTTTGCCACATTTGGCTGCCTATGGCTTGCAGGCGCTGCACATCGACATCGGCCATAAACTCGCCACCGACATTGCTGCGCGCCACAAAGGCAAAATCCTCCTGCAACTGCGCGTGCTTGCGCAGCAGTTCGGCCTGCAGCTGCACCGTGTCCGCACCAGCCGCACACTGCTGCCAATAGTCCAGCTCGGCATCCCGCCACAACACCTCGAAGCGCATGCGCACTTCGTGGATGCGGTTGTAGATCGTCTCCAGCTTGGTGGCCTTGTCGATGATGTGCTCTGGGCTGGTGACCTTGCCAACATCGTGCAACCATGCCCCCAGGCGGAACTCGTACAACTCGGCCTCGGTCATCGAGAATTCTGCAAAAGGCCCTTCCTGGGCATCGCAAATGCGCTGCATCAAGGCCTCGGCCAACTGGGGCACCCGCTCACAGTGGCCACCGGTGTAGTGACTCTTGGTGTCGATCGTATGGGCCAGCACCAGGATGATGGCATCAAACAGCTCACGCTGGCCCTCGATGAGGTGGCGCGTTTCAATGGCCACCGACAAGGTGCCCGAGAGTTTTTCCACAAACGCACGAAAGTTGCCACCATCCCTGCGCTGGTCCTGCGCATGGCGCAGCACCAGCAGTCCCAGGGGTTTGCGGTCCCGCGTGTGCAGTTGCACGCGCAGCACCTGCTGCGCCGGCACATCAGGTTCGTCCGGCGCCGCATCATCATCTTCCGCCTGCCGGTCCGCGTAATGGATGAAATGAACCATGCCAAGCTCGTGCGGATAGCGCGCCTGGTCCTGCGGGTCTTCGCAATAGCGCGCTGTGCGCACCAGGCGG
>JANJSZ010000160.1 GCA_024711405.1 Acidovorax sp.
CAACGGCACCGCCAGCGCCACGCTGGAGGGCATGATCGGTGCCATGACGGGCACTCCCTGCGTCTTTGGACAAGGCCAATTTACCTACAACAGCGTCATCTACACGAGCCCAGACGCGGTCGACGAGGCATGGGGCAACAGCACCGTGGGTATCGGCACGCTCGGAACGGCGCCGGTCGGCTTTGGCTCGGCTCCAGGCTTCTACAGCGGCAACACCAAACTTCGTGTGGCCTTCAAGGGCACGGGCACGAACCCGGTGACTTACTACGCCTGCAAGGAGCGCTTCAACAACGGCTCGACGCGCAACTGCACAGAGATCGGTACCGGCACCTACACCATCGCTACCCAGGGCGACGCACGCGTCATGGCGCTGAGCAACCCGCCGCTGATCGCCAGCAGCCTGGGCTACCAGCGCGTGTTTGTGGAGCGCAACGGCAAGATCTACGCCGGCTACCAGAACAATCCCACGACCACCAAAACGGCGCGGCTGAATCTGGTTGCCACCAATGCCCTGGCCTCCCAACTGGGGCTGCCCACCGTAGATCCCGAAGCGCCCTTGGCCTTGACGAGAACATCTTATTCGGGTGAATGGGTGATTTCCGACCCCGTTGCAGCGGACGGATCAACCACCATCCGTATTGACGGCAACGGCAATGTCACTTGCACCTGGATAGACAGCACCGGGAACGGAACCGATCCATGCACCCTGACCTTTACAGACCTGGCAAAGGGCGCTTTCACCTTGACCGATGATTACGGCATCGCGACTGGCACCCTCAACTTCTTGACGGGTGCGGCCAGCGGTACATTTGCAGATACAGACGGCTCGAATGGCAGCTTCGTGGGTGTCCGTCGCTAACAAACCGGCAGGCGGCCATAGGGCTGCCCTTGCCCGCAAAACCCCGCCGAAGCGCAATGCCAGTCAGTTAAGACGGCAGCTTGCCCCGGGCAGGTAAAAAGGGAGCATGTTCTTCATGCTCCCTTTTTCGTTTGACTTCCGTACTGCAAAAATCCCTGGATGAGACCTTGGCGGCGTTGCCCGCCAACGCCATGACCGAGTTGGGCACGCTGATTGATCCACAGTGGATCGAGCAAGCGCTGCATGCCAGCGGCAAAGCATCTATACGTCGTCGCAAGCTGCCCGCAGATCACGCCATCTGGCTGGTCATTGGTCTGGCCTTGTTTCGTCACATGCCCATGTGGCAGGTGGTGCAGGAGATGGCCTTGACCCTTGAGGGGCAAGAGTTACCGGCTCCCAGCAGCAGCGTGCAGGCTCGCCAGCGGCTGGGCTCGCAACTCTTGGAGCACTTGTTTGCACTGCTCACGCAGGCCTGGGCAAGATCGCATCCCGTGCATGAAGATCGCTTGCGTGTGCTGGCCGTCGATGGGGTGGTCTGGTCTGCGCCCGACAGTGCAGACAACCGCCAGGTGCTGGGAAGCGGCAAGACACAGTACGGCCCCCAGCCCTGGCCCATGGTTCGGGCCGTATGCCTGCTGGACACAGATAGCCACGAACTTCTGGATGCGCAACTGGGTGACTACACCCAAGGAGAATTGACACTGGCCGCCCGATTGCACGGCCTGGATCACTCCATCACCTTGTTTGACCGCGCGTATTTCTCGGCGTCGTTCCTGCTCAACTGGCAGGGCGCAGGCGAGCAACGCCACTGGCTCATGCGGGCCAGAGACAACTTGCGCCATGAGGTCGTGCAATGTCTGGGCGCGGGCGACTGGTTGATTCGCATGCCCATCTCGCAGCGTGCCAGGAAACTTTGCCCCGAACTGCCAAGCCACTGGCAAGCGCGCCTGATCCAGACCGAGGTGCAAGGCAAGACCAGACTCTTCATCACCTCAATGCTTGACCCCGAACGCTTTGGCGCATCGCAACTGGCACAGATGTATTGCCAGCGCTGGGAGATTGAGCTTGGCTTTCGTGAGATCAAGCAGTCGCTGCAACAGGGCGCAGGCGTGCTGCGCAGCAAGCAGCCGGAGTTGGTCAAACAGGAGGTCTGGGGCGTATTGATTGCGCATACTTTGCTCAGGCGCTGGATGCGCCTGATGGCCCAGCATGTGAAGGTCGAGCCTGTACGCATCAGCTTCCACACAGCCAAGCATGCCATCATTGGCGCACTGAACACCGTGCATCTGGCACGCGCTGGAGCACTGCCCCAACACCTGCAGCTGCTGCTTGAGCAAGCCCGTTACTTTGTGCTCCCCCCTCGTCGTTCAGGGCGAAGCTTCCCCCGCGAGGTCAAGCGCTCTCGCAGCAAGTTCCCAACAAAGAAAATGCCAGTCAGGGCTTAACTGACTGGCATTGGGCCAAGCCGGGTTTTTTTGCGCCCGTTCGTATGATGGTCCCATGACCACCACGCGCCTGCTGTACCTGCACGGTTTTCGCTCCTCCCCCCAATCGGTAAAGGCCCGCCTGATGGCGGCTTATGTGGCGCAACACCATCCCGCGGTGCACTGGTGGTGCCCCCAGTTGCCACCCTCGCCCCGCGCGGCCATGGCCCTGGTGGCGCAAGGCATCGCTGCCTGGCCGCGGGCCTCGATGGCCGTGGTGGGCTCTTCGCTGGGAGGCTTCTATGCCAGCTGGGTGGCGCGGCACACGGGTTGCCCCAGTGTGCTGCTGAACCCTGCCGTGGACCCGGCACGGGACCTGGCACGCCACATTGGCGAGCAAACGGCATGGCATGACCCGGCAGAACGCTTCTTCTTCCTGCCGGAATACATCGCCGAGCTGCGGGCGCTGGCCGCTGACCGCCCCCTGCCCGTGGGCCCCGAACTGGCCATCATCGCCAAGGGCGACGAGGTGCTGGACTGGCGGGAAATGGTGGCACGCTACCCCGACGCCCGGTTGACGCTGCTCGAAGGCGGCGACCATGCGCTCAGCAACTTCGCAGACCACCTGCCGGCCGTGGCGCAGTTTCTGCAACTGGCGTAAGCCGAAGGCTCACGGCGCAACAGGCGGTGCGGGGCGCTGGGCGTTCGCCCAGCGCGCATGCTCCTCGGGGTAGGCTGCGCGGTAACGCCGCAGCTGGAATGCCACCTCGTCGTCCCTTCCCAGCAGCAGCGCACTGTCGATCAGCTTCTCGATCACGCGGGGCTCGGGAGAAAAATGCAGCAGCTTCGTGGCCAGCGCATGCACTTGCAGGGCATTCTCCTGGGTTAGCGCGGTGGTGGTCAGCAACGCAAAATCCACCTGGTTGGTGAACAGCACGGTGTTGGACACCTTGGCCAGGGTGTTGCCCTGGTAGGCCGACGGCCGGGAATCCATGGGGCGGTAAAGCTGGCTGACACGGTAGTAATCCCACGCCACGGCCGCGCCCACCCCGCACACGGCCACCAGGGCCACCGCAGCGCTGACCCGAAGCGCCGGAGAACGCACCCAGCCCAGCAGCGACCGGCGCCACAACAGCGCCAGCGCCAGCACCGTGACCAGCTGAAAAGGCCCATACCACAGGGGGAACTCCACCATGCTGTGCAAGCCAATGATGGCCAGCGCCCCCCAGGCCAGCTGGCGCACCGCATCCGTCTCCGCCCAAGGCCGCGCGCGCACCACCCCAACCAGCACGGCGCCGCATGCGATGGCAGCCACCGGCAGGCCCAGTTCCACCGCCAGATGCAAAGGCAGGTTGTGGGCATTGTCGAGCAGCGTGCAAAAGCGCTCCCCCGGAAACAGCGTCATATAGTGCGCGTAGTCCAGCTCGCCCCAGCCCCAGCCCGTCCAGGGCTTCTGGGCAATCAGGTAGAGCACGTTGGACCACAGCGCCCGCCGGCTGCCACAGGTCTGCGTATCGCCCCCCAGGCGGGCGAACACGCCCTCGGTGGCAAACCCCGTCCAGTCCAGCAACAGGACCGGCAGTATCCAGCCGGCCAGGGCATACAGCAGCATCCCGACCAGGGCCAGGCCCACCGCCAGGCGCCCGCCAGTGCCGCGCCACCACAGCAGCAGTACCACCATCAGCAGCCACTGCATCGCCCCGGTGCGCGATGCCGTGGCCGCGCTGCCCGCCGCCAGCAACGCCAGCGCCGCAACCACCAGCAGGCCCACCAGCCACGACGGCCACATGCGCCCGCCGCCCAGCAAGGCTTGCTGCACAGGCGTGGCCGGCGCTGCGCGGCCAGCCACCAGCCGTGCCTGCACCTGCGCCACCACCCACAGCAGCGCCCACACCCCCAGGCTCATCAGCGATGCCTGCTGGTTGCGCTGGCGCAGGTTGCCGATGGCCTGCCCTGGCGTGGAGGGCTGCACCCAGGGCGACAGCCCGGGGTCGCCCAGAAAGTACTGCAGCAAGCCGACCACACTGGCCAGCAAGGCCGCCAATAGCAGGCCCACCGCCAGCTGCGCTGCCAGGAAAGCACGGTCATCCGGCGCACGGTGCAGCCACCCGGTCCGGCACAGCGCCAGCAGGGCCAGCACGGCCGCGCACCCCCCCGCCGCCGCCAGGGGCCAGAAATTGGAGGAGGGGGGCTGCGGGTACGAGAACAGAAACGGCACAGCCACTGCCAGCAGGGCCAGCGGTGCGGCAATGGCATCCAGACGCATTTCAATGAACCCAAGTCGTCATGCAAAAGCCCTGGATCATAGGGGCGGGCCGGCAGTACCTGCACCGGACGCGCGGGTGCCACCCGCAGATCGACAACACCAGCGCTGCCGACCCTGGGCCGACAGGCTGGCGCCCGCCAACCCCTGGTCGAGCATGGCTGCGCGCACCCGGGACGGGCGCAGTCTCTTGCACGATCCAGGGCGAGCGCATTGCAATCGCGCCCACAGCCATCCACCGCATCAATGTCCAGGCCCGCGGGCCTGCACCGACCTGGTTATCGGTCAGCCGGATCTTTCCGGTGCATTCATGCCATGGGCCTCCTGCGGCTACAGCGATTTCAGGTACTGCGCCAGGTCGGCCACCTCCTGGGCGCTGAGGCCCAGGCTCTGCCGGGTGTTGTAGGTCTGCGCCACATCGTCCAGGGTGGCGGCCGAGCCGTCGTGGAAGTAGGGGGCGTGCTGCCAGACCCCTTTCAAGGGCGACGTACGGTACAGCTTGGTCGCCGACCGGGAGGCGTAGCTCGGGGTTTCGGGCTCCGCCATGGAATCACCCGGTGGGTGCAAGCGGGTATTGGCGTCGGTGAAACTGCCTCCGCTGTGGCAGGCCACACACTTGCCGCCCCCTTCAAACACGATGCGCCCGCGCTCCGCGGCCACCGGGTCGAAGCTGCCCGCCGGGGCCGGTGGCGCACCCAGCGACAGCTGGTACGCCTGCAGGGCGGGCAGTTTGGCCGAAACCAGGTCCTCGGTGCCGTGGGTGATGCGGAGGTTCAGGCGCGGCTCGGTCACCGTCCCTTGCCCGCCCATCTCGGCCACCGCCACATAGCGGTTCCAGTAGGCGATGTCCTCGCCGTCTCCGGTGAAGGTGATGCGATGGATGCCCGCCAGACCGTAGGCCGGCGGAATGACGACCGGCTTGCTCAGGCCGTCCACGTTGTGGCGCGGATCGAACTTGCCCGGCCCCCAGCTGTTGAGCGCGGCCTTCGTCGCCAGGTCCAGTGCGGGCGACAAGGCCATGATCGCCCCCGGGTTGAGATCGCGGTTGGGCCAGCCATCCCGGCGCTTGCCAATGCCCTTCGAGAACGAGTTGTCGACGGTCGAGTGGCACAGCGCGCAGGTGATGCCCACCCGGACCAGCCGGTCCACGCCGTTGACCGTCTCCACCACACCCTTGACACCGACAACGGCGTTGAGCTTGAGCAGCGCCACCGTGGTGACCGGGCTGTGGAGGTCCACGCTGCCGTTCTGGATGCCGGCCACCACGGCGGCGGGCAAGGCCTCGGCGTCGACCTTCAGCCCCACGGACAGCGCCGTGACCGGGTCGACCGCAGCGCTGATGACCTCGTGCATCTTCAGCACATCGGTCCACTGCGCCTCGTCGCCAAAGGTGTCAAAGCGAAAGATCTGCTGGCCCTGCGCGACCAGCGCGGCCTGGGCCGCGTCGGCACTGTCCGCCGAAGACCCGCCACCGCAGGCGGCCGCAACGACCGCGACCAGGCCCAGCGGGCCGGCCAGGCGCAGCAGGCGCAAGGGGTTTGCAGCACGCAGCGCCTGGGCGGTGCGCAAGGACATGGGTGCGTGTTTCATGTGCATTTCTCCTGTCAACCAATGTTTTGGCAAAGCCTGCCCCTTGCGGCGCTGCCAGGCAGCGCGGCGCATTTCAAAACATGCTTGCGATGGGAAAACCGCCTAGGGCAAGAGCTGGCACGCCTTGCCCGGGCGCGTGGCCTCCTTGAGCCAGGCGATGAGATCGGCGCGTTCGCCGTCGTCCTTCACGCCGGCGTAGCCCATGGCCGTGCCGGGCACGGTCTTCATCGGGTCCTTCAGAAAGACATTGAGCGAGCGCTCGTCCCAGACGATGGCGCTGTCGCGCAGCGCCTTGGAATAGGTGCTGTAGCCCTGCGCCGTGCCCGCACGGCGCCCCCACAGCCCACAATGCTGCGGCCCCGTGCGGTTGCCCTCGATGGCGTGGCAGGCGGCGCAGCGCGCGTAGACCTGCTCGCCACGCTGCAGGGCGGCCGGGTCGGGTGCCGCGCTGGCGCCCGCCGCGAGCAGGCCGGCCGCCAGCCACAGGGCTGCCGGTGCGTGGCGCGGTCTCATGACATGAAGGCCGACGGCACGGGGTTGTCGCCCAGCACCTGGCGCAGCACCGCCCAGTGCATGGCCTCGTCGCCCAGGATGCTGGCGGCCACCTGCGCCAGCGCGCGGTCGGCAAACAGGGGCACGGCACCCAGGTAGGCGGAGATGGCGCCCCGCTCCAGGCCCGCGGCAAAGCGCAGCACATCGGCCTCGGCCTTGAGTTTTTCCACCGGGAACGCGTACTTGTCCTTGGCCGACACCGGTTTGCCGCCGAGCTTTTGCACCGTGGCCGCGATGGCCTGCGCATGTTCCTTGTGGTGCCCCTGGAACTGCAGGGCCACCGGCAGCACGGCCTTGCTCAGCAGGCCGCTTTCAGCGCCCACCTGGTAGGCCGCCACGGCCTCCAGCTCGGCGCCCAGAGCGGTGTTGAGGATGCGCACATCGGCCTCAAGGTCCTTGGCACTCATCTTGGCACCCGCCGCGAGCGCGTCACGCCCGCCCAGCAGGGCCACGGCACCGGCCGACAGCACAGCGGCGCCCGACAGGGACATGGCACGGCGGCGCGCAAGGAACAGGGCCTGCGAGGGCACGTCAATCAAAATATTCTTCATGGTGTTCTCCTGGGGGGTGGTGAAAACAAGGAACGATCTGTCAGCGCCGCGCAATCAGCCCGCGCTGCTGCAGCTCGGAAACGACGTTGCGCACCACCTGGTCGCAGCGTGCGCCCGCAAACGGAAAGGCACTCTCGGCATGCGCCTCGATCTGCGCGCCCAGCGCGTCGCGCAGCATCGAGCGGGCCCGCAGGTAACGGGTCTTGACCACGTCACTGCTCACCTGCAGGCAAAACGCCGCCTCATCCACGCTCATCTCCTGCACCGCACGCAGAATGAAGACGCTGCGGTAGAGCGGCGGCAGGCCTTCGACGGCCGACTGCAGCAAGCCGCGCAGCTCGCCGCGTGCCAGGGCCGCCTCGGGCGATTGGCTCGGGGGGGCGCTCAAAGACATCATGTGCTCCGGTGAAATTTCGTGGTCCTCGTCCTGCACGCCATCCATGGACACGGACGGCACCGAACGGCCGCGCTTGCGCAGTGCATCCAGCGCAATATTGATGGCGATGCGCGCCAGCCAGGTGCCCAGCGCCGCGCCGCGCCGAAAATCCCGCAGCCGGGTGAACGCGCGCAGGTAGGTCTCCTGCACCACGTCCTGCGCCTCGGCATCGTCGGACACCACCCCGCGCGCGGCGCGGAACAACAGGCGGTTGTGCCGGCGCATGATGGCCTCGAAGGCGGACTGCTCGCCCTGCAAGGCCCCTTCGATCAGTTCATCGTCAGCGCATGGATCGCAGGTCGCCCGCGCTACGGGCGCCGGTGGGGGTAGGTGCATGGCATGCCTCTTGGCTCTTGGGTTTGTCGGTTTTTGCTCGTTCCTGGTCATTGGACGCCCGCCAGCACAAAAAAGTGACAAGCACCTGTTGCCGGCAGGGGCGCCACCCCGCGCCCCTCCTGGCAGGGGCGTCAGCGGCCACAATGACCACCGCTCCTTCTGATATGCACCGCACGCCATGAAAATTGCCCTGCTGTCCGATCTGCACCTGTCGGTGCACCCGCTGACCCTGGGTGTGCCGCCCGCCGACGTGGTGGTGCTGGCCGGAGACCTGCAGCGGCCCGCCGCGGCCATGGCCTGGGCGCGGCAACTGGACCGCCCCACCGTGTTCGTCGCGGGCAACCACGAGTTCTATGGCTCCGATCTGAGCACCACCATGGCGCAACTGCGCGCGCATGCCGAAGGCAGCCGCGTGCGCGTGCTCGAATGCGATGCATGGCGCCATGGCGGTGTGCGGTTCCTGGGCTGCACGCTGTGGTCGGACTACCGGCTCTTCGACGCGCCGCAGCAGCGCGACGCGGCGCTGGCCAAGGCCATGGAGCTGGTGCGGGACTTCAGCCGCATCCGCGTGGCACCCGACTTTGCCGCGCCCTTCACGCCCGCCATCTCGCAAATGCTGTTCGACCGGTCGGTGGCCTGGCTGGAGGAGCGTTTTGCCGAGCCGTTCGACGGACCCACCGTGGTCGTCACGCACTTTGCGCCCGCGCGCGGCAGCATCGCCCCGCAGTTCGCCGGCTCGCCCCTCAACGCCTGCTTTGTCTCCGACCTGGAGGCGCGCATCCTGCGCTGGCAGCCCCGGCTGTGGCTGCACGGCCATGTGCACGACAGCTTCGACTACCAGGTGGGCGCCACGCGCGTCGTGGCCAACCCGCGCGGCTATGCCCCCCAGGGGGTGGTGGAGAACAAGGCGTTTGCGCCCGGACTGGTGCTCGAGATCTGAAAACCACCCCCCAGCGCCCATGGGAGAATGCCGCCCATGCACGCATTGTTTGAAGAAGCCGGCAAATTCATGGCCGGCCGCATCCTGTCCGAAGCCGAAAGCTCGGCCCAAGTCGAGCTCGATTCGGGCAAGCGGGTCAAGGTCAAGGCCGCGAACCTCCTGTTGAAATTCGAAAAACCCGCGCCGTCCGAGCTGATGGCCCAGGCGCAGGCCATGGCCCAGACCATCGAACTGCCGCTGGCCTGGGAATTCGCCCCCGAGGAGGATTTCGGCTTTGCCGACCTGGCGCGCGACTATTTTTCGGACAACGCCACGCTGGCCCAGCAGGCCGGCGCGCTGTTTGCCCTGCACGAGGCGCCGCACTACTTTCGCCGCGCCGGCAAGGGCCGCTTCAAGAAAGCGCCCGCCGAGATCCTGCAGCAGGCCCTGGCCGCCATCGAGAAGAAAAAGCTGATCGTGCAGCAGATCAGCGACTGGGCCGAGGCGCTGGGGCGCGGCGAGTGCCCGCAGCCCATCCGCGAGCAGCTCTACAAGATCCTGTTCCGCCCCGACAAGAACGCGCCCGAATACAAGGCCGTGGTCGAGGCCAGCCGCGCCACGCACCTGGCCCCGCTCGACCTGTTGCAAAAGGCCGGCGCCATCGATTCGGCCTACCAGTTCCACTGGAAACGCTTCCTGTTCGACAACTTCCCCAAGGGCACGGGTTTCCCGCAGCTCACCGCGCCGCAGCCGCCGGCCGACCTGCCGCTGGCGCCCGTGCAGGCCTATTCCATCGACGACTCGCAGACCACCGAGATCGACGACGCCCTGTCGGTGCAGGGCCTGGGCACCGGCACCGTGGTGCTGGGCATCCACATTGCCGCGCCGGGCCTGGCCATCGTGCCGGGCACGCCGCTCGACCAGCTGGGCCGCACCCGCCTGTCCACCGTCTACATGCCCGGCTACAAGATCACCATGCTGCCCGACGAGGTGGTGCAGATCTACACGCTGGACGAAGGCCGCGCCAACCCGGCGGTATCGCTGTATGTCACGGTGGACGAAGCCACGCTCGCCATCACCGGCACCGAGACCAAGCTCGAACGCGTGCCCGTGGTGGCCAACCTGCGCCACGACCAGCTCGACCACATCGTCACCGAAGCCTGGCTGCAGGACCCGAAAGTTCATGCAGAAAACACACCGCAACGCTTGCTGGATGTGCGCGATCAGCTATCGTTTTTATACCGACTGGCCCAAACCCTCAAGGCCCAGCGCGAAGTGGTGCGCGGCAAGCCCGAAAACTTCAACCGGCCCGACTACAACTTCAAGCTGATCGGCAACAACAAGGCCGAGCCCGATGGCAGCGAGCAGGTGCAGATCACCACACGCCAGCGCGGCGCGCCGCTGGACCTGATCGTGGCCGAGGCCGCCATCGTGGCCAACAGCACCTGGGGCCTGATGCTGGCCGAGCACGGCGTGCCCGGCATCTACCGCAGCCAGGCCAGCATGGCACCGGGCGTGAAGGTGCGCATGGGCACCAAGGCGTTGCCGCACGCCGGCATTGGCGTCAAGGCGTACTCGTGGGCCACCTCGCCGCTTCGCCGATATGTGGATCTGGTGAACCAGTGGCAGATCATTGCCTGCGTGCGCAACGGAAGAACGGCGGCCCTGGCGGCCCCCTTCAAACCCAAGGACGCGGAGCTGTTCTCCATCATCAGCAGCTTTGACGCAGCCTACAGCGCCTACAACGGCTACCAGGCCGGCATGGAGCGCTTCTGGACGCTGCAATACGTGGAACAGAACGGCATCACCGAGCTCAACGCCACCGTGTTCAAGGAAGGGCCGGGCGGCAGCTTCCTGGTGCGTGCCGACGCGCTGCCGCTGGTCTTCCCCGTGCTGGGCGCCCAAAACCTGCCGCGCGGCGCGCGCCTCAAGGTCAGGCTCGGCGAGGTGGACGAGATCACACTCGACCTGCACGGCACGGTGGTCGAGCGCCTGGACGATCCCGACGACACCAGTGACGACGGCCCGGTGGAAGATGCCGACGACACCGATGACGACGCGGCCGTGGCCGGCCCCATTGCCATTGCCGTCGATGTGAACGAGGCCGACACCAACGGCACCGCCAGCACCGATCATCCTGCCCCGTGAACATGGCCCCCACGCTCCCTCACTTCGTGTGGTCGCTGCCCCCCGGGGGGGCCGCTTTTCATCTTGGGGCGGCCCGGCGATGAAAAATACCCCCCACGCTCCCCACTTCGTGTGGTCGCTGCCCCCCGAGGGGGCCGCTTTTCATCTTGGGGCGGCCCGGCGATGAAAAATAACCCCCACGCTCCCCACTTCGTATGGTCGCTGCCCCCCGAGGGGGCCGCTTTTCATCTTGGGGCGGCCCGGCGATGAAAAACGCTTCCTTCCTCACCCGCTTCACCACGCTGCAGCTCACGCTGGGCGTGTCGGTGGCGCTGCACGCGGCACTGCTGTCGGTGCGTTTCATCGACCCCGAGGGCTTCAATCGCGTGTTCCAGGACACGCCGCTCGAAGTCATCCTGGTCAACGCCAAGTCCAACGAACGGCCCGACAAGGCCCAGGCCATCGCCCAGGCCAACATGGCCGGGGGCGGTGAGGCGAACAAGGGCCGCGCCACCAGTCCCCTGCCCTATTCGGCACTCACGGCCGTGGGCAACGATTTCGAGGAATCGCAGCGCCGGCTGGACGCCCTGCAAGAGCAGCAAAACCAGCTGCTGGCCCAGCTGCGCAAACAGATCGCCGCGCTGCCCCTGCCCGATCCGCGCAAGCCCAGCCAAAGTGGCAGCCAGGGCGCCGAAGAGGAAAAGCGCCGCCAGCTCGTCAAGCTGCTGGCCGAGATCGAAAAGCGCATCAACGAAGAAAACGCACGCCCCAAGAAACGCTACATCAGCCCCGCCACGCGCGAAGAGGCCTACGCGGTGTATTACTCGGCCCTGCGCAGCAAGGTTGAAGACAAGGGCACCGAAAACTTCCCCGCACAAGGCGGCCGGAAGCTCTATGGCGAGCTGACAATGATCATCACCGTCAACCACGATGGCCGCGTCCTGGCCACCGAGGTGGTGCAGGGTTCGGGCAATCGCACGCTGGACCGGCAGGCCGAGGCCATCGCGCGGGCCTCCGGCCCGTTCGGCCATTTCAATGCCGAGATGCGCCGCCAGGCCGACCAGATCGCCATGGTGGCGCGCTTCAAGTTCACACGCGACCAGACCCTGACCACCAACTTCGAAACCGACCCCGAAGGCCGCAGCCCCTGAGTACCGGCCCGCGGCGCCGGGGAGACCATCGCGCCCCGCCCGCATTCCATCCTTCACACCGCGCTCCATGAGTTCTTCCGATGATCTGTATTGCGTGATGGGCAACCCGGTGGCGCACAGCCGCTCGCCCGCCATCCACGCACGCTTTGCCGAACTGACCGGCGAGCACCTGGTGTACGAACGCTGCCTGCTGCCCACCGACGGCTTTGCCCAGGGCGTGCGCGCCTTCATGGCCCGCGGCGGGCGCGGCTGCAATGTCACCGTGCCTTTCAAGCTCGAAGCCGCCGCGCTGGCCACCACGCGCAGCGAACGCGTGCAGCGGGCGGGCGCCGCCAACACCCTGGTCTTTGACGGACAGGCCATCCACGCCGACAACACCGACGGCCTGGGCCTGGTGGCCGACATCACGCGCAACGCGGGCCTGCCGCTGGCCGGGCGCGACGTGCTGCTGGTGGGCGCCGGCGGCGCAGCAGCCGGCGTGCTGGGTCCCCTGCTGCAGGCGGGCGTGCGCCACATCACCGTGGCCAACCGCACGCTGGCCCGGGCGCAGGCCCTGGTGCAGGCCCATGCCGACCTGGCACTGCTAAAAAAAACAGAGCTTCTGGCGCTTGCTCCACAGGCGCTGGAGGCCGATTTCGACCTCATCATCAATGCCACGGCCAGCAGCCTGAGCGGTGACTCCGTTCCCGTGCCCACCCATGTGCTGCGCCCCGGCAGCCTGGCCTACGACATGATGTACGGCCCGGCGGCGCAGGGTTTCCTCGACTGGGCCCGCCAGCATGGCGCCGTGCCGCGCGACGGCCTGGGCATGCTGGTGGAGCAGGCCGCCGAGGCCTTTGCCCTGTGGCGCGGCGTGCGCCCGCCATCGGCCCAGGTGCTGGCCGAACTGCAGGCGGCGGCGTGAGCGGACCGCAGCCATGAAAGCCCTTTTGCGCTGGCTGGGCCTGGTGGTGGTGGCCCTGGTGGGCCTGCAGCTGTTTTTTGTGGCGCGCATCGCGCTGATGGCCTGGGTTGCCCCCGAATCCACCACCTTCCAGCGCTCCGAAATCTGGGCGCAGGTGGCCAGCAAGGGCGATGTGCGCTGGCGCCAGCAGTGGCTGCCCTACGCCCAGATTTCCGACCACCTCAAGCGCGCCGTGATCGCGGCCGAAGACGGCAGTTTCGTCACCCACGACGGCGTGGACTGGAACGCCATCGAAAAAGCCTGGGAGCGCAACGCCCAGGCCGAGGCGCAGATCGCCCGGGCCCAGGCCCGCGCGCCCGACAAGCCCGTGCGTGCGCCCAGGATACGGGGCGGCTCCACCATCACCCAGCAGCTGGCCAAGAACCTGCTGCTCTCGGGCGAGCGCACGCTGCTGCGCAAGGGCCAGGAGTTCGTGCTGACCGTGCTGCTGGAGCAGATTTTACCGAAGCAGCGCATCCTGGAGATCTACCTCAACAGCGTGGAATGGGGCGACGGCGTGTTTGGCGCCGAGGCCGCGGCTCAGCATTACTTTCGCAAGCCGGCCGCGCGCCTGTCGCCGCAGGAAGCCGCACGCCTGGCCGTCATGCTGCCCGCGCCCAAGCGCTTCGAGAAGACCCCCGGCTCGGCCTACCTGGCTGGGCGCACGCGCACCATCCTGGCACGCATGGGCAGTGCCGAGCTGCCCTGATCCGTGGCCCGGCGAACGCCTACTTCTTGCGCCGCTGGCCGATAGGCCGGGCGGGCGGCTTGGGCGCCAATCCCAGCGCGGCGCGGGCCAGGGCGTCGGCCTCGGCATTGCGGTGGCGCGGAATCCACTGCAGTTGCACCGGCCCGAAGGTCTGCAGCAGGCGGCGCGCCTGGTCAAAAAGGTCTTGCAGCCGCGCAATCGGCACCACGGGCGTGCCGCCGAGTTGCTCCACCACGATGCTGCTGTCGCTGTGCACCTGCAGCGCGCTGGCCCCGCGCGCCTGCAACTCAGCCAAGGCCAGCAGCAGGGCCCGCAACTCGGCCTCGTTGTTGCAACCCGTGGTGTGCGTGGCCTGCGCAAAGGTGTGGCGCGCGCCGTCGGGCGCGCAGAGCACCACGCCCAACCCCATGCGGCCGGGGTTGGGCATGGCGCTGCCGTCGCAGTGGACGACCCAGGGGCGGGCCGATGCCGGCTCCAGCGCCGCAGTCATGGCGCGGGTTGCACGGGCCGCCGCATTGCGCCCGGCCGCCGTCGCGGGATGGCCATCAGCGGTAAAACGCTTCCACCTTGCCCTTGAGCTTGATCAGCAGCGGCTTGCCCTTGCGATCAAGCGTCTTGCCCGCAGGCACCTTGACCCAGCCTTCGCTGATGCAGTATTCCTCGACATCGAAGCGGTCCTTGTCATTCAGGCGGATGCCGATGTCGTGCTCGAACACGGCGGCCACATGGTGGGGGCTGCGCGGGTCGATGGACAGGTGGTCGGGCAGCGGGGGAGCGGAAGTGGCTTCGGTCATGGAAATCCTGCAAAGGCTGAATGCACAAAAGCGGGCATTGTCCCGGATTTGGTTTCGGTGCACTGCGCCCGGCCCGTATCATCACCCCATGCCCGCCACGCTGGGAGCGCTTCTTTTCGGCGGCACCTTGCCTGCCTCAAAACACTCCCGCCACGCGACTGGCAAGCGGTAGCAGCCACTCCTTCAATAGCACATGAGAATTCTGGGAATTGACCCCGGTCTGCAGACCACGGGCTTCGGCCTGATCGATGTGGACGGCCACCGGCTGGGCTATGTGGCCAGCGGCACCATCCGCACCACCGCGCTGGCCCTGGGCGACCTGCCCGGCCGACTGAAGGTGCTGTTCGACGGCATCAGCGAGGTGGCGGCGCGCTACCAACCCGACGTGGCCACCGTCGAGATCGTCTTCGTCAACGTCAACCCCCAGTCCACGCTGCTGCTGGGCCAGGCCCGTGGTGCGGCCATTACCGCCCTGGTGGCCAGCAACCTGCCCGTGGCCGAATACACCGCGCTGCAGATGAAAAAGGCCGTGGTCGGCCACGGCCGCGCCGCCAAGACCCAGGTGCAGGAAATGGTGCGCCGCCTGCTGCAGCTGCCCGGCCTGCCCGGCACCGACGCCGCCGATGCGCTGGGCATGGCCATCACGCACGCGCACGCCGGCGCGGCCATGGCGCGGCTGGGCGAAGCGGCCACGCTGCAGCGGCGCCAGCACGCGATGTACAAGGGCGGGCGCAGCTACTGAAGCAGCCCGGTGCCGCGCACCTTGGGATGACCTGCATGACCCTCGCGAGTCGGTGGTAGTGCGGATGGGGATGGGCCACAAGGCGTCTTTTTGCAGCCAATAGCTCGGCTATTGGCAAGAAAAGCAACGCAGTGGAGCGCCCGATGCCGCGCTATCACCGACCGCAGGGAGTTATGCAGGTCATCCCTTGAGCAATCACCCTGCTGCCCGCGCGTCCCTAAAATCAGCCCCATGGTCCACCCACCCGCCCCAGCGCCCCAAGCGGTGCCCACCTCGGCGCCCGCACCTTCACCCAGCCATCCCGCACGGCCCGAGGTGATCGCTGGCTTCCTCTTCGTGAAAATTCCGGTGGGCCGGCGCAATGTCCCAGACCCCTTGCACCACCGCGAGGACACCATCGACCAGATGCTGCGCTCGCAGGACCTGGGGCTGGTGGTGGGCTGGGGCGATTCGCTCGGTGAACGGCGCCCCGACGGACTGCGGCCGCCGGCCCATATCCGCATCGACATCAACGCCGGCGACCTGCACGCCGCCCGCTGCGCCCTGCGTGCCTTGCTGCCCACACTGGGGGCGCCCGCCGGCACCGAAATCCACTACATCGTGGCGGGGCACCACCTGCAGGACATTGCCCGCGAAACCGGTTGGCAGCTGGAACAGGTCGTTTGACCCCCTGCAAAATCGGCCGCACTCCCTGCCAGCAAAGCGCCAATTGCGATTGATTCAACAGCAATTGACAGCCCCGTTCAGCGCCCGAGCCCGCGCTTGAGCTCCTGGAGCAGCAACAGCACCTGGTTGGATGCGTGGCGGCAGCGGCTGTCGAGCAGCTGGGCCGCAGTGGCCTGATCGCCGGCCTGGAAGCTGGTGACCACCGCCGCCGCCTGCTGGTGAAAATACCGGTGCCGCGCCTCCAGCATCTCGAAGGCCGGGTAATGCCCCAGCCGCGCACGGCCCGCACCGTTGAGCCAGCGGCCCAGGTCGCAGCGGTCATCCTGGCAGATACGGTCGGGGTGCATGACTTCTTCGGAGCGACCATTGACCATGTCCTGCAACTGCAGGCGCCAACGCTCGTGACTGGCAATGGCCGCGTCGATGTCGATCTCGGTCATCAGCATGGCGGCGTACTCTTCATCCAGCACCAGCTCGCTGCCGTTGTCTTCCACGGCCCAGGTGGTTTCAGGGCTGGCGGCATCCTGCTCACGCATCCGGAAAAATCGGCTGAAAAAACCCATACGCCCCCCTCATGCAAGGTGTCCACCGCCCATCGCTCAGAGTGTGGCGGCAGTGGATTTGAAACATTTTGTGATCAGCCCGGTGTTTTGGCTACCAAAAAATGACGGATCCGGCGTGTCGGCGGCCGGCGACCTTGCCGCAAGACCTGGATCCCGCCGCTCCGCCAGCAGCCAGGGCGCAGCGCGCCGACAATCGGGCCATGACTACTGCCCAACGCCCCGCCCTTTCCATGCTTGACCTGGTCGCCGTGCGCGAAGGCGGCACCGTCGCCCAGGCGCTGCAGATCGCCCTGCGCACCGCGCAACACGCCGAAGCGCTGGGTTTTGCGCGCTACTGGCTGGCCGAGCACCACAACATGGCCGGCATTGCCAGCTCGGCCACCGCCGTGCTGGTGGGGCATATCGCCGGGGGCACGCAGCGCATCCGCGTGGGCTCGGGCGGCGTGATGCTGCCCAACCACGCGCCGCTGGTGGTGGCCGAGGCCTTTGGCACACTGGCCGAGCTGTACCCCGGCCGCATCGACCTGGGCCTGGGTCGCGCGCCCGGCACCGACCCGGCCACCATGCGCGCCCTGCGCCGCAGCCGCGTGGAAACCGCCGATGATTTTCCGCAGGATGTGGCCGAGCTGCAGCGCCTGCTGGCACCGGCCACACCCGACCAGCGCCTGATTGCCATGCCCGGTGCGGGCACCAACGTGCCCATCTGGCTGCTGGGCTCCAGCCTGTTTTCGGCACAGCTGGCGGCCGAACGCGGCCTTCCCTATGCCTTTGCCTCGCATTTCGCGCCGCGCCTGCTGCACCAGGCGCTCGATCTGTACCGCAAACTGTACCGGCCGTCCGCTGCGTGGCCCCGGCCTTATGTGGTGATTGGCGTGCCCCTGATCGCGGCACCCACCGACGCCGAAGCCGATTTCCTGGCCAGCAGCACCTACCAGCGCGTGCTGGGCATTCTCACGGGCGACCGCCGCCGCCTGCTGCCGCCCATCGAGAACTTTGCCGCGCGCCTGCAACCGCAAGAGCGCGCCGCCATCGGTGACTTTCTGGCCGCCGCCGTGATCGGCGGGCCCGACACGGTGCGCGCCGGCCTGGCCCACCTGCGCCAGGCCACGGGTGCGGACGAATTCATGCTGGTCAGCGACGTGTTCGACCCGGCGCTGCGCCTGCGCTCCCTGGACATTGCGGCGCAGGCCGTCGCCGAGATGGCCTGAAGCCCCGGCTGCACAGTACAGCGTCACAGGCAGCATCACGGGCAGCGGCTACCATCACGGGCTGGCTTATTGCGCCTGACAGCTCCTCCGGTTCACCCCCCACATGCCCGCTTTTTCTTTTGAAGCCCTGGACGCCCAGGGCCAGACCCGCAAGGGCCTGATGGAAGCCGACACGGCCAAGTCGGCCCGCAGCCTGCTGCGGGCCCAGGCGCTGGTGCCCCTGAGCGTGGAACCCGTGCAAACCGGCCAGTCGCGCGATGGCGCCCCCGCCGGCCTGGGGCAGCGCCTTTTCACGCGGCCGGTGCTGGGCGCTTCGGCCCTGGCCATCTGGACACGCCAGCTGGCGGGGCTGGTGGCCTCGGGCCTGCCGCTGGAGCGCGCCCTTGCCGCCCTGTCGGAGGAAGCCGACGACGAGCGCCAGCGCCATCTGGTGGCGGCCTTGCGCGCCGAGGTGAACGCCGGTGCCCCCTTTGCCCGCGCGCTGGCCCAGCATCCGCGCGAGTTTTCCGACATCTACTGCGCCGTGATCGGCGCGGGCGAGCACAGCGGCAACCTCGGCCTGGTGCTGGAGCGCCTGGCCGACGACCTCGAAGAGCGCCAGGCCCTGCAGGCCAAGCTGATGGGCGCGGCGCTGTACCCGGCCATCGTCACCCTGATCGCCATCGCGATCGTGCTGTTCCTGGTGAGCTACGTGGTGCCGCAGGTGGCCAGCGTGTTTGCCGGCACCAAGCGCGCCCTGCCCTTTCTCACCGTGGCCATGCTGGGCCTTAGTGCCATGGTGCGCAGCTACGGTTGGTTGATGCTGATTGCTTCCATTTTGATAGCTATAGGCGCTCGCTGGATTTTGACTTTCGAGCATTTTCGCCAAAAGTTTGATGCCGCCTGGCTGAACTTGCCGCTGGTGGGCAAGCTGGCGCGCGGCTACAACGCGGCGCGCTTTGCCAGCACGCTGGCCATGCTGGCCAGCGCCGGCGTGCCCATTCTCAAGGCCCTGCAGGCCGCCGCCGAAACCCTGAACAACCGCGCGCTGCGCGCCGACGCGCTCGATGCGCTGGTGCTGGTGCGCGAGGGCGCCCCGCTGGCCTCGGCGCTGGCGCAGAAAAAGCGCTTCCCCGGCCTGCTCGCCATGTTCGCGCGCCTGGGCGAGCAGACCGGCCAGCTGCCGGTGATGCTGCAACGCGCCGCCACCCAGCTGTCCAACGACGTGCAGCGCCGCGCCATGCAGCTGGCCACCATCCTGGAGCCGCTGCTCATCGTGGCCATGGGCCTGATCGTGATGCTGATCGTGCTTGCGGTGCTGCTGCCCATCATCCAGCTTCACCAGTTCGTGAAATAAGGTGCACCCCCCTGAGGCGCTGCGCGCCTTCACCCCCTCTCTCGCCTCGCTGCGCGATGCGGGAGGGGGGACGCCGCCAGTGCGGCGGGGCGGCCCTTGCGCGGCGGCCGCTGATCTGGGCCACGCCAGTTGCAAAAGCTGCGGGTGGCGCGCAACGCAATCGATGGTTTTCAAGGAGATTCCATGGCGGTAACCCTGGACGACAAGCTGGTGGTGGCGATCTCGTCACGCGCCCTGTTCGATTTTGAAGAAGAAAACCGCATCTTCGACCCCGACCACCCCCAAGGCTACATGCAGCTGCAGCTCGACCGACTGGATGATCCGGCGCGGCCCGGCGTGGCGTTTTCGCTGGTCAAGAAGCTGCTCGCCTTCAACGAACCCGCGCAGCAGCGGGTGGAGGTGGTGGTGCTGTCGCGCAACGATCCGGTCAGCGGCATGCGCGTGTTTCGCTCGGCCAAGGCCCACGGGCTGGCGTCGGTGCAGCGCGGCGTCTTCACGCAGGGGGCGGCGCCGTTTCGCTACCTGCGGCCCCTGGGCGCGCACCTGTTTCTCTCGGCCAACGCCGCCGACGTGAACGAGGCCCTGGCCATGGGCTTCCCGGCGGCGCAGGTGGCCACGCAGTCGGTCCAGGCCAGCGCTGCCCACCCGCACGAAGTGCGCATCGCCTTTGACGGCGACGCCGTGCTGTTTTCTGACGAGGCCGAGCGGGTCTTCCAGGCCGCCGGGCTCGACGCCTTCCAGGCCCACGAGGTCGAAAAGGCCCTGTTGCCCCTGCCCCCCGGACCCTTCAAGCCCTTTTTGTCGGCCCTGCACCGCCTGCAGCAAAGCGGCGCACCGTCCATGCGCATCCGCACCGCCCTGGTCACGGCGCGCGGCGCGCCCGCGCACGAACGGGCCATCCAGACGCTGATGAGCTGGAAAATCGCGGTCGATGAAGCCATGTTTCTGGGCGGCATGCCCAAGGGCGAGTTCCTGCGCGAGTTCGAACCCGACTTTTTCTTTGACGACCAGACCGGCCATGTCACCTCCGCGGCCCGCCATGTGCCGGCGGGCCATGTGCGCAGCGGTATCGCCAACCAGGGCACCCTGCCCGCCGGATGAGCATGTCGGCATGCATGGCATCCGCATGCAACCAGGGCGCCCCGCCAAAGAGTGCAACACCCGGTGAAAGCCTGCGCCCGCAGCGTTGCAAATGGGCTTTGTGGCCGCAGGTATGCCACCATCGCCCCTGTTCGATCCGAGGAGTTTTGCGCATGAAAATCCCACTGGCCCTGCTGGCCGCCCTGGGCTGCAGTCTGGCGCTCGCCAACCCGCCGGGGGTCGCCGCGCGCGCGCAGGCGGCTGCCAGCGCCCCGGCCCAGGCCCCGCTGACCAAGGGCGAGATCAAGGCCATGCAGGAATTCAAGATGCTCGACTTCAACGGCGACGGCAAGCTCAGCCGCAGCGAAGTGGTGCTTTTTCCCCGCCTGGCCGCTGCCTTTGACGGTGCCGACACCGACCACGACAACTTCGTGTCGTACGCCGAAGTGCGGGTTTTTGCCGCCAAACACCGCGCCGAACGCAAGCGCAAGCGGGCCGCACAGGCAGAGGTGGCATCGGGCACCCCTTCCGTCAAGCCATGAGGCAACAGGGCGACCAGGCATTTCACGTGGGAAACGCCATCTAGCGCTTGTACAAAAAGCGCCTGAAGCTATTTCATCCATAGCAAAATGGGAAAATTTCCGCGCACTGCATGCCCGCAGCGCGGCTCGGGACCAAGAGCCCCCCACTGAATGAACTCCAGCCACTGCGTGGATAGTGGTTTCTTGGGCGGCTACGGCGGATCCTCGCCCGTGTCTTTTTCTGCACCTGCATCCCGTCGCGGTGGCCCCCCCCCGGGGACGGAAGGTTTGTCGGGTTAGCGCACGATGGCGCCCTCGCGCCAGTGGTCCGTGATGAGGAGCGGGATGGCTTTGCAGCCTCTCCGTACATTCATGACGGTAAAAGAAGGGGTTCACCTGGCAACCTGGCTGCCGCACCCACCCGCTTGCGCCGGCCTTTTACAGAAAGCGCTCCAGCAGACGCCGGGAATGCCGGTCCAGCACCGTGGTGTCCGGCACCCGAAACTGCATGCCGTCGCCCGCGGCAATCAGCAGGCGGGTGCGCCCGCCCAGGCGGCGGATGTCTTCTTCGGCCTTCAGCACGAACTGGGCCGGGCCCTTGTCGGTCTCGACGGTCCAGGTGCTGGGCGTGGAGAAACTCGAAACAGAAACGATCTGGTGGATAGTGGGTACAAACTCCCGCACAGCCAGTTCTTCATCGACCAGGTGGCGTGCCGCCTCGGGCAGCTGATCGAACCGGTCCAGCCAGACCAGCTCATGGCCATCCGGGCCCACGAGCGAAAGGCCTTCGGACGGCGCCGCGATCGGAAACGCGCGCACGGGCGTCACGCCCTCGTGGAGGGTGCCGTCCGGCTGGGTCAGAACCAGGCGGCCATGGGAATTGCGGTGCAGTCGCAGCGGAACAATGGATGTCGTCATGGTCAGCTTCCGGCCGGTTCAAGAATTGCCGGCGGGGTGCGCCGGGTGCAGCAGGCCGCTGTCAATGATGACGCCAGCGGCCTGGGCGTCTTCTTCGGCGCGGCGGGCCTGAGCTTCGTACAGGCGCCAGTAGGCGCCCTGCTTTTCCATGAGTTCATCGTGCGGCCCGACCTCGACCACCTCGCCACGGTCCATGACCACCAGGCGGTCGGCCTTGCGCAGGGTGGACAGGCGGTGGGCAATGGCGATGGTGGTACGGCCCTGCACCAGGTTGTCGAGCGCCTTCTGGATTTCCTTCTCGGTTTCGGTATCGACGGCCGAGGTGGCTTCGTCCAGGATCAGGATGCGCGGGTCGATCAGCAACGCGCGGGCAATGCTGATGCGCTGGCGCTCGCCGCCCGACAGGCCCTGGCCGCGCTCGCCCACCAGCGAGTCGTAGCCATGCGGCAAACGCAGAATGAACTCGTGCGCATGGGCGGCGCGGGCGGCCGCCACGATCTC
>JANJSZ010000175.1 GCA_024711405.1 Acidovorax sp.
CCACGACTTCATCATCTTCAAGCGCGACATCGTCAAGCCCAAGCAGGTCTATGACCTGAACGAGTTCCCCCTGGCCGTCAAGGACGCCAAGGAATCCGGTGTCTTCCGCAACGGCAAGAAGGTCACGGTGAAGCTCACCTCCCAGGCGCCTGCCTTCAGCCTGCGTGAATTCACGGTGAAGAAGGGCGATGAAGTCACGCTGATCCTGACGAATCTCGACAAGATCGAAGACCTGACGCACGGCTTCGCTGTGCCCAAGTACAACATCCAGTTCGTGATCAACCCGCTGGAGACCAAGTCGGTAACCTTCATTGCCGACAAGCCCGGCGTGTTCTGGGCGTACTGCTCCACCTTCTGCCATGCGTTGCACCTGGAGATGCGCACGCGCATGATCGTCGAGGCCTGAGGAAAAACACCCCTGTGTGGCCATGCCCGTGGCATGGGCTCCACCCAGGGGTTTTGAGCCAATTAGGCCTGTAATGCGGGCACACCAACCGGTGCCTGTTATTGTTTGGATAGTATTTATGCCCTCCCTCGGTCCACGGTTCGCAGCCTTCTGTTTTGCACTGTTCATGGCGCTGGCCCTTCTGGCGCCGCGCGCACATGCCAGTGCCTACGAGGCGGAGCTGCCTGACAACCTGGCCAGCACGCCCGCCATGTGCTCGCTGCTGCCTTGTGCCGAGGTCTTTCCGGGTGCCACGCATTTTTCCGACCGCAAGGGCCAGCCGCCCTACGTCGAGGCCTACGACAGCGACTCGGCCCAGAAAAAGCTGCTGGGCTATGTGATGCTGTCCACCGACATCACCGACACGCCCGCCTATTCGGGCAAGCCGGTGGTCACGCTGATCGGCATGGACACCCAGGGCCATTTCGTCGGCGTAAAGGTGCTCAAGCATTCCGAGCCCATCCTGCTGCTGGGCATTCCCGAATCGGCCCTCATCAACTTCAACAACCAGTACATCGGCAAGTCGGTGGTCGACACCATCGAGGTCGGCCCCTCGCGCCCCGACGAGAACGTGATCGGCCTGGATGCCATCTCCGGCGCCACCGTCACCGTGGTGGCGCAAAACCAGGTGGTCATGACCTCGGGCGCCGCCGTGGCGCGCCAGGCCGGCATCATCGCGCCCACCGTGCGCGAGCCCGCGCGCTTCGTCGCCACCGGCCAGAGGTACGACTGGGCGCAGCTCGTGAAAATGGGCGCGGTGCAGCAGCTGCTCGTCAAGCCCGAGCAGGTGGGCCTGCCGCGCGGCCCCGAGCCCTTCATCGAACTGTGGTTTGGCGACCTGAACCACCCCGACTTTGCCCGCAGCCTCCTGGGTGACCGCGGCTTTGACAGCCTGCGCTCGCGCCTGAAGGAGGGCGAGAACGCGCTGTTCATCATCAAGACGGGGGGCCAGGAATCCTTCAAGGGCTCGGGCTTCGTGCGCGGTGGCATCTACGACCGCGTGCAGGTCAAGCAGGGGGCGGATTCCTTCACCTTCCGTGACCTGGACTCGTACAACCTCTACGGCCTGGAGGCAGAGGGCGCGCCGCGCTATGCCGAATCGGCCATCTTCATCATCCGCTCGCATGCGTTCTCTGCCGCCTACCCCTGGAAGCTGGCCTTCCTGGGCAACCGGGTGGACCGCGCCACGGGCCACCGCAGTTTTGCGGTGTTCGAGTCCAAGTACTGGCTGCCCGCCAGCAGCCTGGAAGGTGGTCGCCCCAAGGTAGAGGAACCGGCTGCCCCCTGGGTGCGCATCTGGAAATCACAGGCGCTGCCCATTTCCCTGTTCATCCTTCTGCTGGCGGCCGTCACGGTGGTTTATGCCTTGCGCGAAAAGCTCACGCGCCTGTCAACGCACAAGAACAAGTGGCCGGTCAACGGTTTCAAGTACACGTTCTGGGCCATCAGCATCTTCTGGGTGGGCTTTGGCTACATGGCCCAGCCCTCCATCACGCAGGTGCTGACGTGGTTCCACGCGCTGCTGTTCCAGTGGACCTGGTCGCTGTTCCTGTCCGACCCGTTCATCTTCCTGTTCTGGATCTTCATCATCGTCACGGCGTTCCTGTTTGGCCGCGGTCTGTTCTGCGGCTGGATGTGCCCGTTCGGCTCGCTGCAGGAAGCCGTCTACAAGATCGCCCGGGCGCTGGGCCTCAAGCGCTTCCAGACCCAGCTGCCGCAGAAGTGGCATGACCGCCTGAAGTGGATCAAGTACGCCGTTTTCTTCTTCTTGCTTACCGTGTCCATGTTCTCCATGGGCCTGGCCGAAAAACTGTCCGAGGTCGAACCCTTCAAGACCACCTTCCTGGTCGGGGTGATGAACCGCGCCTGGCCCTACGGCCTGTTCGTGGCCGCCATTCTGGGTGTGTCCCTCTTCATCGAGCGGCCGTACTGCAAATACATCTGCCCGCTGGGGGCATCGCTGGCCATGCCCAGCACCTTCCGCTGGTTTGGCCTCAAGCGCAAGCAGGACTGCAACAGCTGCAAGGCCTGCGCCGTGGGCTGCGGTGCACAGGCCATTGATGCCGACGGCCGCATCGACCACCGCGAGTGCCTGCACTGCCTGGATTGCATGATCTTGTACACCGACACCAAGGGCTGCCCGCCCCTGGCCAAGGAGCGCAAGCGCCGCGAAAAAGACGGTCTGGAGATCACACCCATTGGCGCCAACGGCTACTTCATCCCGATCCACCCGGCCACGGTGGAAGACCAGATATCCCCCAAGGCCAGGGACGGGGTCGATCCGCGCATGCCTACCGACCGCACCCTGCCTGCGCACAAGAGGGATGTGGGCCTGATCGCCTGGCTGTGGCTGGAGCTGCGCGACCACTTGTGGCCCTGGAGCCGCGAGGGCTGGAACAGCCAGCGCGCGCTGCAGGTCGCCGGTCTGGCGCTGGCCATTGCCGCCACCTTCGCCTGGGTGCAGGGGGCGCTGGGCCATCTGTCCTCGGGCGCCATCATCGGCTGGTGGTTTGGCTGGAGCGTCTACGAGGTGCTGATCCGCCTGTCCGGCCGCCGCTACGTGAAAGACGGCCCCTGGTGGCGTGACCAGTACCGCGTCGCCGGTGTGATGGATATGATGAGCTATGTGGGATTCAAGAACCTGATGATTGGCGCTGCGCTGTTCCTGGTGCTCAAGGCCCTGGGCTGGCTCATCGCATGAAGATATTGACCCACTTGACCCATTTAAGCCTGGCCCTGGCACTGCTCATCGCCGGAGCCTGCCAGGCCGCCACCCTGAGCGTGCGCCCCGGCGACGACCTGGCCGCCACGGTGGCCAAGGCACAGCCGGGTGACGTGATCGAAGTGGCGCGCGGCCTGTACCGCGCCAACCTGCGGATCGACAAACCCCTGACCCTGCGCGGCCTGGACCGGCCCACCATCAGCGGGGGCGCCCAGGGCGACACCATCCGCGTCACCGCCCCCGACGTGGTGATCGAGGGTCTCATCGTGCGCGACTCGGGCACCAACCTCAAGGACCAGAACGCCGGCATCTACATCTACCCCGGCGCGCACCGTGCCGTGGTGCGCCACTGCGATCTCACCTACAACCTGTTCGGCCTGTGGATCGAGAAGTCCAACGACGTGCAGGTGCTGTCCAACACCATCACCGGGCTGCGCGATGTCAACTCGTCGCAGCGCGGCAATGGCGTGCAGCTGTACAACACCAAGGGCGCGCGCATCGAGAACAACCAGATCAGCTTCGTGCGCGATGCCCTCTACATCGATGTATCGCACCACGCCATCTTCCGGGGCAACAAGCTGCACCACAGCCGCTACGGCACGCACTACATGAACTCCTACTACAACCTGTGGGAAGACAACGACACCTACCTGAACCGGGGCGGCCTGGCGCTGATGGAAGTGCGCGACCAGGTGGTGCGCAACAACCGCGCCTGGGGCAACTCGGACCATGGAATCATGCTGCGCACCATGCAGGACTCGGTGATCGAGAACAATGTCGTGGCGGACAACGGCCGTGGCTTCTTCATCTACGACGTCGAATACATCCAGCTCAAGGACAACCTGGTGACAGGCAATGCCGTGGGGGTGCACCTGTCGGCGGGCTCCACCCGCAATGCGGTGGAGGGCAACGACTTCGTCGGCAATCGCGAGCAGATCCGCTATGTGGGTGCCCGCGATGAGCGCTGGGGCACACAACGCGGCAACTACTGGAGCAACTACCTGGGCTGGGACCGCGACGGCAACGGCATGGGCGACGTGCCCTACGAAGCCAACGACATGGTGGACCGCCTGACCTGGCGCCATCCCACCATCAAGCTGCTGCTGGCAAGCCCCGCCGTGCAGGCCCTGCGCCTGGTGGGCCAGCAATTCCCCGTGCTGCGCGTACCCACCGTGGTGGACCCCAAGCCCCGCATGCAGCCCAACCACCCCCAACGGAGCCACTGGCGTGACACGCAACCCTCACAACGCTGACCCCTCCGACCCTCCCGCGATCGAAGTGCGCGGTGCCCTCAAGCACTACGGCGCGCTGCACGCCGTGGACGGCATCGACCTGCGCGTGGAGCGCGGCGAGATTTTTGGCCTGATCGGCCACAACGGCGCCGGCAAGAGCACGCTGTTCAAGATGATCCTGGGCCTGGTGCCCGCCACCCGGGGCGAAATCCTCGTGAGCGGGGCCTCGGTGCATGGACGTGGCTTTCGCGCCGCACGCCGCCACCTGGGTTACCTGCCGGAAAACGTGGTGCTGTATGACAACCTGACCGGCCTGGAGACGCTGCATTTCTTCGCCCGGCTCAAGGGCGCGCCACTGCAGCAATGCCCGGTGCTGCTGGACCGCGTGGGGCTGGCACAGGCCGCACACCGGGCCGTGCGCGAATACTCCAAGGGCATGCGCCAGCGCCTGGGGTTTGCCCAGGCACTGCTCGGCACCCCGCGCGTATTGCTGCTCGACGAGCCCACCAACGGCCTGGACCCGCAGGCCATCCGCGATTTTTATGCCACGCTGCGCACGCTGCAGACCGAGGGCGTGACCATTGTCATCACCTCGCACATCCTCGCCGAGCTGCAGGAACGCGTGGACCGGCTGGCCATTCTGGCCACGGGCAAGCTGCAGGCGCTGGGCAGCGTGCAGGCCCTGCGCGAGCAGACGCAGATGCCGCTGACCTTTGCACTGACGCTGGCAGAGGCCGACCGCGCGCCCGTGGCCCAGGTCCTGGCGCAACTGCCCGGCATCACCACGACCCCCTCCCCCGTCGGGCTGGACCTGGGTTGCCCGCGCGACGCCAAGATGGCCGTGCTGGGCGCGCTGGCGCCATTTGGCGCACGCGTGCGGGACCTGCACATCCATGAGCCCTCGCTCGAAGACGTTTTCTTCGGTTTCTCCGGCTGACCGGGCGCCGTACCGATTCAAGATCCCCCATGGAACTGACACAGATCTTCACCATCGCCGCGAAAGAGTTTCGCGACCGCATGCGCAACCGCTGGGTGCTGGCGGTGGCCCTCGTGTTCACCGTGTTCTCGCTGGCCATTGCCTACTTTGGCGGTGCACAGCAGGGCACGGTGGGCTTTCGCTCCGTCGAATTCACCATTGCCAGCCTGGTCAGCCTGGTAATCTACCTGATCCCGCTGATCGCGCTGCTGCTGGGCTTCGACGCCATCGTGGGCGAGCGCGAGCGCGGCTCGCTCGACCTGCTGCTGTCGCTGCCCATCACGCGGCTGGAGCTGCTGCTGGGCAAGTACCTGGGCCTGGCCGCAGCACTCACCCTCTCGACCCTGGCGGGCTTCGGCCTGGTGGCCGTGCTGCTGTACCGGCAGTTCAGCTGGGCGGGCATGTTCCACTACGGTGGCTTCATGCTCAGCTCGGTGCTGCTGGGCCTGGCATTCCTGAGCATGGCCGTGCTGCTGTCGGTGCTGGCACGCGAGCGCACGCGGGCCTCGGGCCTGGCCATCGCCACCTGGTTCTTCTTTGTGCTGGTGTTCGATCTGCTGCTGCTGGGCGCCCTGGTGGCCACCGGCGGCGCCTATGGCGGTGCGACCATGGCCTATCTGTTGCTGCTCAACCCCGCAGACGTGTTCCGCATCCTCAACGTGTTCTCGCTGGAAGACGTGCGCACCCTGTACGGCCTGACCACCATCGTCCCCGAAGCCTTGGCCAAGCCCTGGCTCATGGGGGCCGTGATGGTGGGCTGGATCGTGGTGCCACTGGGCCTGGCAAGCTGGAGATTCAAACCATGACCACTTATCTGTGCTCCTGCCGCCGCCACACCGGTGCCGGCACTGCCGATGGCGTGCGGCGCCAACTGCTCGGCTGGGCCGCCCTGGCCTCGCTGGGTGCGCTGGGCCTGGGCACCCTGTCCGGTTGCAAGGACCCGTCCAGCACCGCGCAGGCCCTGGCGCCGGTGGAGATCGACCGATCCACCAGCTGCGAGCTCGACGGCATGCTGCTGGCCGACTACCCGGGCCCCAAGGCCCAGGTGCGCTTTGCGGGCCAGGAAAAACCCTCCTTCTTCTGCGACACCGTCGAACTCTTCAGCACCTTGCTGGCGGGCGAGCAGGCGCGCACCGTGCAGGCGGTGTATGTGCAGGACATGGGCCAGGCCGACTGGAATGCCCCCCAGGGCCACTGGATCGACGCCAAAACCGCCATCTACGTGGTGGGCGGCAAGCGCCATGGCTCGATGGGGCCCACCATCGGCAGCTTTGCCCTGGAGGCCGACGCCCAGAAATTCGCGGCCGAATATGGTGGCAAGGTGCTGCGTTTTGCCGAGGTCACGGCCGACATGGTTGACCTGAGCGGTGGCGCCCTGCACGATACCCGCATGTAAGCCCATGCACGCGCTGCGACAGTCCCATACCCGACGCCAGGCACTGCTCGCCGGGCTGGCGTCGGCGGGCGCGCTGGCTGGCGCCGCAGCGTGGGAGTTTTCTCCACCGGGCGCAGGCGATCGTGCAGCAGGGCAGCCGCTGCCCGACGATGTCTGCGTGGTGGCACCGCCCACACCGTTCGATTCCGCCCCCGGCCAGCCGCTGGGTGCGCCCCGCGCCATCCCCCCAGATGCGCGCTGCCCGGTGTGCGGCATGTACCCTGCCCGATCGCCCCAATGGGCGGCACAGACCATCTTCGCCAATGGGGATGCGCATTTTTTTGATTCCCCGCTGAGCCTGTTCCAGTACCTGGCCAACGTGGGGCAGTACAGCCCGGGGCGCACGGCGCAGGACCTGGTGGCCCGCTATGTCACCGACACGGAGACGAGCACCTGGATTGCCGCCGACACAGCAATGTATGTGGACGGCTCGTCCGCCCGCGGGCCCATGCGTGCGGGCAACCTGCCCGCATTCGCCTCGGCCGAGGCGGCATGGCGCTTTGCCGGCCAGCGGGACGGGCGTGTGATCGCCTTTGGGAGTGTCGATGGCGCCGTGCTGGAGCGGCTGGCACCCGGGCGCAGTGTGGACCACCGTGCGCACCAACCACCGTTGGCAAAGTAATTTTGATAGCGCGCAGCGCTTGCTGAATAAGCACTAACGATCTATTTTCAACAAAGCGGCAGACCGGTTTCGCGGTGCATCCCAGGCCTGCAACACGGCCCGGCCAGGGGATCACTGGTCGGAGGTTTCCGGCTGCACGGCTTTGAACAGCGCCGCCACCTTGCGCTTGGGCTTGATGTTGGCCGACACGCTGCTGCGCGTGGGCGATTTGGCTGCGGCCTCCCAGGCGGGTGCTGCGGTGGTACTGCTCGCCTCGTACGGTTTCTCGAAGAACGGGTCGCGCGAGGCCACTGCCGGACGAAAGCCCCGGTAGTTTTCACGCGGCTCGCGGGGTTCGCGGCGCTCACTGCGCTCGCGCAGCGTCGGCGGGGGAATCCCGTCGCGCGGGTCACCCGTTTCGCCCGCTTCACGCCAGGCACGGCGGCCGTCATTGATGCGGCCCTTGGGCCGGTCTTCGTCGTATTCAAGGGCCTCGATATCGAGCTTGGTCTTGAGCAGCTTCTCGATGTCGGCCACCAGACGGGCATCGCTGCCCGACACCAGGGTGACCGCCAGACCCGATGCGCCCGCACGGCCCGTGCGGCCGATGCGGTGCACATAGTCTTCGGCGTTGAACGGCACATCGAAGTTGAACACCGCTGGCACATCCTTGATGTCCAGGCCGCGCGCCGCCACGTCGGTACAGACCAGCAGATCGACCTCGCCGCTCTTGAAGGCTTCAAGGGCCTTCAGACGCTCGTCCTGGCTCTTGTCACCGTGCAGGGCGGCGGTCTTGAGGCCTTCGCGCTCCAGGCTGCGGGCCAGGCGTGCGCAGCCGAGCTTGCTGTTCACGAAGATGAACGCCTGCTTGATGCCACGCGTCTTGAGCACCTGGTGGATGGCGCGGCGCTTGTCATCGTCAGTGGCGCTGTAAAAGCGCTGCTCCACCGTGGAGGCCGTTTCGTTGGGACGTGCCACCTCGATGGTGATGGGGTTTTGCAGGTAGCTGCCGGCCAGGCGCTTGATCTCGGGCGAGAACGTGGCGCTGAACAGCAGCGTGGTGCGCTGCTTGGGCAGGTAGCTCAGGATGCGCTGCAGGTCGGGCAGGAAGCCGATGTCCAGCATGCGGTCGGCCTCGTCGAGCACCACATATTCAACCTGGTTGAGCACCGCGTTCTTGGCCTCGATGTGGTCGAGCAGACGGCCCGGCGTGGCCACCAGCACCTCGACGCCCTTTTTCAACTCGATGGTCTGGGGCTTCATGTCCATGCCGCCAAACACCACGGTGCTGCGCAGCTTGGTGTATTTGGCGTACAGCGCAATCTGCTGGGCCACCTGGTCGGCCAGCTCCCGCGTGGGCAGCAGCACCAGGGCGCGCACCGGGTGGCGGGCGGGAGAGGTGGAACTGCTCTCGTGCTTGAGCAGGCGCTGCAGCAGGGGCAGCGAAAAGGCCGCCGTCTTGCCGGTGCCCGTCTGGGCAGCGCCCATCACGTCTTGCCCGGTGAGCACCACCGGAATGGCCTGCGCCTGGATGGGCGTCATGGACTCGTAGCCCATTTCGGCCACGGCGCGCGCCAGCGGCTCGGCCAGCGATAGATTGGAAAAAGAACTTGTCATTTAGCCCGCTATTGTCGCACCGGTGGCCCAATAGGCGTAATTTTGAGCGTTGTCCCTGCACGACGGCAGCAGGGCACGGTCACGGGCCTCCATCAAAAGCTATATTTTTTTATAGCCTTCAGCGCTTTATCCATAAGCGCTACCGCTTGTTTTTTAGAATTTTCACGCCCGCACGAAAGGCGCCCCGGCGGCGCCCACACCATACCCCAGGCAATCAGAGATTGCGGCTGGAAAACGTGTCGCAGCCCTTGACGCTGCCGTTCTGTAATCCATTGTTGAACCAGCGCTGGCGCTGGACGCTGCTGCCGTGCGTAAAGCTTTCCGGCACCACGGCACCACCGCTGGAGCGCTGCAGGGCATCGTCGCCGATCTTGGCGGCGGCGTTCATGGCCTCTTCCACGTCACCCTGTTCCAGAATCTGGCGTGCATTCTGTGCGTGGTGCGCCCACACGCCGGCAAAGCAGTCGGCCTGCAACTCCAGCCGCACCGACAGGGCGTTGTATTCGGCCTGGCTCACGCGGCCACGCATCTGGTCCACCTTGGCGCTGATGCCCAGCTGGTTCTGCACATGGTGGCCCACCTCGTGGGCAATGACATAGGCCTGGGCAAAATCGCCTGGCGCGCCCAGGCGGTTCTTGAGCGTTTCGTAAAACCCGAGATCGATGTAGACCTTCTGGTCGGCCGGGCAATAAAAAGGCCCCATGGCGGACTGGCCCGTGCCACACGCCGTGGGCGTGGCACCCCGAAACAGCACCAGGCGTGGCTCCTGGTAGGTGCCACCGCCCTGGCGAAAGAGCGCCTGCCAGACATCCTCGGTGTCGGCCAGCACGGTCGAGACAAAACGCCCCATGGTGTCATCGGCGGGCGGACGCTGGGCGGGGCCCTGCTGCACCTGCGCCGTGGGCGCGCCGCCACCACTGAGCAGGCTCAGGATGGTGAGCGGGTTGATGCCCAGTGCCCAGCCCCCCAGCAAGGCAATGACGATGGTGCCAATGCCGATGCTGCGCCCCCCGAACACGGGCATCCCGCCGCCACCGCTGCGGCGGTCTTCCACGTTGTCGGACTCGCGATTGCCTTCCCATTTCATGCTGCAGTTCCTGTCTGTGTTGTCCCTGCGCCCGGCAGACCCAGGCCCCATCTGGCACCGTCCCCTGAACCAGCGACGGCGCCATGCCTCCCGCCATCAGCGGAGGCCCCCATGGCCCAAGGACAAGCCAGCACCCGCTTCTACAGCACACCAAGCCGGCCGCACGTTCACCGCCGAACCCGCCGCATGGATGCACTGCGCAGGCATTACTCTTTCAGTCCCCTGAAGTGTACGCAGTATCCCCATGGCACGGTCTGCTCAAGCGGCACGCTCAACGCTTCGCAGACCGCTTTGCGCCTTGGGTGAAATGACCTGGCCGGCGAAATCGCCGCACTGCTGCGGGACAGCTCGGTGCGCACGGCTGCGGCATCCGAGGGCGATGTGCCGGCAAACGCCGCCTGCAGCGTGGGCGCCTTGGCGCAGGCCGTGGTCAGCGAACCACTGCGCGAGCAGGGAGCAGCCAGTAAGACGCCAGGCCAAACACCACGCCCCAGAATGCAGCCCCCAAGCCGAACAGCGACATACCCGACGCCGTCGCCAGGAAGGCGATGACGGACGGCTCGATGCAAGCCTCCTCACCCACCAGCAGGCGGATATTGGAGACAATGGCGCCGGTCAGCGCCAGCCCGGCGAGCGCTGCAATCAAGGCGGGGGGGAATGCGGTGAACATCTGCACAATGGTGCCCGCGAAGGCCCCCCCCACCAGGTAGAAGACGCCATTGGCGATGCCGGCAACATACCGTTTGTCTGCGTCTGCATGTGCATCCCTGCCAGTGCACAGCGCCGCGGTAATGGCGGCCAAAACCACGGAAATTCCACCAAAGCACGCCACAAGCAGCGAGGCCGCCCCGGTCCCGGTCACCACCGCCCTGGCAGGAGCCTGGTAGCCCGCCAGCCGCAGCACCGCCATGCCGGGGAGGTACTGCCCCGTCAGACTGACCAACACCAGAGGCAAGGTAAAACTCAGAAAGACGCCAAGATCGAACCGGGGCATGAAAAACACCGGTCTGGCAAGCACCAGGTCCACGGCCTGCAGGTCGGTCTTTCCCATGGTCCAGGCCACCACAAAACCGGTGAAGGCCACCGCCACGACGCTGTAGCGCGGCCACAGCCGCTTGATGACCAGGTACGCCACCAGCATGGCGAACACCACGACAGGCGCGTCCATGCTGGCCCGAAAAGTCTGGGTGCCAAACTGGAACAGAATGCCGGCCATCATGCCCGCTGCGACGCCCTTGGGAATCAGGTTCACGATCTTCTCAAAATAGCCGGTGACGCCGATGAACATGACAATGACCGCCGCCGTCAGGTAGGCGCCCGCCAGCTCGGGCATCGCTGGGAAAAAGCCCAGCAGCAATGCCGACCCCGGCGCGGACCACGCCGTGATGATCGGCATCCTGAGCCACCAGCTCAGCAACAGGCCGCTCACGCCAGCCCCCATGGAAATGGCCCAGATCCAGGAAGTCAGTTCCGCACTGGAGACATGGCCCACCTGCGCTGCCTGGATGAAAATGAGCAGGGGTCCTGCGTACGAAATCAGAACCGCCAGAAATCCGGCCGTCCAGGCCGTGATGGACCAGTCCTTGAATGCCATGGTTTACCTCCCGGCACCAAGCATGCCGATGGAATCGATGAGGGCGCCTGGTGTGTCGGCGTCGCTGCGGCATGGACGGTACCCCGACCAAAGCACAAGGGCTCTGTCCATGCAATCCAGCGCCGCTTGCCACGCCTGCGGATGCGTGCGAGGGGATGGGCCGCCAGGCAAACCGTATCCCCCTCGCTTGCAATGCGGGGCGTCGACCAGGCGGGCGGCTGGGCCATACGTTACCGCCGCTCCTCGAATCAACGCGTTTGCTCGGCACGCAGGGCGTGGAGTGGCGCCTGGCGGGTGACAGGGTTTGCACGGGTTGGATGGGCGCTCCGGGCGCAGCGCAGGCTGAACACCCCCATGGCCAACGCC
>JANJSZ010000086.1 GCA_024711405.1 Acidovorax sp.
ATGCAGGTGCAGGTGGGCCAGCGCATCCACAAGCGCTACACGGAAAGCCCCCTGAGTCTGTACCGTGCGCTGCGCTCGCTGAACCCTTCGCCCTACATGTATTTCTACAACTTCGGCGACTTCCATGTGGTGGGGGCCAGCCCCGAGATCCTGGTGCGCCAGGAGCAGACCGATGCGGGCACCAAGGTCACCATCCGGCCCCTGGCGGGAACGCGCCCGCGCGGTGCCACACCGGAAAAAGACAAGGCCGCCGAGGTGGAGCTCATCAACGACCCCAAGGAGCGTGCCGAACACGTGATGCTGATCGACCTGGCGCGCAACGACATCGGGCGCATCGCACAGACCGGCTCGGTCAAGGTAACGGAAGCCTTCGTGGTCGAGCGCTACAGCCATGTGATGCACATCGTGAGCAATGTCGAAGGCCTGCTGAACGAGGGCATGACCAGCATGGACGTGCTCAAGGCCACGTTCCCGGCGGGCACGCTCACCGGCGCGCCCAAGGTGCATGCCATGGAGCTTATCGACCAGCTCGAACCCGTCAAGCGCGGCGTGTACGGCGGCGCCTGCGGCTACCTCAGTTACGCGGGTGACATGGATGTGGCCATCGCGATCCGCACCGGCATCATCAAGGACGGCACGCTGTATGTGCAGGCGGCCGCTGGCGTGGTGGCCGACTCGGTGCCCGAGCTGGAGTGGAAGGAAACCGAACACAAGGCCCGCGCACTGCTGCGCGCCGCCGAACTTGTCGAGGAGGGGCTGGAATGACCCAGGCCATCAACAACGTGCAGCATTGCACGACCATGGACGATGTGCGCCGCCACATCGATGCGCTGGACGACGTGCTGGTGCCGCTGCTGGTCACGCGCGGCGGCTACATGACCCAGGCCGCGCGCATCAAGCAGGATGCGTCGCAGGTGCGCGATGAAGAACGCATCCAGGCCATCGTGGACCGCGTGCGGGCGCGTACCCGGAGCGAGGGCGGCGAGCCCGATGTGATGGAGGCCATCTACCGCAGCATGATGGAAGCCTACATCGCCCATGAACACCGCGAGTTTGCGCGCCTGCGCCAGACCGCCGCACACGAGGGGTGAGGCCATGAAACTCCTGATGGTCGACAACTACGACAGTTTCACCTACAACATCGTCCAGTATTTCGGCGAGCTGGGTGCGGATGTGGAAGTGCATCGCAACGACGAGATCACCGTGGCCGACATCGAAGCGCGCCTGAATGCCGGGCTGCTCGACCGGCTGGTGATCTCGCCCGGCCCCTGCTCGCCCGCCGAGGCGGGCATCTCGGTGGCCGCCATCCAGCACTTTGCCGGCAAGCTGCCCATCCTGGGGGTGTGCCTGGGCCACCAGGCCATCGGTGCGGCCTTTGGCGGCACCATCGTGCGCGCCAAAGAGCTCATGCATGGCAAGACCAGCGTCGTCACCACCACGCAAAAAGGCGTGTTTGCCGGGCTGCCCGAAAAGTTCACGGTCAACCGCTACCACTCGCTGGCCATCGAGCGCGCGAGCTGCCCCGAGGTGCTGGAGGTGACGGCCTGGACCGATGACGGCGAGATCATGGGCGTGCGCCACAAAGAGCTCGCCATCGAGGGCGTGCAGTTCCACCCCGAGAGCATCCTCACCGAGCACGGCCACGCCATGCTGCGCAACTTCCTGGAGCAGCGCGCGTGATCATCGAGCCGCAGCAGCTGCTGGTGTTCATCGCCGCGGGCTGGCTGCTCAACCTCACGCCGGGGCCCGACGTGCTCTACATCATCTCGAACGCGCTCAGGTTGGGCACGCGCGCCGGTATCGTGGCGTCATGCGGGATCGCGCTCGGGTGCTGCGTGCACGTGCTGGCGGCTGCGCTGGGCGTGGGGGCGTTGCTGGCGGCGTCCGCCACGGCGTTCACCGCCATCAAGTGGGTGGGAGCCGCCTACCTGCTGTGGATGGGCGTTCGGATGCTGCTGGCCAAACCACCGGATGCGGGTGCCGGCGCGCTGGCGGTTGCCGCAGTGCACCGTTCGGCGGGATCCCCGAAATCGCTGCGCGCGGTGTTCATGGGCGGCTTCTGGACCAATGTGCTCAACCCCAAGGTGGTGATTTTCTTTCTGGCCTTCGTGCCGCAATTCATTGCCCCGGGCACCGAAAACAAGACACTGGCCTTTTTGCTGCTGGGCTTGCTGTTCACCGTCAATGCGCTGCCGGTCTGTGCCGGGTGGGCGTTCGCCGCCTCCTGGATGGGCCGGCGCGTGGACACACTGCAGCGCGGCATGCACTGGCTGGACCGCGTGGCGGGTGCCATGTTCATCGGCTTCGGACTCAAGCTGGCCTTCACTGACAGCCCCAAGGCCTGAAACCCCATCAGCAAGGACAAAACCATGCCCATCACCCCCCAGGAAGCGCTGCAGCGCACCATCGAGCACCGCGAAATCTTCCACGACGAGATGCTGCACCTGATGCGCCTGATCATGCGCGGCGAGCTCTCGCCCGTCATGACGGCGGCCATCGTGACCGGCCTGCGCGTGAAGAAGGAAACCATTGGCGAGATCACCGCCGCCGCGCAGGTGATGCGCGAGTTCTCCACCAAGGTGCACGTCGCAGACACCAACCACATGGTGGACATCGTGGGCACGGGCGGCGATGGCGCCAACACCTTCAACATCTCCACCTGCGCCACCTTCGTGATCGCGGCGGCCGGCGGCAAGGTCAGCAAGCACGGCGGGCGCAGCGTCAGCAGCAAGAGCGGCAGTGCCGATGCCATGGAAGCCCTGGGCATCCACATCAACCTGTCACCCGAAGCCATTGCCCGGTGCATTGCCGAGGTGGGCATCGGCTTCATGTTCGCGCCCAACCACCACCCGGCCATGAAGAACGTGGCGCCCGTGCGCAAGGAGCTGGGCGTGCGCACCCTCTTCAACATCCTGGGGCCGCTGACCAACCCGGCCGGCGCGCCCAACATCCTCATGGGCGTGTTCCACGAAGACCTGGTGGGCATCCAGGTGCGCGCCCTGCAGCGCCTGGGCGCCGAGCACGCGCTGGTCATCTATGGGCGCGACGGTCTCGACGAAATCAGCCTGGGCGCCTCCACCCTGGTGGGTGAGCTCAAGGACGGGGCCATCCGCGAATACGAAGTCCACCCCGAAGACTTCGGCCTGGCCATGACCAGCACCCGCCAGCTGCGCGTGGAAACCCCCGAGCAGTCGCGCGCCATCGTGCTGGATGTGCTGGACGGCAAGCCCGGCGCGGCGCGCGACATCGTCTGCCTGAATGCCGGCGCCGCGCTGTATGCGGCCAACGTGGTGGACAGCATTGCCGCCGGCCTTTCGCGTGCGCAGCAGGCCATCGACAGCGGCGCCGCCAAGGCCAAGCTGGGCGAGCTGGTCACGCGCACGCATGCGCTGGCCCCCGTGGCCTGAGCGCAGCATGTGGCGCGACCCCGGCACCTGGATCGCACTGGGCGTCTCGGCGCTCTTTGTGGTGGTGGGGCTGGTAATGCACCGCGTGTTCACCCGCATACTGAAACAGGGCTCTGCGGAGCCTGGCTACGACAACCACAAGGCTGAAAACCATGAGTGACATCCTCAACAAGATCGTGGCCGTCAAGCACGAAGAAGTGGCCGCCGCCAAAAAGCGCCTGCCGCTGGCCGCCATGCGTGCCGACGCCGAAAGCCGCGTGCTCACGCGCGATTTCGAAGGCGCGCTGCGCGCCAAAATCGCCAAAGGCCAGGCGGCCGTGATCGCCGAGATCAAGAAGGCCAGCCCCAGCAAGGGCGTGATCCGGGCCGATTTCATCCCCGCCGACATTGCCCAGAGCTACGCCGATGGCGACGGCACGGTCAGCGCGGCCTGCCTGTCGGTGCTGACCGACAAGCAGTTCTTTCAGGGCAGCGTGGACTACCTCAAGCAGGCCCGCGCCAGCTGCCAGCTGCCCGTCCTGCGCAAGGACTTCCTCGTGGACGCCTACCAGGTGTACGAGGCCCGCGCCATGGGAGCCGACGCCATTTTGCTGATCGCGGCCAGCCTCGACGATGCCCAGATGGCCGACTTCGAGGCCATCGCCCGCAGCCTGGACATGGCCGTGCTGGTGGAGGTGCACGACCGCCCCGAACTGGAGCGCGCCCTGAAGCTCAAGACCCCGCTGGTCGGCATCAACAACCGCAACCTGCGCACCTTCGAGGTCACGCTGCAGACCACGCTGGGCATGGTCCAGGAGGTGCCGCAAGACCGCCTGCTGGTCACCGAATCGGGCATTCTCCAGCCTGCGGACGTGAAGACCCTGCGCGATGCCGGTGTGCACGCCTTCCTGGTGGGCGAAGCCTTCATGCGCGCCCCGGAGCCGGGTTTGGAGCTGGCCAAGCTGTTCGCCTGACCTGCAAAGTCGATAGTTGCTTGCGCTTTCTGGACAAATGCAGGAATCCATTGTGATCATGAATGATCTGCAAAATGCACCCACGCAACTGCAAAACGCCGACCCGGCCGACTGGCCCGTGGCGCCTGGCTGGCAGCCGCTGGTGCAGGACTTTTTCGCCGGCGCCGCTGGCGGCAAGCTGCTGACCTTTCTGCAGGCGCGGCTGGCTGCCGGTGCCACCATCTTCCCGCCGCGCCCGCTGCGCGCGCTGGAGCTCACGCCGCCCGGGGAGGTGCGCGTGGTCATCCTGGGGCAGGACCCCTACCACGGCCGGGGCCAGGCCGAGGGGTTGGCGTTCTCGGTGGCGCCGGGCGTGGCGCTGCCGCCCTCGCTGCGCAACATCTTCAAGGAGTTGCAACGCGACCTGGGAACGCCTTTTCCGGCGATGCCCGAGCCCGGCGGCAGCCTGGTGAAGTGGGCCCGCAATGGCGTGCTGCTGCTCAACACCACGCTCACCGTGGAAGAAGGCCAACCCGCCAGCCATGCGGGAAAGGGCTGGGAGGTGCTGACCGACGCCGTCATCCGCCACGTGGCCCAGGGCCAGCGGCCCGTGGTGTTCATGCACTGGGGGGCGCACGCGCAGAGCAAGCGCGCCGTGATTCCGCGCGACCGGGGGCACCTGGTGCTCACGGCCAACCACCCCTCGCCACTGTCGGCGCTGCGGCCGCCGGTGCCGTTCATCGGGTGTGGGCATTTCGGTCAGGCGCGGGCGTTCCGGCAGACGCACGAAGCGCCGAATGCTACTGATTAAATAGCTGCTAGCGCTTGCCCATCAAGCGCAAGAGTTCCTTTTTATTTCAAATCCTGGCGCTCCAGCAGCATTGCGTCGCCGTAGCTGAAGAACCGGTACTCCTGCGCGATGGCGTGCTGGTACAGCGCCATCACCTGCTCGTAGCCCGCGAAGGCGCTCACCAGCATCATCAGCGTGCTCTTGGGCAGGTGGAAGTTGGTCAGCAGCAGGTCCACCACCTGGAAGCGAAAGCCCGGCGTGATGAAGATGGCGGTGTCGCCGCTGGCCTGGCCCGAGCGGGCCCAGGATTCGAGCGTGCGCACCGTGGTCGTGCCCACCGCCACCACGCGGCCGCCGCGCTGGCGGCAGCGCTCCAGCGCGGCCAGCGTGGCCAGCGGCACCTCGTACCACTCGCTGTGCATCTGGTGCTCGGCCAGGTTCTCGGTCTTGACGGGCTGGAAGGTGCCCGCGCCCACATGCAGCGTGACGCTGGCGCGTTCGATGCCGCGCGCGGCCAGGTCGGCCAGCACGCCTTCGTCAAAGTGCAGCGCGGCCGTGGGCGCGGCCACGGCCCCGGGCGCGCGGGCGAAGACGGTCTGGTAGCGCTGGCTGTCCTCGGCCGCGTCGGGATCGTGGCCGGTGTTCTGCTGGCGTTCGATGTAGGGCGGCAGCGGCAGGTGGCCGTGGCGGTCCATCAGCTCCCAGGGGGATTCGCCGGCGGGGCCGTGCAGTGCAAAGCGGAACAGCGGGCCGTCCTCGGTGGGCCAGCGGGAGAGCAGGGTGGCGTCAAACCCGCCGGCGTGGCGGCCGCCGGCCATGTGCACGGTGCTGCCGGGCAGGGGCTTCTTGCTGACCTTCATGTGCGCCACGACTTCGTTGCCCGTACCGCCTGCGGTACCTCCTGTGTCATTGCCGGCCTCGGCCGGCAGTACGCGCTCGATCAGCAGTTCGAGCTTGCCGCCGCTGGCCTTCTCGCCAAAGATGCGCGCCTTGACCACCCGGGTGTCGTTGAACACCAGCAGGTCGCCCGGCGCCAGCTGCCCGGGCAGGTCGCGAAAGATGCGGTCCACCGGTTGCATGGCGCGGCCATCGAGCAGGCGCGAGGCGCTGCGCTCGGCGGCGGGGTGCTGGGCAATGCGTTCGGGGGGCAGCGAGAAGTCGAAGTCGCTGAGGGTGAAGACGCGCGGGGCGTGGGGGAGGGATTCGGTCATGTGCTTGAGGGCCGAACGGGCCCGTGCCAAGAAAAAAGAAAGGCGCGATTTTCCCATGGACCTCGTCGCTGTGAGGGTGGTGCGTCTGGGTGGCCGATGCCCTTGGCGCCGCCGCACCAGGCGCCGGTTGATCTTTTCCAGGAGCGCAGCCTCTTCATGCCTGCACGCTGACCAGGGGTTGCAGCCGGTGCACATCGGCGGCCTGGGCCAGGGCGGTGCCGGGGGCCAGCAGGGCGGCAGCGCCCGCGGCCACGCCCCAGCGCAGGGCTTCGGCGGGCGCATCGCCCCGGTCCAGCGCCCAGACCAGCGCGGCCAGAAAGCAGTCGCCTGCGCCTGTGGTTCCGGTGGCTGCGGGCACGTCGAGGGCAGGGGCCTGCCAGACACCTTCACGCGTGGCCAGCACGGCGCCTTGTTCGCCCACGGACAGTGCCACGATCTCTGCCTGGCCTGCGTGTACCAGCGCCTGCGCGGCCGCGCACCAGTCGGTGGCGCTGGCCAGGGGCTGCTGCAGCACCTCGCGCAGTTCGCGCAGGCTGGGCTTGACCAGCGCCACGCCGGCTTGCAGCGCCGCGGCCAGCGGCAGGCCGGAACTGTCCACCACCAGGCGCGTGCCGCGTGCACGGGCAAGGGGCGCGAGCCGGGCGTAAAAATCAGGTGGTACGCCGGGTGGCAGGCTGCCGCTGGCAATCAGCCAGCGCGGTGCGTTGGTGGGTGCTGCCAGGGCATCCAGGCAGGCCTGCCATTCGGCGGCTTGCAGGGTGGGGCCGGGCAGCACGAAGCGAAATTCCTGGCCGGTGCTGGTCTCTACCACCGAGAAATTCTCGCGTGTGTCGCCGGCAATCGGCTGGATGGCGGTGGCAACGCCTTCTTCGGCCAGCAACTGGCGCATCTGCGTACCGGCAGCGCCGCCCGCCAGTGCCCAGGCCTGCACGTCGGCGCCCAGCCGGTGCAGCACCCGCGCCACGTTGATGCCGCCGCCGCCTGCAAAGCGTTGCGCCGGACTGCAGCGCAGCTTGTGCGTGGGGGCCACGCGGTCGGTGGTGGTGGCCAGGTCGAGGGCGGGGTTGAGGGTAAGGGTGATGAGGGCAGGCACGGGCAGATGGGGTTGGCAATGGTGGTGGGGCGAAACTACCAGACCTGTTCGGTCCGTCCCGACCGCAGGTCCATCACGCTGATGGCGCCACCCGCAGGTGGCTGAAATCGGTCTCGGTCTGTACGCCAGCCTCCTCGCGCGATACCGCGGTGGTGCCCGGTGCCACGTCCACCTCCCTTGCTGGTGTCAATCCCGCACTCGCGGAGGGAGGTGGCCGGGATGCGGGCCAGATCCTTGGGCTCCTGGAGCAGGCATCTGGCGTGCCAGAGGGAATGCTCCATCCATGGGCCGCAGAATTCGCGCCGGTACATGCCCAGGGTGAGAGGTTGGATGTGAATGCGCTGAAGCATGGCGGAAACGCCGGACTCGACAGTTCGCCGTAACAATTTGCGAGCAAAGGCAGTCATGGTAGCCTTTTTGGTCTGTCTTTTGCCTGTGCGCCCCCTCCCATTATTCCCCCATGCCCACCGCTTCCAAAGTCGTTCCCCCCGCCACCGCACGGGCTGCCTCCCCGGTGGCCGCCAAGAGCGGGGTGTCGGTGGCACACAAGGCCCTGCAAAAGCTGGGGCTGCGCCGCGACATCGACCTGGCCCTGCACCTGCCGCTGCGCTACGAGGACGAGACCCGCATCACCCCGCTGGCCAACGCACGCGACGGGCAGACCGTGCAGATCGAGGCCACGGTGACGGCCAGCGAGGTGCAGCTGCGCCCGCGCCGCATGCTCAAGGTGCAGGTGGATGACGGCACGGGCACCTGCGATCTGACGTTCTTCAGCTTCTACCCCTCGCACCAGAAGACGCTGGCCGTGGGTGCGCGCCTGCGCATCCGGGGCGAGGTCAAGGGCGGTTTCTGGGGTCGGCAGATGCTGCACCCGGCGTTCCGGCTGGCGGGCGGCGAGCTGCCCGCCGCGCTCACGCCGGTCTATCCCACCACCGCCGGGCTGCCCCAGCCCTACCTGCGCCGCGCCGTGGTGGGGGCGCTGGCGCGGGTGGACCTGTCGGACACCCTGCCGCCCGGCACCGAGCCTCCGCTGGCCCGGATGGATGGTTCCAATGGCCTGCGGCGCAGTTTCAGCTTGCGTGAGGCGCTCACTTTTTTGCACCACCCCACGCCCGATGTGGCGCTGTCCACGCTCGAAGACCACAGCCATCCCGCCTGGCAACGCCTGAAGGCCGAGGAGTTGCTGGCCCAGCAGCTGTCGCAACAGCAGTCGCGGCGCGAACGCGACCGGCTGCGGGCACCCGTGCTGCGGTCCCGGCACGCCGCCGATGGTGCCTTGCCGCTGCACGAGCAGCTTTTGGCCGTGCTGCCGTTCGACCTGACGGCCGCCCAGCGCCACGTGGGCGAAGAAATCGCGGCCGACCTGGCCCACCCCGTGCCCATGCACCGCCTGCTGCAGGGCGATGTGGGCTCGGGCAAAACCGTGGTCTCGGCCCTGGCCGCCTGCCTGGCCATGGACGCGGACTGGCAGTGCGCGCTGATGGCGCCCACCGAAATCCTGGCCGAGCAGCATTTCGCCAAGATGATCGGCTGGCTCGAACCTCTGCTGGCCGCGCGCGGCCGCAAGGTGGCCTGGCTGGTGGGCGGGCAAAAGAAGAAGGACCGCAGCGCCATGCTGGCGCTGGTGGCCAGCGGCGAGGCTGCGCTGGTGGTGGGCACGCATGCCGTGATCCAGGAGCAGGTGCAGTTCAAGAACCTGGCGCTGGCCATCATCGACGAGCAGCACCGCTTTGGCGTGGCGCAGCGGTTGGCCTTGCGGCAGAAACTCGCTGCACACGGCATGGAGCCGCACATGCTGATGATGAGCGCCACGCCCATCCCGCGCACCCTGGCCATGAGCTATTACGCCGACCTCGATGTGTCGGTCATCGACGAGCTGCCCCCGGGCCGCACGCCCATCGTCACCAAGCTCATTGCCGACAGCCGCAAGGAAGAGGTCATAGCCCGCATCGGCACGCAGGTGGCCGCCGGACGGCAGGTGTACTGGGTGTGTCCGCTGATCGAAGAGAGCGAGGCGCTGGACCTTTCCAACGCCACGGCCACCCATGCTGATTTGAGCGAAGCCTTGCCGGGCTGCATGGTGGGCCTGCTGCATTCGCGCATGCCCACGGCCGAAAAGAAAGCCGTGATGCAGCTTTTCACCAGTGGCCAGATGGGCGTGCTGGTCAGCACCACGGTGATCGAGGTGGGCGTGGACGTACCCAATGCCTCGCTGATGGTCATCGAGCATGCCGAGCGTTTTGGCCTCTCGCAGCTGCACCAGCTGCGCGGCCGGGTGGGGCGGGGCGCGGCGGCATCGGCCTGCGTGCTGCTGTACGCCACCAACGACAGCGGCCGCGTGGGCGAAACCGCCAAGGAGCGCCTCAAGGCCATGGCCGAGACCAACGACGGCTTCGAGATCGCCCGGCGCGACCTGGAGATACGCGGCCCCGGCGAGTTCCTGGGCGCGCGCCAGTCGGGCGACGCGCTGCTGCGTTTTGCCGACCTGGCCACCGACACGCACCTGCTCGAATGGGCGCGTGAGCTGGCGCCGCAGATGCTGGACCGCCACCCCGCACTGGCCGCCAAACACGTGGCGCGCTGGTTGGGTGGAAAATCCGATTACCTCAAAGCATGAGACGCTGCGATCAACACTGACGTGGCTCGCAGGAACACACCATGACCCTCACCGAACTCAAGTACATCGTCGCCGTGGCGCGCGAGAAGCACTTCGGCCATGCCGCCGATGCCTGCTATGTCTCGCAGCCCACGCTGTCGGTGGCCATCAAGAAGCTCGAAGAAGAGCTGGACGTGAAGCTCTTCGAGCGCAGCGCCGGCGAGGTGACGGTGACGCCGCTGGGCGAGGACATCGTGCGCCAGGCGCAGAGCGTGCTGGAGCAGGCGGCGGCCATCAAGGAGATCGCCAAGCGCGGCAAGGACCCGCTGTCGGGGCCGCTCACGCTGGGGGTGATCTACACCATTGGCCCCTACCTGCTGCCCGATCTGGTGCGCCAATCGATCCAGCGCACCCCGCAGATGCCGCTGATGCTGCAGGAGAATTTCACGGTCAAGCTGCTGGAGATGCTGCGCACCGGCGAGATCGACTGCGCCATCCTGGCCGAACCGTTTCCGGACACCGGCCTGGCCATGGCGCCGCTGTATGACGAGCCCTTCATGGCGGCCGTGCCCAGCACGCACCCGCTGGCAGCGCAAAAATCCGTCTCCGCCGCCGAGCTCAAGAGCGAGACCATGCTGCTGCTGGGCGCGGGCCACTGCTTTCGCGACCATGTGCTGGAGGTCTGCCCCGAATTCGCGCGCTTTTCCAGCAATGCCGAGGGCATCCGCAAGTCG
>JANJSZ010000269.1 GCA_024711405.1 Acidovorax sp.
CGTCGAGGCCGCGCTGGTGAAAGAGCTGGGCACCACGCTGGAGCAGATGATTCCGGCGGCCATTGCCGACGACCTGTTCGCCCGCGAGGCGGAGGATGTGCCGGTGGAGCTGCTGATGACACTCAAGTACGTCACCGAGGCCTCGCCCTCGTACTCGCTGCGCGGCGGCACACGCGACATCCTGCGCGGAATGATCGCGCGCGGTCTCGGTTTGCGTTGATGGGGAGAAACACATGACCACGAACAACAACGACATGTTTGCCGACGCCGCCCGCGATGTGCTGGCGGACCAGTGCACGCCGCAGGTGGTGCGCGCCATCGAAGCCGGTGGGCGCGGCGCGGCCGCCACCACGGCCCTGTGGGAACAGCTGGAGTCCACCGGTCTGGCCGATGCGCTGCTGAGCGAAGACGACGGCGGCGCCGGCCTGGGCCTGGCCCAGGTGTTCGGTGTGCTGGAGCAGTGCGGCGCGCACGCGCTGCCCTTGCCGCTGGGCGAGACCCTGGTGGCACGCGCTCTGCTGGCGCAGGCCGGTGTGGCCCGCCCCGCAGGCAGCATCGCACTGGCGCGCGGCGAGCGCCTGAGCGACGGGGGCGTGCGCTGCGCGCTGGTGCGCACTGGCCAGGTGGCGCAATCGGTGCTGGTGCAGGCGGGTGGCGAATGGCGCCTGCTGGGCACCGAAGGGGCGCAAGCGGCGCCCCAGGCGCTGGCGCTGGACGCGGCCTTGGCATGGTCGGCCACGCAAGTGCAGGCCGCACCTGGGGTGGCGGTGGATGCCGCACTCGACGTGCGCACCCTGCAGGCCGCCGTGGTGGCCGCGCAGATGGCCGGCGCACTGAAGGCCGTGTTCGATCGCACGCTGCAGTACGCCAACGAGCGCCAGCAGTTTGGCCGCCCCATCGGCAAGTTCCAGGCCATCCAGCACCAGCTGGCGGTGATGAGCGAGCATGTGTTTGCCGCGCGCATGGCCGCGCAGCTGGGCTGCAGCGCCGGGCATGGCGGTAGGGGCGTCCTGCCCGACCGCCTGCGCGTCGCCACGGCCAAGGCGCGTTGCAGCGAGGCGGCGCTGGTGGTGTCGGAGCTGGCGCACGCCATCCACGGCGCGATCGGCTTCACCGAGGAATACGACCTGCAGCTGTTCACCCGCCGCCTGCATGCCTGGCGCCAGACAGCGGGCAGCGAGGCCTACTGGCACGGCGTGGCGGGCGAGGCCCTGCTGGCGCACCGCGGCATGACCCTGGACATCGTGCGGCGCATCACCGACGTGGAAACGGCGACTTGAAGGCGCTTTGAAAACAAGAGCTGCTAGCGCTCCACCACAAATGGATTCAAGGTCTTTTTGCATTGAAGTCACGCAATGGCCAGCGCTGGCGGCGCCTATTTTGACAACGGAGACACCATGACCTTTCTGACCATCGAACGCGACGGCGGCATCCTCACCGCCACCATGAACCAGCCCGAGACGCGCAATGCGCTCACCGGCAACACGGCGGTGGCCGAGTTCGTGCAGCTGTGCGACACCGTGCGCAAGGACGCCAGCGTGAAGGTGCTGATCCTTACCGGCGCCGGGCCCATCTTCAGCTCGGGCGGCAACGTCAAGGACATGCAGCGCTTTTTTGACGACGCGCTCACGCCCGACCTCATCCGTGAGGAATACCGCCAGGGCATCCAGCAGATTCCCAATGCGCTGGTCCAGCTCGATGTGCCGGTGATCTGCGCCGTCAATGGCCCGGCCATCGGCGCGGGGCTGGACCTGACCTGCATGTGCGACATCCGCATTGCCAGCGAAAGCGCCACCTTCGCCGAGAGCTTCGTGCGCGTGGGCATCGTGCCCGGCGACGGCGGTGCCTGGCTGCTGCCGCGCGCGGTGGGCATGGCCAAGGCCTCCGAGATGGCGTTCACCGGCGAGGCCATCAGCGCGCAAGAGGCGCTGGCCTGCGGTCTGGTGAGCCGCGTGGTGCCGGCCGACCAGCTGTTGCCCACCGCCCGCGCGCTGGCCGCCAAGATCGCGGCCAACCCCGGTGCCGTGATGCGCATGACCAAGCGCCTGCTGCGCGAAGGGCAGAGCGCCTCGCTGGCTTCGCTGCTGGAAATCTCGGCGGGCTACCAGGCCATCGCGCACAAGACGGCCGACCACCGCGAAGCGGTGACCGCCTTCATCGAAAAACGCGCGCCGAAGTTCCAGTAAGCGCCACGGAGGTCCCACGATGAAGCCGCTGCAGGGTCTGCGCATCCTGGATCTGTCCAGTGTGATTTTTGGCCCCCTGGCCAGCCAGATCCTGGCCGACTATGGGGCGGAGGTGATCAAGGTCGAGCCGCCGGAGGGCGACTCGACCCGCCACACCGGCCCCACCAATGAGCCGGGCATGGCCGCCATGTTCCTCGGCTCCAACCGCAGCAAGAAAAGCGTGGCGCTGGACCTCAAGCAGGCCGGCGCCCAGGAAGCGCTGGCCGCCCTGATCGCCACCGCCGATGTGCTGATGCACAGCATGCGGCCGCAAAAGCTGGCCGCCCTGGGCCTGGCGCCCGAAGCGCTGCGCCAGCGCTTTCCGCGCCTGGTGTACGCCAGCCTGGTCGGCTTTCTGCCCGGCCCCTACGCCGGCAAGCCGGCGTATGACGACGTGATCCAGGGCATGTCGGGGCTGGCGGACCTGATGGAACGCCAGGGTGGCGAGATGCGCTACCTGCCCACGATTGCCGCCGACAAAACCTGCGCCCATGTGGCGGCCCATGCCATCCTGGCGGCGCTGTGGCAGCGCGAGCGCACGGGCGAGGGCGCGTTGGTGGAAATCCCCATGTTCGAGTCCATGGTGGGCTTCAACCTGGTCGAGCACTACTACGGCCAGCACTTCGAGCCGCCGCTGTCGGCCCCCGGTTATCCGCGCGTGCTGGCGCCCTGGCGCAGGCCCTACCGCACGGCCGACGGGGCGGTGGCCATGATGCCGTACACCAATCTGCACTGGCAGCGCTTCTTCACGGAAGTGGGGGTCCCCGAGATGGCGCGCGATGCGCGCTTCATCGACATCGCCAGCCGCACGCGCCACATCGCCGAGCTGCTGGAAATCGCCTCGGGCTTCACCGAGCGCCACACCACGGCCCACTGGATCGCCGCCTGCGAACGGCTGGAAATCCCGGCCGCGCCCGTGGCCCGGCTGCAGGACCTGCCGCAGGACCCGCACCTGGTGGCCACCGCATTCTTTGAAACGGTGGCCGACCCGGCCCTGGGGGAATTGCGCTTTCCTGGTGTGCCGGTGCGCTTTGACGGGCAGCGCCCCGCCATCACCATGCCGCCGCGGCTGGGCGAACACACCCGGGAGCTGCTGGCCCAGGCCGGGCTCGGCGCCGCGCAGATCGAGGCCCTGCTGGGCGCGCGCGTAGCCATCGCACCCGCTAATTGACAAGGACCACCGACATGCCATCTCAGAACACGCCCGTCCCCCACCACACCCCAGCGGCGCCCGCGGGCGTGGACCGCAGCCTGCCCCGCCTCGGCCAGGGCTTCGTGTGGCAGGACCTGCGGGTGGGCCAGCGCTTTCGCACCTTCCGCCGCACGGTCACCGAGACCGACCTGGTCAGCTTCATCGGCGTGACCGGCATGCTGGAGGCGATCTTCATCGAAGACGGCTACGAAGGCGGCGCCATGGCCGGGCGGCCCGTGCCGGGGGCGCTGACCTATGCGCTCATCGAGGGCTTCATCCTGCAGACCATGATCCAGGGCACGGGCCTGGCCATGCTGGAGCTGCACCAGAAGATCCTCGCGCCCGTCTTGGTGGGCGACACCATCGAGGCGGTGGTGGAGGTGACCGACATCCGTCCCACGTCCCGAAGCGGTCGCGCCGTGGTGACCTCGCGCATCGATGTTTTCAATCACCAGGGCGTGATGGTCATGACCTACACCGCGACCCGTCTGCTGGCCGGACGCGCCTGAGAGCCGATTTCCCTTCCCACAACAACCCAGGAGACAAGCACCATGACAACCATCGATTCGACCACCCCCGTCCTGCGGCCGCAAAAGAGGCGCCGTTGGAGTCTGGCTTTGCTCGGCTGCGCCGCTGGCGTGGCGGCCCTGGCTCCCATGGGCCTCGCCCAGGCGCAAAGCTACCCCAGCAAGCCCATCACCCTGGTGGTGCCCTTCCCGCCGGGCGGCCCCACCGACCAGGTGGCGCGCGTGCTGGCGCAGAAGCTGGGCGAGCAGATGGGGCAGCCGGTGGTGGTGGACAACAAGCCCGGGGCCAACGGCAACATTGGTGGCGCCCTGGTCAGCAAGGCGGCGGCCGACGGCTACACCGTGCTCTACAACACCTCGTCCATCACCCTGAGCCCGGCCCTGTACAAGAAGCTGACCTACGACGTGCAGAAAGACCTGGCGCCCGTGGCGCTCACCGCCGTGGTGCCCCTGGCGCTGGTGGTGCACCCCAGCGTCCCCGCCAACACCGTGCGCGAATTCGTCGAGTACGCCAAGGCCAATCCGGACAAGCTCTCCTACGGCTCGGCGGGCAATGGCAACGTGACCCATCTGGCGGCGTACCAGTTCACCAAGCACCAGGGCATCAACGCGGCGCATATAGCGTACCGCGGCAGCGCCCCGGCAGACGTGGACCTGGTGGCGGGCCAGATCCAGTTCATGACCGACACCATCAACTCGGTGATGCCCTTCGTGAACGACAAGCGGCTGAAGCTGCTGGCGGTCACCACCGCCAAGCGCATGTCTTTGTACCCCGCCGTGCCCACGCTGGCGGAAACCGTCATGCCCGGCTTTGAAGCGGGGGCCTGGCAGGGTGTGATGGTGCCCGCCAAGACGCCAGACGCCGTGGTGCAGCGCCTGAGCACCGAGATCAACAAGGCGCTGCAAAGCGACGATGTGCGCACCAAGCTGGCGGTGCAGGGTGCGGAGCCGCTGGGCTCGACCCCGGAGGAGTACCGCAGTTACATCGGCAAGGAACTGCAGCGCTGGGCCGGCGTGGTGAAGTCCACGGGCATCACGCTCGACTGAGGCGGCTTTGCCCTGACGTCCGCGGCGCGGGGCATTCCGCACCGCGCCCGTGCGATATGGCTTCGGGGCTACCATGGGCGCGTTTTTTCCTGAACGCACCTCCATGCCTGGCCACTTCCTCCCCGCACCCCTGCTGTCCACAGCGGCGCGGGCGTGTGCGCCCGTGGACCAGTCGCCCACCCTGCGCGCGCTCTACGGGTTCCAGGCCCGCAGCTGATACCGCGCCGGCCCCGCGTGCAAGGGGCTGGCGCAAGCCCCTGGCGCGGCGCCGCGCGCGCACCGCCCCACGGGCCCCGGCACATCCCAACCCTCCCCTTTGTCTGTAAGGCACCGCTGCGCCGCTTGGCACTGCGGTGCCATGGCCATGGCGGCCACACCGCTGGAGTTCGTGACGATGGACCTCGTGCTGCCCACTTTCCCCTCTGTTTTGTCCGGGCCTTGGCCCGACCTGCGCGCCTGGTGGCGCCGCGCCATGGAGCTGCGCATCGACGTCGACCCGCCCGCCGAAGGCGCCCTGGAGCAGGAACTCGACACCCTGCACCGGCGCCTGTACACGCCGGGCGACCGGCTCTGCGGCCTGCCCATGGACCCGCTGCCGGACCCGCGCTTCGCCATGCACCGCCGCGAGGCCGACGGCGAGTGGTATGTCTATGTGGAAGACCGGCTGGAGCGCCGTCTGGCGGGCTACACCGTGTTCAACCGCCTGATCGAGGTGGACCGCCACACCGACCCGCATGTGCGCGCGCCCCACTCCAAGTACGCCCCGGCCTACCAGCGCCGGGGCCTGGCCACGGCGGTGTACGGCTGGGCGCTGGGTGCCGGCACCTGCCTGGTGTCGGGCGCGCGCCAGTCCAGCGGGGCGCATGCACTGTGGCGCTCGCTCATGCGCCGCCACGCCTGGGGCTACGTGGATCTGCGCAACAAGCGGCTGGTGTACCTGGGCCGCGCGGTGAGCGCGCCCCGGCGCGAGGCCTTGCCGGTGCGCATGCTGCTGCTGGGTGCCGGCTGGACGCTGCCGGCGTTTGCCGCCGCCGTGCGCATGGCGCAGGAAGGCGATGGCCAGGAGCCACGCCAGCGCGAGGTGACCGCCGCCTGAGCATGGGGAGGGGCGACGGCACCCGCAGGGCGCCTGCATAATGGACTTTCCGCGCCGTGCCGCACCCCGGAGCCCTGCCCATGCCGACCCCGCCCGCGCCCAAACGCTTCTCCATGATCCGCGAGTTCCATCTGGCGGACTGGTTCACGCTGGGCAACGCAGTCTGCGGCGTGGGGGCCCTGTTCTCGGTGATGTCGTACCTGGAGACCGGCGAGGTGGTGCACATCTACTTTGCCTGCGCCCTGGTGCTGGCCGCACTGATCTTTGATGTGCTGGACGGCCGCATCGCGCGCTGGCGCCAGAAAAGCTCGGCCATGGGCCGCGAGCTCGATTCGCTGGCCGACGTGATCTCGTTCGGCGTGGCGCCCGCCATCATTGCCTATGGCTGCGGCATGCAGGGGCTGTACGACCGCATCGTGCTGGCCTACTTCGTGGCCTGCGGGGTGTCGCGCCTGGCGCGCTACAACGTCACGGCCGAAACGCTGTCGGGCGACGACGGCAAGGTGAAATACTTCGAAGGCACGCCCATCCCCACCTCCATCGTGCTGGTGGGCCTGCTGGCCCTGGCCGCCTACCTGGGGGCGGTGCGCGCGCACCTGTGGTTCGGCCAGGTGCTGATTGGCGGCTTCACGCTGCACCCGCTGGTGCTGCTGTTTGCGCTGTCGGGCTCGTTGATGATCAGCCGCATCCGCATTCCGAAACTCTGATCACCTGCCCGGGCACTGCACTGCCTGCACCGCGGCGCCCGCCTGCCGCCATGGCCGCATGAACTCCACCATGGAGGTGGCATGCACGGGACGTTACGCTTTCGCGGGGTGCTGCACAGTACACTTTGTCCTTTTGGCCCCCCAGCGGCGCGCCTGCCCGGCGCCAGGTGGCGTGCCCTTCATCCTGCAATCCATCCATGGCCCTTGAAACGGCGGCGCAAGCCCGCAACAGCTTTGACCTCAAAAGCGCCTCGCTGCCCGTGGTGGCCGTGGTGCTCAAGACCACCGACGCCGCACAGTTTGCCGCCGACCTGGCCGAGCGCGTGGCCGATGACCCCGGTTTTTTCGACAACGATCCGGTGCTGATCGACCTGGGACCCGTGCGCGAGGCGCCCGAGCCCATCGACTTTGCCGCCATCACGGCCCAGTTGCGCCGCCACAGCACCTTGCCGGTGGCCGTGCGCGGCGGCAGCGTCGCCCAGATGGAGGCTGCGCGCGCCGTGGGCCTGGCCGCTGCACCCGATGCCCCACCGGCCCGCACCGAAGCGCCAGCGCCCGAAGTGCGCGAGGTCATTCGCGAGGTGGTGCATGAGGTCGAAGTCGTGCGCGAGGTACCCATGGCCGGCCCCGGCACCGTGGTGGTCGACAAGCCCCTGCGCTCGGGCCAGCAGGTCTATGCGCGCGGCGCCGACCTGGTGGTGATGGCCGTGGTCAGCTTTGGCGCCGAGGTCATTGCCGACGGCAACATCCATGTCTATGCCCCGCTGCGTGGCCGCGCCATTGCCGGTGCGCGCGGCAACACCGAGGCCCGCATTTTTTCGACCTGCCTGGAGCCGCAGCTTGTCTCCATCGCGGGCATCTACCGCACCACCGAGACCGCGCTGCCCGCCAATGTGGCGGGCAAGCCGGCCCAGGTGCGGCTCGACGGCGAGAAGCTCCTCATCGAGCCGCTGGCCTGAGAGCCTGAGAGTCTTTCGTCCATGCCCGCTCAACACGCCAAAACGCCCCCGCTCGTTGTTGCAAATGCTCGCCATAGCCCGAGCTATGGCTGCGCTTTGCGCCTAGATCGGGGGTGTTTTGACGCGCTGCACGGACACGGCCAAAAAACTCTCAGGCTCTGAACCCCGTTTTCATTCGTATCAACTCCCACAGAGAATCAGCACACATGGCCAAAATCGTCGTCGTGACCTCCGGCAAGGGTGGCGTGGGCAAGACCACCACCAGTGCCAGCTTTGCCACCGGCCTCGCCCTGCGCGGCCACAAGACCGCCGTGATCGACTTTGACGTCGGTCTGCGCAACCTGGACCTCATCATGGGCTGCGAGCGGCGCGTGGTGTATGACCTGATCAACGTGATCCAGGGCGAGGCCAACCTCCACCAGGCCCTCATCAAGGACAAGCAGTGCGAAAACCTGTTCGTGCTGGCTGCCAGCCAGACGCGCGACAAGGAGGCGCTCACGCAAGAGGGCGTCGGCAAGATCCTGACCGATCTGGCCGGCATGGGCTTTGAATACATCATCTGCGACTCGCCCGCCGGCATCGAAAGCGGCGCGCTGATGGCCATGCACTTTGCCGACGAGGCGCTGCTGGTGACCAACCCCGAGGTGTCTTCGGTGCGCGACTCCGACCGCATCCTCGGGATGCTGGGCAGCAAGACCAAGCGTGCCATCGAAGGCGGCGAGCCCATCAAGGAGCACCTGCTCATCACGCGCTACAACCCCAGCCGGGTCGAAGACGGCCAGATGCTGAGCCTGGAGGACATCCAGGACATCCTGCGCATCAAGCTCATCGGCGTGATCCCCGAGTCCGAAGTGGTGCTGCAGTCGTCCAACCAGGGCACGCCCGCCATCCATGCGCAGGGCACCGATGTGTCCGAGGCCTACAAGGACGTGATCGACCGCTTCCTGGGTGTCACCGACAAGCCGCTGCGCTTCATCGAGGCGGAAAAGCCTGGCTTCTTCAAACGCCTGTTCGGGAGCAAATAAGCCATGGCTTCTTTCCTCTCTTTCCTGCTTGGCGAAAAGAAGAAAACCGCCAGCGTCGCCAAAGAGCGCCTGCAGATCATCCTGGCGCACGAGCGCAGCGGCCGCAATGCCGCCGAGCCCGACTACCTGCCCGCGCTGCAGCGCGAACTGGTGGCGGTGATCTCGAAATACGTGAAGATCAGCCCCGACGACCTCAGGGTGCACCTGGAACGCCAGGACAACCTGGAAGTTCTCGAAGTGAAGATCGAGCTGCCCGAGTTTGGGCGCTGAATTTTGATCAAACCGGCTTCCAAGGTGCATGGAGCGTGCGCCGGAAGCCATCGACAGAGGAGCGCTACGCGCTTCACCGCGAATGCTTCGCGAACTTTTCGGCGATCACCTGCGTGATCGCTCAGGTCGCGTTGGCCCGTCATCTACTGCGCCTACGCTGATCAAGCCAAAGGGTTACATCGACGGCAGCATCGCACGTTCTCATGTCTCGACCGCACGCGTGCTCACGGTGCGCCGAGCAAGACCTTGAAAGGGAGGGCCATCCGGGAGTATTTCAGCAGTCTGCCGATGGACCGGGCAAATGCTGGCCGATCACCTGGGCTTGTCCAGCCAGACCGTCAACCGCCTGGAGGATGGTCATGCCGAGACCGCTGTGCATATTCCTCCAACTGACCCAAGCGATCGTTGCCCCAGAACAGCTTGCCCTCACAGAAAAAACTGGGCGCACCGAAGACGCCCCTGTCTTGTGCCTCCTGTGTATTTGCCTCGATCGCGCTTTTGCAAGTCGGATCGTCAATTGACGCAAGCACCGCGCTTCCGTCGAGCCCAACGGCAGCGCCAATATCAGCGAGTTGGTGTGCATCGCTGATGTCTTTGGATTCGCTCCAGTAGGCACGCATGACGCCGAGTACGAAACCTTCAGCCTGTCCCTGCTGTGCGGCATAGACCGTGGCACGCAATGCTCGTACGGGCCGCAGCGGAAAATCGGGATGGTAGCGAAGTTCGACACCCAACGCCTCCGCCCAGTCTTGCATATCGGATTTGAACCAGTGAACAAAAGCTGCGTTAGCTTCCAGGGGGCGGCGTCCGTCAATCCGCTCGATCAAGCGTGCCAGATGCATGGGCTTCCAAACTATTTCCCGCCCCAAACGGGCTGCAACGGCTCCCAGGCGCAAGGCTGCGAAATAGCACCACGGGCTGTGGTAGTCGAAAAAGAATTCGATGGACCCTGGGCTCGCATGTTTGGGGGGAGCGCCCGGATCGGTGGCAAGAAAATTCTCCAACCGAACAACGGCCCGTTCATGAACGCCGTGCATGATGGATCGTCCATCCTGATGGGCATACACTGAAAACCGGAGCCGCCTTCCCTCCACGGTTTCCAGTTTGGCATGTGCGACTACTTCCCGCCCCGGAAAGGCGGGTGCCACATGGGACACATCGATGCGGGTACCGACCGAGGCTTCACCAGGTTCGTAAAAATCTCTGATTGCGCGGTGGCTGACCTCCTCCAGCAATCCAATGAGATAGGGTGACGAAACGACCATCACGTCGGTATTGCCGATAGCCGCAGCGGTCGAGTCTGGTCCCGGAACGGCGCAGTGTATGGCACTGCATCCGGATGCCGGCGACCTCATGCGAGTGCGTCCAGTTGGCTGGCCAGAGCAGCAGCCTGCAGATCGCGCTTCTTGATCTTCCCGCTGGAGGTCATGGGCCATTCGGTGACCTGAAAGTATCGGATCGGGTGCTTGAATGCGGCTACTTTTCCGGCCAAGAATGCCTTCAGATCGGCGGTCATTGCGGGCGCGCGCAAACTGATGGCTGCCGCTACCGTCTCGCCATAGTACGTATCGGGCAAACCAAAGACGGCAACCTCTGCCACGGCCGGATGTTCTCGCAACAGGTTCTCGACCTCCACTGGGTAAATATTCTCGCCTCCACGGATGATCATGTCTCGCAACCGGCCTCCAGCCACCACGACACGTCCGTCCGTGCGCAGGTAGCCCAGATCGCCTGTTTGCATCCATCCTTGATCGTCAATGGTTTTGCTGGTGGCCTCCGGCTGGTGAAGGTATTCCATCATCACCATCGGTCCCCTCACTTCGATTTGTCCCAACTCCATCGGAGCCACGCAGGCACGTGTTTCGGGGTGCGCAATCCGCAGTTCCATGCCCTCCAATGGCAAGCCACTGGTTTCCCATCGAAAAGGACTGTCCGGCTCGTCAAGGGCAATCAGGGTACTGGCCTCTGTCTGACCATAGACCTGCACCAAACCGGGTATCGGGAAATCGGCCGCGCATCGTGCGAGCACGCCCGGGTCGCAATCAGAGCCCCCACAGGTACCTGCACGCAGCGAACTGAGGTTGTAACTTGGCCGTTCTGGGTGCTGCAGCATGCTCAGATACGAGGTGGGTACGCCGGTGAGCAGAGTGCAGCGCTCGCTTTCAATAATGCGGAACATATCCTGTGCGTCGAACGCAGGCACACCCACATAAGTTGCGCCTTGGGTCAGGCAGCCCATCAGGTTCATGATGCATCCCGCGCAGTGAAACAGCGGAATGATCGATGTCCAACGGTCCTCGTGGGTGAGCTTCAGCCGACGAGCGCTTGCGGCAGCGTTGAGCATCATTCCACCAAAAGACAACGCAGCCCCTTTGGGCTGCCCCGTTGTCCCGGAGGTGTACTGCACACTGCCCATGGCGGCCGCCGATGCCTGGGTTGGAACAAAAGCATCACCGCAGTCTTCGATCAGTTGGTCATAGGCCAAGACGTCCGGGCACTCTACCGGATCAAAACAGATAACGTGTTTCAGTGCCGGCGCTTCCGGTCGCTGGCTGACAATCATGTTCAGGTAGTTGCTGGATCGAAAGCGCTGTGAGAACAGGATTGCCTTGGCTTGGCTGTGGTTCAACACAAAACACAGGTCTTTTTCTCGAAAATGCGTGTTGATCGGCACGAGGACAGCACCGATTCCCGCAAGTGCTGCCTGAGTCACCGCCCATTCGACCCGGTTCTCTGCCCACAGCGCGACGGTATCACCTTCACCAATTCCCATGCGGCGCAGCGCCTGTGCCAGCCGCTCCGCTTGATCCAGCCACTGGCTGAAGCTCAATCGCTTGTTGGCGAGGGGGAAAACGACACCATCTTGATCAGGCCACCTATGAGCGCACTGCACAAGCGCTTCGTAGGAGTTGCGGGGAGCGGGACTGATCCTCGCGCGGTCATTCAACATTGCAGCCCGGCTGGGCTTCTCAGCAATCGTATGCATCTGCGAACTCACTTTTATTTGACTGGCCCACCTGCTTCACAGCGAAGCATGGCGGGCCGTGCCAGCATCAGGCGGTTGAGGAAGCTTGTATGTCGAGGTCGTTCCAGATTGCATCAAAGTGGTCGTTGAAGCGGGTAGAACGCCGCAATGCAATTGGATCGTCCTCGGATACTCCGAGATCGATGTCGTAGATGGCCTTGACGGTGCTGGGTCGGTGAGATAGCACCAGAACACGATCGGCCATGGCAACTGCCTCGCCAATGTCGTGTGTCACGAGAATGGCTGCCTTGTTTCTGTCACGAATGATGCGTCTGACATCGCCTTGCAGCACCAGCCGGGTCTGGAAATCCAGAGCAGAAAATGGTTCGTCCAGCAAGATTGCCTTGGGGTCCAGCGCGAGCGTTCTCATGAAAGCGACGCGCTGACGCATGCCCCCGGACAAGGAGCTGGGTCGAGCCGCCTCAAAGCCTGCCAGGCCATAGCTCTTGATGAGACCTGCTGCGCGTTCTCTCGCCATGCCAGTTTCGACCCCCTGGACTTCCAGTCCGAGTGTGACGTTGTCCAGAACACTTCGCCAAGGCAGCAGCAAGTCCTTTTGCAGCATGTAGCCCACGTGCCCACGTGCACCGTCGATGCGCTCCCCATCAACGTAGACGGCCCCCGAGGTTGGCTCCAGCAGACCCGCGATGATGTTGAACAGTGTGGATTTTCCACAGCCAGAGGGGCCAACGATCGCAAGAATTTCGCCTTCGTGAAGCGCGAAGTTCACGCCTCGGAACACCACCACTTCGCGCTCTGAACCCGCGTTGAACGTCATCGATACATTGCGAGCTTCCAGCACGGCATCGCTATTTTTTTTCACCATTTGAACCTCGCTTCGACTTTGAGCAGAACAATGTCCAGCACCAGTGCCAGGACCATGAGACAGAAAATCCCGACGAATACCGCGTTGAGGTCGTACAGTGCGCCCGCGTTGTAGATGAAGTAGCCCAAGCCCTTTTTGGCGGAGATGTATTCCCCCACGACCGCGCCAATCATGGCAAAGCCAATGTTCAATCGCATCGTGGCCAAAATCCATGGAGTTGAACCTGGAACGATGACCTTGCGCCAGATGGTCAACCGGCGAGCGCCAAGCGAACGCATCAGCTTGACGAGATCCTGATCCACCTCTTGCGTGCCTTGATAGACCGATATCAGTGCAACGATGAAGGTCAAGCTGGCGGCGATTGCGACCTTGGCTCCCATATCCACGCCAAACCAAACAATCACCAGTGGCGCCAGTGCGATTTTGGGCACACCATTGATGGCGACGATGATGGGGCGCAAGACGCGTGCAACCGTGTCAGACAGCCACAGCATGAGACCCGCGGCGCTGCCCAGTGTGGTACCGATCGCAAACCCTATGATTGCCTCGAATGCGGTTGCACCCATATGGACAAAGAGGTCGCCTTCTCGGATCAGGACCAGGCCTTTCTCCAGGATGCCCGAGGGTTGCCCATACAGGTACACAGGCGCAACGCCGGATCGCACCAGCAACTCCCATGCCAAAAGCATGCCCAGCACCAGTGTGGCTTGATAGAAAGTAATTCGAAGTGTTGAGCTCATGGCGGTAGCGCTGCTGGAGCGATCGGATTGGCTTGCTGCGATGGAGGTAGTGGCCATGGTCAAGCTCCGGCACCAAAGGCCTCCGTGGCCTTTTGCGCAAATCGGTTGTCAACCATCTCCTCAAAAGTCAGTGCCTTGCGGATGGTTCCGGCCAAGGAGTCGTGCTCGACGCTGGCATCCCATTCGGCCTTCGAAATAATAGGATTGGTTGGCACAAAACCCTTCGTGGCCAGAAGGCGGGCACACCCTGCTGCAACAACCGATCGATCAAGGTTGCTGAATTCAGCGCCCATGGCGCTGACGTAAACCGGGTTGTTTTCGCGAATGAGTTTCATGGACGCTGCAATGGCGTTGCAAAATCGCTGAATCAGGTCTGGATTCGAGACCAAGTAGTCGTTTTTCACCATCACGGAGGTCAACAGGATTGGCCCCATCTGGTCCGCGAAGCCATAGGCGACCTCCAAGCCTTGCTGCGCAGCGATACTTGCGTCCCATTCGAAAACCACACCTACATCTGCGCGCTTGTCGCGGACCGCGCCGACGATCGATCCTGGGGGTCCCTCAACGAACTCGACGCCTGAGGACTTGGGGTCTATTCCTGCGAATTTCTTCATCGCAAACGTGGGCGAAGTGACCGTGTTGGAGGGGTACCGCAGGCTGGCCACTTTTTTGCCTTTGAAGTCGGCGAGGGATGTGAACGTAGTGCCCGGTCGAGTGATCACCCACATACCCAATGCACCACACATCTTGGCGACCACTTTCATCTGGCCGCCCTCCAGGGTGGAATTCACAGCCATCCCGGTGCCAGTCACGGCCAACGGAGCACGACCAGACAGTGCGATCGACACGGGTTCAACGACCGTGCCGCCAACATTGACCGTGACCGCAAGTCCTTGCTTTGCAAACAGCCCATTGCGCGCAGCAACGTAGATCGGACCGTAGTTCGCCAGTTTCAGGCCGGTTGTCAAAGCAATGGGGATCGTTGTCTGTCCCAATACATCCTTGACGCTCAGCGTCATCAGCGCAGCGGAAGCACCAAGCGCTCCGATGCTTTTGAGCGCGCTGCGCCGGTTGCTGCTGTCTTCTGTTTTCATAAGAACTCCTGTGCGTCAGTGAGATTGAAAGGTCTTGCACGTATTGCCATGGGTTGCCGTTGTTTGCGGCGGTGACCCTGTGGCAGCAAAGAGGGAAACCAAGACGAGGTCAGAAGGCGATGCCGGACATCGTGGTCGGCCGACGCGGAGCTGGCCCGGGTCGGTGCTGATACGCGCGCGCGCTGTAGGGCGCCAGATGTGAATCTTCACTGTTGTCTCCTATATACGGAACGGACCGTTTCTTTTTTATAAATATAAAACGGTTCGTATCGTATGTCAAATCTGTGAGAATCATGATCCATGACTACATCTGCCAACACCGCCCCGCAGGCATCGGAAGCCACCCGCGGTCGCCCGCGTAACCAACAGACCCACGGGGCGATCCTGGAGGCCGCACGAGCGCTCTTGAGGAGAGAGGGGGAAACCCGCTTTTCCATAGAGCAGGTGGCAGGTGCGGCTGGCGTGTCCAAGGCGTCGATCTACCGGCGCTGGCCCACCAAGGGCGCCTTGCTGGTCGATCTCTATATGGAGGGCTTCTCCGAAGGGGTCAGGCAGGACGCCCGTTCGCTTCGAGCGGAGTTCAAGCGCTACCTGTTGGCCACCGTTGAACGATTGAAGGACCCACTCTGGCGGCGAATCTTGTGCTCGCTGATGGCGGAGGGCCAGTACGACACGGTCACCGCGGAACTGTTGCGAGAAAGAGTCGTTGGGCCGAGACGCCAAGCGGGTCTCGCCCTGCTCCAACGAGCGGTCGAGACCAAGCAGATCCCGAACAATCTGGACCATGATCTGGTCCTGGATCTGTTGTTTGGGCCCCTTTGGTACCGTGTGCTTTTTGCGCACGCACCCCTAGATGCTGATTTTGTGGACAGGTTGCTCAAGCAAATAGAGCCGATACTTTTTCCAGTGAAAGCTGCCCAGATCGGCGCGGCAAGATCCAAGGAAAGTTCTGCCAGACGAACGACTGAACTCCCACCGGCGCAGGGTGAAAGCCAGCCCGCAAAACCCAGAAAACCGTGACCTGCCGGATGAAACGGGCGGCCACCCCAAAGGCCATCCCCTGTAGGTACACCTGACGACGATGGTGGACTTTGTCAACCAAGACATGCGCCAATCGGCGCAGCAGCATCTGGCACCAGGAGGCGCTGCGCGCCTCAGCGCAAATGCTTCGCGAACTTTCCGGCGAACGCCTGCGTGATGCTCAGGCCGCGTTGGCCCGGCTCCAGAACGGCTTGCTGGCCTGCCGCCAGCGTGCCCGCCTGCTCCACCGCCAGGTAGTAGCCGCAGCAGCCCGCCAACGCCATGGCCCGGCCCGCCTGGGCGAACCCCATCACCGCGTCGAACTTGTAGCAGGGCTCGCGCGGCGCCGTCACGCGCAGCACGCAATCGGGAAAGTGCAGGCGGTCGCCCACGAACACCTCGTGCTCCAGCAGGCCGTCCACCGTGAGGTTCTCGCCCAGAAAGCCCGGCGGCAATGTTCCGTCCAGCGGGCTGATGCCCCGCTCGCGCCGCTGGGTCTGCCAGAAGGCGTAGTGCACCGCCGGGTAGGCATACACGGCCTTGTCGAGGCCACCGTGCACGCTCAGGTCGGCCTGCTCGTCACCGGCCAGGCCCAGCGGGCCCACGGCGACAGGGCCGGGTGTGGCGGATTTTCCGATGGCGGTGAGAATGCGGCGCTCGCCGATGCGCACGGGCTGGGCCGTGCCCACATTCACGCTGTGCAGTTGCAGTGTCCGGTCCATGGGCTGCGCCGCTAGAGGGGATGCTCGGTGTAGAAGCGTCCACCGTGGTAGAGCAGGGGCGACAGGCCTTCCTGGTGCTGGCAGCGCTCGACCTCGCCGACAAAAATCACATGGTCGCCTTCGTCGTAGCGGCTGCGGTTGAAGCACTCGAACGTGGCCACGACGCCCGCCAGCAAAGGCGCGCCGCTGATGCCCGGGTGGTGCTCCACACCGGCAAAACGGTCGATCCCGCGGGCGGCAAAGCGCTCGGCCAGGGCTCTCTGGCCGGCTGCCAGCACATTGACGGCGTAGTGGGAGCCGTGGGCAAAGGCCGGCATCGAGGCGGCGGCGCGTGACAGGCTCCACAGCACCAGGGGCGGCTCCAGCGACACCGAATTGAACGAATTGGCGGTCAGGCCGATGAACTCGCCCGCTGCATTGCGGGCCGTCACGATGGTCACCCCGGTCGCGAACATGCCCAGCGCATCGCGAAACTCGCGCGCAGAAAAACTCGGCGGGCGGGCCAGGGCGGGTGGTTGCGGGGAACTGTTCACAAAAACGGGGGCGCGGGGCCGTGGGGATGGGGAGGACTATTATGGTGTGGCGCCCCCGGCCGCGCAGGCGTGGGGCTCTTTTTCGGAACACCGCATGGCACGCTTACCCACTTACATCACCCTGGGCGCAGGCCCCACCGTGCTCATGCTGCACGATGCCGATGGCGGCCACCTCACGTTTGCGCCCCAGGTGGAGCGGCTGGCCACCGCCGGCTACCGGGCCGTGGCGTGGGACATGCCGGGTTATGGCCACAGCGCACCCATTGAGCCGTACACCTTCAAGGGCCTGGCGCAAGGTTGCCTGGCGCTGGTGGCGGCGCTGCAGTGCGGGCCGGTCACGCTGGTGGGCCATGGGCTGGGTGCCATGGTGGCGGCCGAGGTGGCCTTGCGCCAGCCCGCGCTGGTGCGGCGGCTGGTGCTGTGTGCGGGTGGCCCCGGCCTGGATGCCGAGGCCGTGCGCCAATGGGTGAGCCCCCGCCTGCAGGCCCTGGAGGCGGTGGACGGCGGCCAGTCGATGGAGCGGCTGGCCCAGGCCCTCGTGCCCCGGTTCATCGGCAGCGGGGCCTTGCCCGAGGGCGTGCGGCTGGCGGGCCATGCGCTGTCGCAGGTGTACCCGGCGACCTACCGGCGGGCGCTGCAGCTGCTGGCCGTATTTGAACGCGATGCCACGGCCTTCATGCGCCTGGGCATGCCCACCTTGCTGCTGGGTGGCGCCATGGACCCCTGCACGCCGCCCGCCGCGCTGCAGGCCCTGGCCCATGTGCTGCCCGATGCGCGCCACCAGCGCCTGGCGCATGTCGGCCACTGGCCGCAGCTCGAAGACCCCGACGGATTCGATGCTGCGCTGCTCGACTTTCTGGCCGAGCAGCGCCGGCTGCACTGAACTGAGGGCTTTCAGGCAGCGACGGCGGCGCGCCGGGGCGCCGCGGCTTCGGTGCCCAGAAAGCCGAAGTCCATGGCGGGCTGTGCGCCGCTGATCAGTTCTGCCAGGGCCTTGCCCGAGCCCGCGCCATGCGTCCAGCCCAGGGTGCCATGGCCGGCATTCACCCACAGCTTGCCCAGGCGCGTGCGGCCGATGAACGGGATGTTGGTGGGGGTGGCCGGGCGCAGGCCGGTCCAGTACTGCGGGTTCCCGCCCTGCTCGGGTGTGCGGGTGTCGCACACGCCGGGCAGGATCTCCTCGATGCGGCGCGACAGCATGTGGCAGCGCGCCCGGGCCACGGGGCTGTCGAGCGACAGGTCGAACCCGCCCAGCTCAATGGTGCCGGCCACGCGCAGCACATCGCCCAGGCGGCTCATGGCGAGCTTCTTGCCGTCGTCGATGGTCGAGACCATGGGTGCGCCCTCGGGCCGCAGCAGCGGGAAGGTGGCGCTGTAGCCCTTGCCGGGGTAGATCGGCAGATCCACACCCACGGTGCGCAGCAGCGGCGCACTGTAGGAGCCGCAGGCCACCACGATGGCGTCGCCCTTCAACAGATAATCTTTCTTGCCGCCAATGCCCGATTGGCGATCGATGACAGCTACTGAATCAATGGCATTGCCAATCTTGTTCAGTCGCAGCACATCGTGGCCATACAAGAACTTGGCGCCGCGCTCGGCGCAGCGGCGGGCCAGTTGCTGCGTGAACATGCGCGCGTCGCCGCTTTCGTCGGTGCTGGTGTAGGTGCCACCGGTGATGCGGTCGCCGTAGGCCTGGAAGGCCGGCTCGATCTGCAGCAGCTCGTTGCGGCTGACCAGGCGGCGCTGCACACCGAACTGGCGCATCACCTCGACGGCGTGGCCTGCTTCGTCCAAGGATTTCTGGTCGGAATAGAAATGCGCAATGCCGCGTTCGAGCCGGTGGTACTCGATGCCGGTGCCGCGCACCACGTCCTTCAGCGCCGCATGGCTGTAGGCGCCCAGGGCCACGATCTGCTGCACATTGCGTTCAAAAGCGCGGTCGTTGCACTGGGCGAGAAACTTCAAGCACCAGCGCCACTGTTCCCAGTCGAGCTGGGGCCGAAACAGCAGGGGTGCCTCCTTGTCGAACATCCACTTGAGCGCCTTCCATGGTGCTGCACGGTTGGCCCAGGGCTCGCAGTAGCTCACCGAGATCTGCGCCGCATTGGCGAAGCTGGTTTCCAGCGCGGCGTCGGGCTGGCGATCGACCACGGTCACTTCATGTCCGCGCTCCAGCAGATGCCAGGCGGTGCTGATGCCGATGATGCCGGCGCCAAGAACGATGGTTTTCATGGGGCGCAGTGTGCGCGACATTGCGTTGCTCTAAAAGCAAAATTAAACTTACTCCAAAAACATCAGCGCATCTAATAAAGTGCGCTGCGGAGTGGCCCATTTTTGCGCGAGTTGAAGACCATGAGTACCTACGATCCCGCCGCCCTGGAATGCCTTGCCGCCATCGTGGAAGAGGGCGGTTTCGAGCGTGCCGCCCAGCGGCTGAACGTGACACAGTCGGCGGTTTCGCAGCGCCTGCGCGCGCTGGAGGCGCAGGTGGGCTCAGTGCTCATCGTGCGCAGCCGGCCGCTGCGGCCGACCTCGGCGGGGCAGCTGCTGCTCAAGCACACCAAGCAGATGCGCCTGCTGCGGGCCGATCTGGAGCGCGATCTGCAGGAGCTCGCCCCCAGTGCGCCCGGTGGCACGCGCGAGGATGAGCGCATTTCGATTGCTATCAACGCCGACAGCATTGCCACCTGGGCGATGGGCGCGCTGCATGATCTGGTGCGCCAGCGCCTGCCGCTGGAAATCATCGTGGACGACCAAGATTTCACCCAGGAATGGTTGCGCTCCGGCCAGGTGCTGGGCTGTGTCACCACGCTCAAGCAGGCGCTGCGCGGCTGCAAGATGGTGCCGCTCGGGGCCATGCCCTATGTGGCGGTGGCTTCGGCGGCGTTTGCCCGGAAGTACTTGCCGCAAGGGCTGACGCCGCACAATTTTCGTGAGGTGTCGTTTCTGTCGTTCAACCGCAAGGACGACATGGCCTCGGAGTTCGTGGCGCGCGCATTCGGGCTCAAGCGGGTGGCGCTCAACCACCTTTTCGTGCCCAGCGCGGAGGGCCAGATGCGGGCGGTGGCCGCAGGCTGGGCGGTGGGCGTGGTGCCAGAGTTGCTGGCACGGGATGCCTTGGCAGACGGCTCGATGGTGGAGCTGGCTCCGGGGTGCGCCTTGCCCATCCAGCTGTACTGGCATTGCTGGAACCTGGAGTCGGAATTGCTTGACGCCCTGACGGCAGCCCTGACCCACGCTGCGGCCGAGGCACTGGTGCCTTGAGAGCCTGTTTACGATCTCGCAGGGGATCGCGTTGGAGCGCAATCGGGAGGAGTGGATGCTTCGGATGCGCCGCATGGGCTGGTGCCCATGCCAGCAGCCGGGGCGTCCAATCGCCCGATTTCGCTCCAACCCTTGGGGCAGTGGTCTTTGCGGGCGGTCTGCGGCGTTGCGGCGCTTGCCAATAGCCAAGCTATTGGCTGCGCACCGCGCCTTGCATCCCCTCCCGC
>JANJSZ010000274.1 GCA_024711405.1 Acidovorax sp.
AAGGGCCGCGGTGGCGACCATTCGCTGATAGGCGCCACGGAAGTGCGCCGCTTTTGCCGCCAGCATGGTGTGGCCCGGGAAGACGCCCGGCTCATCGAGTTCCTGGTGCGCGAGCACCTCACCATGAGCACCGTGGCGCAAAAACAGGACCTGAGCGACCCCGACGTGATCGCCGCCTTTGCGCAGCGCGTGGGTGACGAGCGCAAGCTCACGGCCATGTACCTGCTCACGGTGGCCGACATCCGCGGCACCAGCCCCAAGGTCTGGAACGCCTGGAAAGGCAAACTGCTCGAAGATCTGTACCGCGCCACCTTGCGCACCCTGGGCGGGCGCGCACCCGACGCGGCGGCCGAAATCGAGGCCCGCAAGCGCGAAGCGCTGGTGCTGCTGGCACTCAACGCCCTGCCCTTCGAGGCCCACAAAGCGCTGTGGGCCACGCTGGATGTCAGCTACTTCATGCGCCACGAGGCCGCCGACATCGCCTGGCACACCCGCCACCTGTCTCGCCATGTGTGCGCAGCCCACCCGGTGGTGCGCGCACGCCAGTCGCTCGCGGGCGAAGGGTTGCAGGTAATGGTGTACGCCCCCGACCGGGCAGACCTTTTTGCCCGCATCTGCGGCTACTTCGATCGTGCGGGATTCAGCATCCTGGATGCGCGCGTGCACACGGCCAACAATGGCCACGCACTCGACACCTTCCAGGTCGTTGCCTCCAACCAGCCCGGCCATTACCGCGAACTCACGCACATGGTTGAAAACGATCTGGTGCGCGCCATCGAAACCGGGGGACCGCTGCCCGATCCCGCCGCCCGGCGCGTGTCACGCCGTGTCAAGAGCTTTCCGGTGGCGCCCCGCGTCACGCTGCGCCCGGACGAAAAAGCACAGCGCTGGCTGCTGGCCATCTCGGCGAGCGATCGCGCCGGCTTGCTCTACCTGGTGGCTCGCATCCTGGCCCGCCACGAGTTGAGCGTGCAGCTGGCCAAGGTGAGCACGCTGGGCGAACGTGTCGAGGACACCTTCCTGATCCAGGGCCCGGAACTGCAAAGCAACGCCCGGCAGATCGAGATCGAGACCGAGTTGCTGCAAGCCCTTTCGGCCTGAGTGACGGCCCATGGCCTGAGGGGTGGCGGTCGATTCCCCCGCCGCCTCCAGGCGATCACGCCCTGCGGCCGTCGCCTGCGTCGCAAGCCGTCAGCACACGGTGTGCCACCATGTCCAGCGCGGGCCGGGTGTTGCCCTGCTTGTCTGTCCATACCCGGGGCGTAAGGCCGCCGGCCAGGGCAACGGGCTCGCCCTCACCCAGCGCCTGCAAGGCAGCGCACAAGGCAGGCTCGAAGCCGATCACATTCACGATCAGCGTTTCACCATCACCGCTGGTGGCCAGCACCTTGGCCACGGCAAAGGGCTTGCCCGCCTTGTCGGTGCGCAGTTCTACCGAACCAAAAAGCTTGCCTGCAACGAGTCCACTGATCATGGGATTTCCGGTAGGGAAGGATAAGAACAAGCCAAGACCCGCGGGCCCCGCGCCTGCGCACAGCAAAAAAGCCCAGAACCTTTCGGCTCTGGGCTTTTGCTGTCAATGGTCGGCGTGGCGTGATTCGAACTCGCGACCCCTTGCACCCCATGCAAGTGCGCTACCAGGCTGCGCTACACGCCGACAAGACTTAGATTATATACAGATAATTCATCAGTCCCGGGAAAGCAGTGCACGAATTTCAAATAATTCCTGGCGCACCCCATGGCTGTCGAGCCAGACGCTGGCGGAATCGGCGCACAGGCCTTCCATGGCGTCGTCGGTCACGACACCGTGCACCGATTCCGGCACCTGCGGTGGTGCGTCATCGTGCGCAGAAGATGCCGGTTCCTGCAAGCGATTGCGGGCCCCGCTGATGGTGAAGCCCTGGTCATACAGCAGATCACGGATGCGCCGGATCATGAGCACCTCGTGGTGCTGGTAATACCGGCGGTTGCCGCGGCGCTTCATGGGCCGCAGCTGGGTGAATTCCTGCTCCCAATAGCGCAAGACATGTGGCTTGACGCCGCACAGCTCTGCCACCTCACCAATCGTGAAGTACCGCTTGGCGGGAATCGAAGGAAGCGGGGTGCCCATAGGTGCTGGTTCGGACGGAAAGCTGGCTAGCGTACTGCAGACAGGCTGCGAACGCCAGAATGAAACAACCATGGAGTCAAGCTGTTCACGCTTCACCCGGCCACCGAAGCAGCCGACTGGATCTGCTCCTTGAGCTTGCTGCTGGCATGGAAAGTCACCACCCGGCGTGCCTGGATGGGGATGGCCTCACCCGTGCGCGGGTTGCGCCCCGGCCGTGGCGCCTTGGTCCGGATCTGGAAATTTCCAAAACCCGAGAGTTTGACGTCCTTGCCATCCACCAGGCGCTGGGCGATGAGGTCGAAGAAAGCGTCGATCATGTCCTTGGACTCGCGCTTGTTCAGCCCGATCTGATCGAACAGGAGATCGGCCAGCTGCGCCTTGGTCAGCGCAGGGGTTTCGATACTGTCTACCGCAAATTCAATCACGCAGGTGCTCCCGTTCCAGATCAAACACGCAACCGTCCACCGGTGTCGGCCACCCAGCGGGCCACCACCGCTTGCACCGCAGCCTCGATCTCGGCTTCGGTCAGCGTGGCCTCGTCGCGTCCCAGCGTGAGGCGCACCGCCAGGCTTTTTTCGCCGGCAGCCAGGCCGCCTGCGGGCGCAGTTTCACCGGCGCGCAAAGGCTTGGGACGGTACACGTCAAACAGCACGGCAGAGCGCAACATGCCGCCGGGGATGGCCGCCGTGATGGCATCCATCACCTGCGCATGCGTCACCCGCTCGGCCACCACCACGGCCAGATCGCGCTCGACCGCCTGGTGCTTGGCCACGGGCTTGAACTGGGGCACCACGCGCTGCAGCACGGCATCCAGCTCCAGCTCGAACATCACCGGCGCCTGGGGCAGATCCCACGACTGGCGCCACCGCGGATGCAGCTCGCCCACGAAGCCGATGGGGCGCCCGTTCACCAGCACGCGGGCGCACCGCCCGGGGTGCATGGCGGGGTGGCTGCCCGGCTCGAAGGTGGCGCGCAGCGGCGCCAGCAAGGCCTCCACATCGCCCTTCACATCAAAGAAGTCGATGGCCTGTTCCTTGCGGCCCCATTGCAATGCATCGTTCGGGCCATAGGCCAGGCCGGACACGCGCATGGGTTGATGGAAGCCTTCCACCGTGGTGTCCGTGTTGCGCACGCCGGCGTCGCGCAGGAACACCCGGCCCAGCTCAAACACGCGCACGCGCTCGGCCTTGCGGTCCAGATTGAACTTCAAAACCTGTAGCAAAGAACCCAGCAAACTGGAACGCATGACGCTCATGTGGCTTGCAATCGGGTTGAGCAGCCTGATGGGTTGCGCATTGCCAGCCAGCTCCAGCTCCCAGCACTCTTCCACAAAGCTGAAGTTGATCGTTTCCTGATAACCCAGCCCCGCCAGGGCGCGGCGCACCGCAAACGGGCTGCGCGTGGCCTCGGGTGAAAGCTTGGGAGTGATGGGCGCCAGCGGCGGTGTGGTCGGCAGGTGGTTGTAGCCCACCATGCGCGCCACTTCCTCGATCAGGTCTTCCTCGATCGTGATGTCGAAACGGAACGATGGCGGCGTGACGGTGAGTGTGCCGTCGCCCTGCACCACGGGCAGCCCCAGGCGCTGCAATGCATCGGCGCACTGCACCTGCGTGAGCGGCATGCCGATGACCTTGGCAGCACGCGCCACGCGCAGCGTGACGGGCGGAAGCACGGGCAGGTTCACCGCCTGGTCGTCCATCGGGCCGCACAGGGTGTCGGGCGTGCCGCAGATGTCGATGACCAGCTGCGTGATGCGTTCGATGTGCTCCACCGTCAGGCTCGGGTCCACGCCGCGCTCGAAGCGGTGGCCCGCATCGGTCGAGAAGTTGAAGCGGCGCGAGCGCCCTGCCACGGCCTTGGGCCACCAGAAGGCGGCCTCGATGTAGATGTGCCGGGTGTCGTCGGACACCGCCGTGGCGTCGCCACCCATGATGCCAGCCAGCGATTCGACCTGGCGGTCATCGGCGATCACGCCCACCTTCTCGTCCACCGTGATGGTGTTGCCATTGAGCAGCTTGAGCTGCTCGCCCGGCTTGCCCCAGCGGACTTGAAGGCCGCCATGGATCTTGTCCAGGTCAAAAATATGCGAGGGGCGGCCCAGCTCGAACATCACATAGTTGGAAATGTCCACCAGCGGCGACACGCCGCGCTGGCCGCAACGGGCCAGGCGGTCCAGCATCCACTGCGGGGTGGCGGCGCGCGTGTTGACGTTGCGCACGATGCGACCGGAAAAGCGGCCGCACAGATCGGGGGCGCTCACCTTCACGGGCAGCTTGTCGGACAGCTTCGCGCCCACAGCAGGGAACGACGGTTGCTGCAACGGCGTGCCCGTGAGTGCCGACACTTCGCGCGCAATGCCATAGACGCTCAGGCAATGCGCCAGATTGGGCGTGAGCTTGAGGGTGAACAGCATGTCATCCAGATTCAGGTGCGCGCGGATGTCCTGTCCCATGGGCGCCGAAGCATCCAGCTCCAGCAGGCCGCCGTGGTCTTCCGACAGCTTGAGCTCGCGCGCCGAGCACAGCATGCCCTGGCTCTCCACGCCGCGCAGCTTGCCGACCTTGATCAGGAACGGCTTGCCGTCGTCGCCCGGTGGCAGCTCTGCGCCCACCAGCGCGCAAGGCACCTTGATGCCCACGCGGGCATTGGGCGCACCACACACGATGTTGAGCAAGGCGCCCTGCCCCACGTCCACCTGGCACACGCGCAGGCGGTCGGCGTCAGGGTGCTGCACGGCCTCTTTGATTTCGCCCACGACAATGTGGGTGAACGGCGGCGCGACGGGGCGCAACTCTTCGACCTCCAGGCCGGCCATGGTCAGCGTGTCGGCCAGTTCTTGGGTGGTCAGCGGTGGATTGCAGAATTCGCGCAACCAGGACTCGGGGAATTGCATAGGAGATTCTTTGGCGTTAGCTCTTAAAAATATAGCTGGTTGCGCTTTTTAACAATAGATTTCAGTATAAAAATGCTTTGAAACCCAATGAATGCAGGCGCTGGCAGCTCACTTTTTTGCGTTATTGAAACTGCGACAGAAAACGGATGTCACCATCAAAGAACAAACGCAGATCGTTGACGCCGTAGCGCAGCATCGTCAGGCGGTCAGGCCCCATGCCGAAGGCGAAACCGATGTACTTTTCGGGGTCGAGTCCCATGTTGCGCACCACATTGGGGTGCACCTGGCCAGAGCCCGCCACCTCCAGCCAGCGGCCGGCCAGCGGGCCTGCCTGGAACTGGATATCGATCTCGGCGCTGGGCTCGGTGAACGGGAAGAAGCTGGGCCGAAAGCGCAATACAAGATCATCGCTTTCAAAGAAAGTGCGGCAGAAGGCCGTGAAGATGACCTTCAGGTCCTTGAAGCTCACGTTCTCGCCAATCCACAGGCCTTCGCATTGGTGGAACATGGGCGAATGCGTGGCATCGCTGTCCACGCGGTAGGTGCGGCCCGGCACGATGACGCGAATCTCGGGCATCGGCTGGCCCGCGTCCAGCAGCGCGCGGTGCTTCTTGACATGCTGCACGGCATGGCGCACCTGCACGGGACTGGTGTGCGTGCGCAGCAGGTTGGGCGCGCCGGGAGCACCGCCCTCCACATAAAAGGTGTCGTGCATGGACCGCGCGGGATGGTCCTCGGGCGTGTTCAGTGCAGTGAAATTGAACCAGTCGGTCTCGATCTCGGGGCCTTCGGCCACGTCAAAACCCATGGAGCCGAAGATGCCCTGGATGCGTTCGAGCGTGAGCGATACCGGATGCAAACCGCCCTGCCCGCGCTGGCGGCCCGGCAGGCTCACATCCAGCGCCTCGGCCTGGAGCTGCACCTGCAGTTCCGCATCGGCCAGCGCCTGGCGGCGCGCCGTGAGGGCCGCCTCGATGGCCTGCTTGGCGACATTGATGGCTGCGCCGCGAGATTTTTTTTCCTCGACGGAAAGCTGCGCCATGCCCTTCATGAGCTCGGTCACGCGACCCGACTTGCCCAGAAACTGCGCCTTGGCGTTTTCCAGATCAGCGGGGGTGACGCATTGGGCAAACAGTTGCGCCGCGCTTTCGACCAGGGAATCCCCCTCGTTCATATCGACTCTTGAAAATGAACAAGGGCGAGTGCCTTTTCAAGCCCGAGCCCTGGCTGTTATGGCGCACGCGG
>JANJSZ010000284.1 GCA_024711405.1 Acidovorax sp.
CACGTACGCCGTGGTTCTGTTGCTTCAGGCTGGCGATGGTGGTGCGGTCTTCAGGCTGGAGCTGGCGGTACTGCGAAGGGGCGGCGTGCATCTGCTGACCTTACTGGTTGGCAGGTGTTGCACTTCACTTTTGAATCCGCCGGGTTTTGTACGCCTTCGCCTGTCAAATCAACGCCGCCGATGAAGCCATTAAATGCGACGATACCGAAGGACATGATGAGGGCAAGAATCACAATTGTGAAAATGTAATTCATCACCTGACTTATCCACCTGTCGAAAAACTGCGAAGTCATCGGGAACATAGCGCACGCAATGAAAAACGGCCCAAGGGCGAACATCACGGCAAGAGAGAACTTCGCTACGATGATATTCACGCCGCCGACGATGGCAAATATCAGGGTTCCGATGGAAATGAAGATGCCAGTAATGAACCACGACGCCGCTGCGCCGATGTTCCATCCTGCATCACTGGCTTGCTGCAAGGCGATAGAGGCCAGTTGAGCGCCCTTGTTCACGACCTCATCAAGCGTTTGATAGATGGTGGAAGGAGGCGCACCCGGAGAGCTGATTTTCAGAACGTCGGAGAGGCCCGTTTCAATACCGTTCAGCGTGCCCACGACTTGTTCGTGATACCCGTCAGCCGTGAAGGCGAAATAGCCGATGAACATGATTTTTGCCCATTGCTTCATGACCGTCCAAAACGGCGATTCCATCGAGCCAGTTGCAACCGCATAGCCTGACATCACAATGTATAGCGTGACGCCGACAAGAACAGCCATTTGCAGCTTGAACATTAATTCATTAGCCGCTGGCACCATAAACGCATTGGTGGCGTTCGTGATCGTTTTGCCAATGAAGGTGAATAATGTAAGTTCGTCCATTGCATCCACCTACCTTGTGAATTTGGGAGGGGTGGCTTTAATATTGAAATTCTGGCTGCCGAATATTTTTTGATCATGTGCCGATTTGGCGTTTATGCAATTCGGAGTGCCAGCAATTTCGCCCGGACTGTTCTTGCATTTTTTGACCATTTCGATGCGTTCGGCGTCGTGGGCTTTGTACCAATCGACTGTTTGAACGACTTCAACGGGTTGATCTTCTTTGCAGCCGGCCAATGCCATGAGCGTGGCCAAGACGATAAAGAGATTTTTCATTTGCTCACCTCGCGGACGGCTTCGGTGTCAATCACCCGGCCATTTTTGGCTTCGTGTTCGTTGACATATTGCAGGGCATAAGCCAGTTCGGCCGCGTCGATGATGCGCAGTATGGCGACGACACGTAAGGCACCTTCACGCGAGCCAGCCCAAGAGAGCGCGAGGCGTTCCCCTGTGTTCTTGAGAAGGAGCAGGCACCCGCCGAGACATGCCGCAGACATGGATGCCGCAAGGTAGGCATTTATCGGGGTGCTTTCGTGCGGTAGGGTGATGCCTGACCAAGCTACCGCCGCGATCAATAACGGCATGATGGCAAGAACGGCAGCCAGCAAATGGCCGTGGAACATCGTGGGAGCCCGGCGCGATACCTCGCGCATGAAGCCGAGCCGATCAATGCAGATCCACAAACGCCATATTGCCAGCAATATGAACGAGCAAAGCGCCACGATGGGCAGATGAATATAAGAAACCATGTTCGCCTCTCCTGAATAGGGAGGGACACCGGGCATTTCAGCCACTCTGCCAATGCTATCGGCAGTCTTGCCCACATTCCGAGGGCGCACCCATGCGGGCTATCACAACGTGTCTTCCCACGTCGCCATGCCGCTTACGGCCATCAGCTCAGGCTTTCACCATGAGCGCCCTACCCCAGCAGGGTGGCGGGCTATGTAGAAGGTCGATGCCCCAAATTTGGGGTTAAACGCGCCATAACATGATGTTTTGGCGCTTGATATTGTCTCACTTTGACGCCGGAAAGTGGGTGGCGGAGTGCATCTGGGTCTTGTAAAAAATGGGCGACAGCATCCAAGTACTCATGCCGAAATACGTCTGAAATTTGGTCATGACCAAATTTTGAAGCCGACCCAGTGAAGTAGTGATTTATTTGGTCATGACCAAGAAAACGGTGGTACGAGGACTAATGCAGGATAGGCTAATCGCCGGTAAAATACGCGCGTACTTCGCACTATATGCCCCTCCACTTTTATGTCATTGACCTTGGAAGCTCGTTATGGAGAAAGAGAACCCTTATCTGAACCTGTATCTGGGTGCGCTGAAGAAGCCGTGGTCGGACTATTGCGAAGCTATGGGGAAAAAGCCCGGTGCAGCTTTGAAAGAGGCCATTGAGCAGCAGCTAGAGAAAGCGGCCAAGAATCCACCGCTGCCTCCCTTACGTCAGGCGGACGAAGTGCCCGATGACGAACCCAAGGTACGGTTTGAAATCCTCATGACCAAATCCGAGAAGGCGGCAGTTCAGGAGCGGGCCAACCTTGAGCGGTGCTCACAACGTCGGTGGGTCATTGATGCGATCCGGGCCGGCCTCACGCATGAACCACAATTCGGAATGAAGGAAATCGAGGTACTGGGCGAGTCCAACTATCAGTTGCTTGCCATTGGCCGCAACCTCAACCAAGCAGCCAAAGCCATGAATGAAGGCCGGCGCGATTCCGTCACGATTGAGTCAATCGAACGTCTTCGTGGGATCATCGACGCGCATACGGAGAAAGTCAGCACCGCCATTCGTGCCAGCGTGGAGCGGTGGTGCATCGAATAGTAGGATGACCCTGCCTTGATTTCACGTACAGCAAGAAGTTGGAAACTTCAGCTGTATGGAGAATCGAGATGCGAGATACCAAACTGCCCAAGCGGCAATACACGGATGAATTCAAAGTCGAGGCGACCCGGCTGGCCGAATCGGTCGGAGGCCACGAAGCGGCGCGCCGATTGGGTGTTCCGGTGGCCACACTGGGCAACTGGAAGCGGCGCTCAGCCGCAGCAGGCACAGGCGCACCTGAAGTCGCGTTGAATGCGGGGGCAGTGCCAACGCGCCGGCCCGTGAGCGAACTGGAGGCTGAGAACAGCCGGTTGCGCAGGGAACTCGCCGACGCGAAGCTCGATGTGGAAATCCTTCGAAAAGCGACGGCGTACTTTGCCAAGGGGTCGCGATGAAGTACGCCTGGATCGAGAACCATCGCGACGAATACACCGTCAGCCGGTTGTGCCGGGTTTTATTGGTATCGCGCTCGGGGTACTGCCAGTGGCGCGTGCGGGCGCCCAGCGCGCGGACTCTGGCCAACCAGGCCCTGGACACCAAGGTGGCGGCCATCCATCAGGGCAGCCGCCGCAGCTACGGCAGGCCCCGGATCACGCAGCAACTGCGCCAGCAGGGCGAGTGCGTGAGCGCCGAGCGGGTGCGCCAGAGTCTCAAGCGCCAAGGCCTGTTCCCGGTGTACCGCCGGGCGTACGTGGTCACCACCGACTCAGGGCACCGCCTGCCGGTGGCAGCCAATATTTTGGATCGACGTTTCGACGGCTGGCAGCCGAACCAGGCCTGGGTGGGCGACATCACGTATGTCGCCACCGGCGAGGGTTGGCTGTACCTTGCCGCGGTGATGGACCTGGCGAGCCGCCGGATCGTAGGCTGGTCGATGTCAGACTCGATCGATGCGAAGCTGGTGTGTGCTGCCCTCAAGTCAGCGTATTGGCAACGCAAGCCGAGCCCGGGATTGCTGGTGCACACGGATCGTGGAAGCCAATATGCGAGTCTCGAGTACCGCCGGCTGGCGGCGGACTTCGGCATCACGATGTCGATGAGCAGACGGGCGAACTGCTGGGATAACGCGGCCATGGAGAGCTTCTTCAAGACGCTCAAAGTCGAGCGGATCTACCAGGTAAGCTATGACACTCGGGCGCAGGCAAGATTGGACATCGTGGACTGGATCGAGGGCTTCTACAACCGCGTGCGCATGCACACGGCTATCGGATGCCGGGCCCCTGTCACAAAGGAACGCAGCCTGCTGGCTGCATGACTTGGTGTACGTGGAAACGAGGCAGGGTCAGGAACCTGTATCCACAGATTGCCGCTCAAAAACCGGGCAGTTAGGCCGGCCGGTGTCGGCCAGAAGCTGTTGTTCGGCGCGGAGCCGCCAGCGGCAGGTCCAAGCTGCGAGCAGCCGGTCCCGGAGTTGTTGCTTAACGACTGCTGTGATTGGAGCGCAGGCGCTCGAAAGCGCCTCTGTGAGCCTTTTCGATATCCATCAAGACCCGAGACGGATAGCTCGGGCAATCATGGAGGCTGGAATTAAAAGGTGCGACCTTTTGCCTCGTGAACTCGGTTGTGAGCGCATAAGTAGTCCCGTATTGCATTCATGGGCGCTCGACTGATGAGCGATTGCTTTGCAGAATCTTTATTTGGACAAGGAATTGCGCTTAGGAGCGCGCTGTTCGCCTCGGGCTTGGCGGGCCGCAACCAGGGTTTGGGCGCTGATTTCCCCGACTTGAGCTTCGCTGTCAATCCATCGCCGCAGGGCTTCAGGCAGGCCCGCAGGGGCCTCAGGATCGCGCGTTGAGCATTCCCAGACGTTGAGCACCCGCCAGCCCATTTCCACAAGCTTGTCGGCGGCGCGTCGGTCGCGTTCTGCATTGCCTTGCAGCTTGGTCATCCAGAATTCAGTTCGCGTCGAAGGTGTCTTAGCGTACTTGCACCCCTGGTGCGAGTGCCAGAAGCAGCCGTGCACGAAGATTGCGATCTTGCGGCCCGGCATGGCGATGTCGGGCGTGCCCGGTAGATCGCGCCGGTGCAGCCGGAAGCGATGCCCCATCGCGAACAGCGCCTTGCGGACTAGCATCTCGGGCAGGGAGTTCTTGCCCTTGATGCCGGACATCATCTGGCTGCGTTTGGCGGGGCTGACGACATCGGCCATGGTGGCGCACGATACGCTTGGCAGCCGTTGTCCGCCAGTCAGGCGGCCTTGACCTCCGGGATGCCGGCGGCCGGCTCCGAGTAGCTCGCACCCATCACCGCGTCCTTGCACTCAGGCCGCTTGGCCCACTCGGACACCATGCGCCCGCCGGAGGTGGCGTGCAGCGTGTCGTTGACCTCTTTGGCCCAGGTGGAGATCTGCTCCATGAGCTCCGGGGAACCCGCCTGTTTTTCCCAGATGCGGTTCAGGTCGATGCGCGAGCCCAGCTTCTCGGAAAGGACGGAGATCGTGTAGGCCGTGACGTTGGCTTGGAAGGCTTGGAACATCGGCCGCAGCAGTTTCTGGGCATCGCGGTAGAGCTTGGCCTTGGCGATCATGGCTTTGTATTCGGCCACGTTTGGCAGCTGCGCCTCTTGGCCATCGGCCGGCGAGAGCGCGGCCATGAAGCGGTCGAAGTTCTTCTGCGAGCCCATGCTCACAATGTCGGGCTTGCAGTCCCAGGCGTTGATGTACTTGGCCAAATCGGTCTTGGTGACGCGCCGCGCGGTGGGGATTGCTTCCTTCAAGGCCTTGAGGCGGGCAGGCGTGTTTCCTTCGCGGGAGAGCAGCGTGTTGTAGCTGCCGGCGGCGCGTTCGTAAAACCATTGGCCGACGCCGTCCGGGCAGTAGACCGAGCGCGAGAGCTTCTCGATCTCGACATGGAAGGGCTTGTTGGCCGAGAGGTCAGATTGGCGGACAGCGTTCTGGCTGTTAGCGTAGCGCGAGATGTCCGACACCAATGCCTCTTCCTTAGTGGAGTCCTGCGCCTTCATGACGATGATCTTCGCGGGTACGCGGACGCGGCTAAGGTCGGTGTCGGGATACTTCTTTTTGGTGAAATAGAGCGAGGCCGTGGTCTGACCGCCGTTCACGATCTGCAGGCCTTTGAGCCAAGCGATGCCTTGCTCGCCCTGAGAGGTTTTGCCCAGCACCATCTCGTCGGCCACGATGACGATGCCGTTGTTGTAGGCCATGAAGCGTTCGGGCGCCGCGCGGAGCGTTGACTGGATGCCGGCGTTGACGCCCTTGCCCTTGACGCTGAGGAAGGATCGGACGTTGGCCTCCAAGAGGCGTGCGCCGAACTTCTCGTAGAGCAGTCGCAGCGCTTCGCCGGGGACCGCCGTCATGGCGTAGTCATAGTCGTCGCTTTCTCCTGGCACGTAGACGCAGGGAAGTGGAGAGCCCGAGACCTCTTTGAAGTTGACCACGAGTTCGTCGCGCGGCTTGCCTTCGGACGTATGCCGATGCAGCCGCTCGATGTCCATCACTTCCAGTCGCACGGCTTTGCCGCCGATGTCCCGTGTCTTGAAGCTCTTGGACTTCGCGACTTGGTCGGTGATGACGTAGACGCGGATCTGTTCCAGGTCGTTGTAGATGCCTTGGAGGGACTCGGCCAGCGAGCGCACGTCGCTGGAAGGATCCAGCTTCTGTGCCATCTTTCCTTCGGCGCACAGCGTCAGGAAGCGCAGGCAGCGCTCGGCGGCAACCTTGGTCTCGGAGTCGGGGATGGGCGTGGGCTCGTCGACGCCGGCATAGAGGCTTACGAACAGGTCAAGCTGGTCGCTGTCGTCGGAGATGGAATAGCCGCTCAGCCGCAGGATGGCGTTGCCGACGGTGCCTTCGAAATGGCACTCGACGGGTTCGAAGGTCATGCCGATCTCGGACATGTGCTCCATGACGATGCCGGCGAAGACCAGCTCCTCGTAGAGTGCGCCTTCGCGCATTTGAGATTTGACGGCGGACTGCGTATCGCGCAGGAAATCCGGTAGGCTAGAACTCATATCGCTCCCAATTTCTTCAATGCATCGGCGGCCGGGATGCTTGGCCCCGCGGCCTTATCCAGATCGATTTCGTAGGTGGCCTTCGTGACGCCCAGCGGGACGTTGCCCGGCATGAGGCGGGGGAAGCCTTCTTTCACCTCGACGACGCGAGTGTCGACGAGCGTGAATCGGCGGATGTAGCGATCTGCGTGGGCATCGAAGTAGCCCGCGGCGATCAGCCTTTCGCTGAACAGGCGCACGGCCTCAGCCTCGCCCGCGGCGACATCGCGCATCTCCTCCACCAGCTCAGGCAGGCTCTGCCCGGTCTCGCCTTGGCGCAGCCGCGCGCCGGCGAGGAACAGGGGCTGGCGTGCGGAGTCGTCGAGCTGCTCGAGCGAGCTGATCTTGGCTGGGAAGCCCGTGGCAGACAGGGTGGCCTTGACCTCCAACGCTCCCGTGCCAATCTCGAAGTCCCGGACGCCATCGAGCGGGCCGACCCACGATTCAATCGCCGAGGCCACCGTTACGCCCTCGTCGATGATCGCCCGCAGCAGTGTGAGTTCGCCCACTAGGCCGATCTCCGCCTCGGGGCTCAGCGACTGCGAACCCTTGCGCATGAACTCCTGCCAAGCGCCAACCCGGCCAAGAAACACTTGCAGCAGCTTCGGCTCAGCGGCTCCCGCTGCCGCGGCCTCGTCCAGCGCGCCAACCACATCGCATGCCATGGCCGCGAAGAGCTCGGCGCTGCCGGCGGCCCGGCGCGTCAGCGCGATCCGTAGCAGGCCCGCGCCATCGGAGTCTGCGCGCTCGACGCTGAAGCCTTGGCCCTCCGGCAGCTTCTCGGCGGGCGCGAGCCGCGCGGAGGGGAAGCCAAGCAGGATTGCTTCGGCATTGTCGGGCGAGCGCCGGCCTGCTTGGATGTCAATGCGGCCGGCTGGTGGCAGCGCGATGGCCTGCCAACCGGGCGCGGGATCACCGGAGCACAGCGACGACCAAGCCAGCAGGAACTCTTCACTCGGACGGGCCATATTCCTGCAACCAGTAGAGGTAGTTGACTTCGTATTCCACGCTGATCGCTTTGTCGCTGGCGGGGAACGCGATGGCGAAGGCCATGATGGGCTTGTCCCATCCGGGGACGATGAGGCGATCGCGCGTTTTGCCCTTGTCCTTGTAGAAGTAGGGCGTGAGCGGATAGAGCAGCAGCAGCCCGCGGTCCGCATCGCCGCCCAGCTTTCCTCGCGCTGCTCGAATGCCTTTGCCGCTGGGGAAGGACGGCGGATTGGTCGGCTCGCGCTTGGACGCGGCCCTGGTGAGAGCCAGCGCCTCTCGCCATGCGTCATCGTCAAGGTCGATTCCCTCATCCTTCGGGTCGATGAGGACGCCGATGGCGAAGAGCTTGGGATCGACAAGTTCCTTTTCGTCCGGGTCCTCAGTCTTGCGAATCGAGTACGTCGCCGAAGGCTTTCCACCGGGGAAGGTGTGTTGCTCGCCATCGCCCAGGCCACCGCTGAGCAAGGCGACGCTCCACTTGCCGAGCTGCCCGGTGGCGATCATCTTGACGATGTACTCCGAGAGCAGCGCGGCCTTCGCACTGCTGGCGTTCGGATGCGTCGCGTAGGCGCCAAGGAACGTCAACACCTTGGATGCGTCAACGTCCTTCCAAAGGCGCGCTCCGGGCCAAGAGTCTGGGTCGCCATCTCGGTTGTATTTCGGGTCATCGAGCCATTTGTCACCGAGCGAGGCGATCAAGGCGTCGGCGGCGTCGAGGTTATTCCTCTGGATCTCTGCGTCCCGGTGGAAGAGGATGGTCTGAGGGCGCGTACCGCTGTAGCTCAGCGAAAGCGTCTGAGCGTTCCGCATCTTCAACGGGGAGGTGACGGTCAGCACCTCGTGCGACATGACCTTGAGACCGTATTGCTCCGGCGTCAGCTTGGCATCGGCCATGAAGTCAAACTCTTCCCGTAGCTCCTCCGATGCGTCGGCGATGTGGGCGAACCACTTCACCAGATCTGGCGACGTGTAGAGGCGGCACAGGTCCAGGTAGCCCGGGCGATAGCCGAACCATCGGCCCATCTGCATGAGCGTGTCATACATCTTCGTGGTGCGGACGAAGTAGCTCACGCACAGCCCTTCTAGCGTCAACCCCCGAGCCAGTTTGTCGCCCCCAACCGCGATCACCTTGAGAGCCGCTCCGGGGGTCGCGTAGTCGAGCGCATCTTTGGCTGTGCCGTTGATCGACCGGACGTCGATATCGTCCAGCACGTCGGGCAAGGCGCTGAGGACTTCGTCCCAGCTGGGCATCGCGGGTGGGCATTCTTCAGGAGGCGAAAGTTCGGCGACTCGGTCCCGAATGGGAAGGAAGTCCTGCTCCCAGAGCTCGAGCAACTGATCCAGCAGCGCATCGGCATCGATGCCACGGGTGATCTTCTGCCGCATGCGGCGGACGGCCTCTTCGACCTGCTCGCGCACATGGGCTTGCACATCGACGAAGCGCGTGACGTGGATCAGCATGGAGCTGTGCTGTTCCCCTTGGCCGCGAAGTTCCCGCACCGCGCAGGCGAGAACGAACACGCAGATCGCCTCCCGCAACGACGGGGGAATGATCTCTTGGCCGCTGTGGGTCGGGACGTGCGTCTTCTTGTGCTTGGGCGGCATCCAGCCCAAGTCGGCCTCGGGGTCGTAGTGGTCAGCGATGTTCCGCGAGAGCGGCAGCGCGCCAACGCGCCCCTCCTTGGTCATCTTGCCAAACATGCGGGCCGGGCCCACATAGTTGGACGGCGCGGCCAGGTTGATGACGAAGGCCCGCGGGAAGAGGTCGGGGCCTTCCTTGGTGGTCGCGCCCTTGTGGTGGATAAAGATGTTGGCGAACGGGGTGGCGGTGTAGCCGACATAAGCCTTGCGGGTGAAGGCGTGCAGCACCTGGCGGATCAGGCTGTTGATGGTCTTGGGCTGATGTTCTTCGTCCGGCGTGCCGTCGTCGTTGAACATCTGTTCGCCCGTATCGACCGACGCGTGGTCCGCCTCGTCGTCGATAACCAGCAATGGCAGCTTCGTCACGAGCTTGCGGCCGTCGGACGAGTCGGTGCTGTCGGCCACGCGTGTCCGGATCCAGTTGAGCAGCTCCGTGAGGACGGTCTTCTGCTTCTTGACCACGAAAAGCCAGGGCCGCTCTTCGGGAGAGATGCCGTGGAAGTGTTTGGCGATGGCCTTGTTGAAGTCGCCGTTCTCAGCGCGCGTTGTCGCGGAATTAGTCTTCAAGTCCTCGCCGAACTCGGCTACACCGATGGGCATGCCGGGATCTCGATCGATCGTCGTCTCGTAGCCCAGGAAGCTCTCTTCAAGCCGCATCTGGGTTTGGGAGCGCAGGTTGTTGTGCATGCCGGCGAGCACGATGATGATCTTGTAGCCAGCGTCGGCGGCCTTGCAGATGAGCCCCGAGTAGTTGCTGGTCTTGCCTGACTGCACATGGCCGACGACAAGCCCGCGGCGATCCCAGTCGTCGGAGCGCTGTGGGTCTTCCAGCAGGCCTAGGATTTCGTCGGTGGCACCGTTGAACTCTTCGACGACTGTGTCGGAGAGCTTGGCTTCTAGGAAGTCGCGGTAGCGCCGCCAGTAGTGCCAGTCGCGCTTGCGGGCCGCCGAGAGCCAGTCAAAGTGATTCGTGTTGTCCTTGAGAGTGGTGGACTTGCCTATGCGGTGGCTGAACCGCTGGATCAGGGATGCGACGGCCTTGCCTTGGTCCACGGCATGCGGCGAATCGCCAGCGAACATAGTCGCCGCGAGCTGGACCTTCTCTGCGATGAAGGCCGGCGTAATCTTGGATGGGTCCTTCTCGGCCCTCACCAGCCGCTGCGCAGTGGCGATGACGTTCTCCAGCAATTCCGCCTGGGCGGCTGCCTCTTTTGCTGCGGTCATTGGTTCCTCCCTAGTTTCGCTACCAGCGTTGGATATTTCTGGAATGGTTCGGTCCTGAGCAGCGATTTGCGGGCTTCTTCTTCGCTCATGCCCTTGCGTTCGATCAGGTCATTGAAGAGCACTGTGGCGACCTCAATGACGGCGTCGGGTGGCTCGCCCTCGAAGCCAGTGCGCGGCGTTTCCTTGTTCTCCGCGGTGTCGAGCCAGATGCGTTGGACTGGCACTGTCTCTTCGATCACGCGCAGCATCGCCTTCACCAGCGGCTGCAGATCTCCCGCGCGCTCCAACACGGCTGCCACGGACGGATGCGAGGTGTCGATGCGGTAGCGTGTGCCTGCTTGGAGCCGATCAACCCGCCATGCCTGTTCGATGGGCTGATTGCCCGCGGCCGGAGCCGGCGAGCCTCGGAACGCAAAGACTCGGCGGGCTCGATCCCGCGTGTTCTCGGCCAGCGCCGTCAACCAAGGGCGTAGCGCCACCGGAGGGCGGGCCGTCGACTTGCGGACATCGATCTTCCAGTCGGCATCGGCTGTATTGGGGATGTCCAGTCGGATGCGCGCCAGGCGATGGACCTCCTCTCGGTTCCATGCCTTCGGCTTGCCGAGACCAAGCCAACCGCCAGCGACCAGCAGCCGTTCGTTTCGGTAAACGTAAAAGCCTTGTTGCGCCGTCCAGCCAGCAGGGCCGGCGTTCGCCTCGAACTCCTCGTTGCTCAGCTTGTCTCGGTGGGGCAAGACGTGGCACTGCGCGAGCACCAAACCGCTGTCGGTCCGCTGGGGCGCGGGCGGCGATGCCCACGGTTTTGCCGGGTGCCCCGTCATGAAAGGATCCCAGGGCGTGACAAGGCGGTTGTTGATGAGCAGCTTTATCCGCGCTCGCGGGCCCTGCAGGAGGCGATGGAAGACCATAGCCAGGTGCGCTTCGACGTTGTCCAGAAGGTCGCCGAAGTTGTCCACCGTGTAGCCAGCGGTGACGATGCGGTCGAGCCTCTCCCAGAGCACCAGAGTCCCGGCCGTCTTTCCGTCGAGGCTTGCCAGATGTCGCTCGGAGCCCTCGGCCGGGCCTTCGAATAGCAGCCAATCGCTCTGCGGATCGGCAGCCAGCTCGTCGAGATCCCATCGCAGACAGCTCCGCTCGCCGCTCTTGACGCTGGCGACCGTCAGGCGACGGCACTGCGACAGCGACGCAGTCTTCAAGCCCATGCCGAAGCGCCCGAGGTCATGGGACTCGCGCGTCTCCAAAGGGTTCTTGTCACCGAGCCGCATTGCGCCTTCGAGCTCCGGGTCGCTCATGCCCCGCCCGTCGTCTAGGATCAACACGCGGCTGTCGGGGCCGTCCCACTGGAAATCGATGCAGACCTCGCTCGCACCGGCGGAGATGCTGTTGTCGACGATGTCGGCCAAGGCCGCCGCTGTCGAGTAGCCCAAGCCTCGCAGGGATTCCAGCATCGCCATCGCGCGCGGCGGGGCCTTGCGAGTTTTCGACGTCATTTCCAGTAGCCTCTTCCTGGCCAGAATGCGAAGCCTAAATCAACTAGCTTACGTTCCAGCCAACGATGTGTACTGTTGGGCGTGGCAACGAGGCTCACCCAAATGCTTCCAGAATCTGTATCGCGCCCGTCTTCAACAGCGACGCCGAGATCAACTGCCTGTGCGAGCACCCAGTCCAGAGTCACTGAACAAGTGGAAGTTGTCGGCTGAAGCGTCCGCGGCGGCAAAGCCGAAGTTTGCTGTCTTGTATCAGCGCTTGGAGCTGCCTCTGCAGCGACTGCCGCGTGGTTGTCACTAGAGTTCCGCGTATTTGATGCGGCAAGGTTGTCCTCAGGCTTCAAGCCCAGCGCCATGCGCGAGAAAGAGGCTAACAGACTTGGATGCTTGAGCTTCCTGAGCGCCTTGGCCTCGATCTGCCGGACCCGTTCGCGCGTGACCTGCAATAGCGTTCCGATCTCTTCAAGCGTCAACGCATCGTGGACTCCGATACCAAAGCGCATCCGCAGGACTCGCTCTTCCTTGTGGTCCTTCGTAGAAAGTGACGAGATGTAGCTGTCCACCGCGCGATTCAGTTGAATCTCGTCGACAATATCTGCAGGATCCGGTGACGTATGGGCATCCCGGGCATCGATGGCGATCATGCCGTCGACGGTTGCCTCATCGATGGAAGAGGGGGCGGGCGCGATGCGCAGCAGCGCTGCGAACTTGTGGCGCGGCACCTCTGCGCGCTCCGCAAGCTCGTCCAGGGTCGGCTCACGGCCGACCGCCTTTTCGAAGTCTTGGGCCAAGCGCTCCGCTCGCTGGAGTTTCTCGTGAATGTGGACCGGCACGCGGATGGTCCTAACTTTGTCGGCAACATAGCGACTGATCTGCTGCCGGATCCACCAAGTAGCGTAGGTCGAGAAGCGAAAGCCGCGGCGCCAGTCGTAGCGGTCGACGGCTTTGAGCAATCCGATGTTTCCCTCTTGAGCCAAGTCGTCGAGCGGTTCCCCACTGTGCAGGTATTTCTTGGCGTGAAAGAAGGACAATTTAAGATTCGCCCCCGTCATCCAGTCGCGGGCTTTCCGGAAATCTACCATCGCGCTATGAAACCGCGGGCTGGGCGCTTGACCATTGGCGGCGTCGATCAACTCCAGCAGGAAGCGGCGGTTCAATCGCAATCCACCAAGCGCCTGGCGAATTTCCTGGGAAGAGGCAATCGAACTATCTCCCCCGTCAATCAATGAGGTCAACCGTCTGAGCGCGGCGGCGAAGGTGGCGTTGCCAGCGTTCGCAGGCCTTTCGTCTGTCTGCTCCCCATCCTCGCCTGCAGCCTCTTCGAGTTCCGCTTGCGCAAGGACATCCGCTTCGAAGCTTTCTTCCGAAGCCGGCTCTGAATCGGACTCACCGCTAACGCAAATGGAGGAGAGCTGACGGATCCCTGCGACGGCTTCCGCGCCAGCTGTCAGGGTCCGAGCTATGCCGGCAGGCCAAGTCGCGAGCGCATCAAGCGCCGCGTCAAGGGCGACTTCCATGTCCTTCGCAAGCCTTACTTCCTCTTCTGCGGAGAGTAGTTGCAGGCGCTGGAACTCACGCTGATATATGCGCAAGGGCACATGGCGCGGCGAAGCGGCGCGATCAATCGCGGCTAGGGCTTCTTCGAGGATCACCTCCTCGTCGAGTGTTTCATGTGGATCGACAAACACCTCGAAACTTTCGTCGGCATCGAAGTACTCAAATCGCTCGTCGATCTCGGCCCCAAGGTCGTTGATGACCATGGTCAAGTATGCTGCTGCCTCAGGGTTGTCCGAGCGGTCCTCGTTGGTTGACTGAGCCTGGACATCTAGCGCGGGGACGCTGCCCTCCCGTATCGCCCGCAGCAGAAGGCGTCTGAGAGTCGCGCGACCTTCGGCGTCGTCTGCCCGAGCCAGCGGCAGGGCTACCTCGGGCAAGTAGACGTCGATGTCGTCCCATTCGCTTGAAGAGTCGATCGGCTCATGGGCCGTAATGGCGATTTGGACCGCACTGGCCGAATCTACGATCACCAAGTCCGCTTCGGGCCGCGTCGACTCCTCTTCGGTCTCCCAGCCGGATAGGTCGAACTCCCCGTCATCTATCTTGTCGACGACAGCAGTCGACGGCGGATCTGGCTCCTGCACTGGTGGCTCGGACGGTGGCGGCTCGGGTTCAATTGGCGCCGTGCTCGCCCCTGGCTCGCCCAGCACGGCCGCGTCAGCGACGGTGTCTACTGGCGGATGGACTTCTAAGACCCGTTTCGGTGCCGGCATAGGATCGAGTGCGATGCCAGAAGGTGGGAAAGCAAGGATCGGCGCGTTGACGGCGTTGAGGATCTCAGCGGTAGCCAGCGACCCGGCATCGATCGCAATTTGAACGGCGGTTTTGCCCGAGGGGTCTAGCAAGCTGTGGTCGGCTCCGGCGCTCAGAAGCAGCTTGCAGATGGCCGGCTTGTTGCGAGCGGCGGAGAGCATGAGGGGTGTCATGCCTCTGGCGTCGCGAGCGTTTATGTCGTCGCCTCGGTCGATATGAATTTGAACGGCGCTATCGACGCCGGCCATCACCGCCATCCGCAGCAATTGGTTCAGGGGCCTATCGTTGAGGACGTTCGATTCGTTCACCGAGGCGCGCCTTTACGGTCCATTCCTTGCGCGGACTCAATGCGAAACTCGTTGTCATACTCCGCCGTTAGGCATTGGTCTTGGCGAAGCACTCGCTTTTCCTATAGCCTGGGAAGGCCGCTTGTTTTTGATGGTTACAAATTGTATTGCGATAGCGTAACAGTGTATGCGGCGTCGCCTATAACGACGAGAGCGATTTGCGCTTCGGAACTCCAACGGACCAAAGGGACAACAAACCGGATTCCAGCACAAAGACTCTGCGATTTCACACAGTCTGGAGGGATGGCACAGTACTAATAGTTGGCTATGCCGTCTAGGCCAAATCGAGCATCCTTTTGATGCCGATACGCGACGGATTAGACCGAGGCTTCATGGGTGGCTTTCACTCGCGTCATTTTTCGCCTTCCGTCCCGACCCAACCCTGCCAAGAGGCCTCTGACAATCTTCGCTAGCTTGTAGGCAAGGAGAGGTGGTACGGCATTGCCGACCTGGGTGTACTGCTCCGTGCGATTGCCCGCGAAGAAGTAGTTGTCCGGGAACGTCTGCAGTCTGGCGGCCTCCCTGACCGTGAGGCTTCGGCATTGGGTCGGGTCGTAGTGGATGTAATAGTGGCCATCCTTCGCGATATGCGACACGATGGTCGTGGCAGGGTCCCTGGCGCATTGCACTCGGAACCGATCTTTGAATGGAATGGCCTCGGTAGCCTCCCTTTCCTTCGTCACGTTGCTGTGCTTCGGAAGCAGTTTCGGAGGAAATATGTCGAGGCGAGGCGAATGCTTTTGGGACTGGGCGAAACAGGCGGCGAACAGATACCGCGCGAGGTCAGATGGCATGTGCGAACGAGCCTCATGCTGGCAGAAGCCGTTAAGACTTCTGTCATGCACCCAGCGCTGCAGTTCTGTCTGTTCCCCAAGCTTGGGCTGTTGGCCGGGCTTTTGTGCAAACGGCTTTCCAACGTTGTTCCATGTGGCGGCCAGGGCCGAAGTTTGCATTAGTTCGGTGATGGCCCGTTCGCTTGGCCTTCCCCAGCCTGCGACATAGGAGGGACCAGCAAGGACGGCCTCACGCCATGCCTCGATGGAGTCTCCCTTGGATAGCCTGCTGCGAAGCTTGGGGAGATCCTCGATGGCCTGTCTCACAGACACAGGCTCGGTTACCGGAAGTAGGTCATGGCGGGATGCGCCAGCGTCCTTGCGTATGCCCAGCAGAATCACACGATGTCGGCTTTGCGGGATGCCATGCCTCTCGGCTTGGATTACGAAGTCGACGGGTTCGAGCGTCTCGCTGTTGCCCTTTTTTACGAAGGAGCGGATCTCATACTCTAACCCGGGCGAAGGGGCGCAAAGGTCGGCGAGGATCCGCTCGAACATCGGACTTCCGGAATGCTGCGAGGAGAGCAGTCCCTTGACGTTCTCCATGACGAAGATCGTCGGACGGTGCACCTTGATAATGCGCAGGTATTCCCTATACAGGAAATGCTTGACGTCATCTTTGAAGGTCTTGTCTTTGGCTCGCCTTGCCCTGCCAGCCAATGAATAGGCCTGACACGGCGGGCCTCCGATGAGAACCCACGTGTCCTTGCCTCTCAAGGCAACCCGAATTTCCGTGTCGATGCTTGCCTCGTCGGCCTTGCCCAGCTCCAAGCAGCGAGCCTCCTTTTCCGCGTGGACGAAGGCCTCGGCGACGGCTGGAATTTGCTTGAACGTCGGCTCGTCGATCTCGTTGCGGATGTAGGAGTAGTAGTGCTGGATGTGCTTCGTTCCACGCAACCGCCGGAACACGGCGCGCAGCGCCAGCGTTCTGTGGGCGATGGGATCCTTCTCGATCGAGAGACCGACCTCGAAAGCGGGTTCGTGCTTGTGGTCTCGAAGTGAGGAGAACCCTTCTCCGAGACCCCCTGGGCCTGCAAAGAGGTCAATTATTGGAATTGGCATTGAAGATCTAAAATAAATTCTGAGTGATCGGTCGCCACGTACGGACCACATCAATGCCGTGACTAAGCGATGCGCCGATCATGCGGCCACGCTTTCCAAGTAGGGGCGCATCACGTTGGATACACGATCGATATCTGCGTAGTGGGATAGTTCATCCATGGAGACCTTGCGCTGCTCCCAACCGTCGCGCAACGCCTCCAGTGCGACATCGATGCCGATCTTGTTTCGGTATTTAAAGCAATCGGCGATGGTCTTGGCTGCATTGAAGACCGGTACGTCCACTCCGTCGATGCACGTGGACTGGATGCCTTCGGTCAGGGCCTGACCCGACATACGGACGGGGCGCAACGACGGGCGCTCTACGCGGGGAGTTGGCGAGTTTTGAGGAATCGCCAGCCAGACCTGTTGCGGCGCCTGGGTTCCCAGACCATGGATGCGAAGGGCCGAGAGCAGACAGATCACTCCTCTCGGAACCCTGAGCGCGATCTCGGCCAGCGAAATGTGCTCGCTCAGCGGCTGATCGGGACGGGCGTACACGCCGCGGCCGACGCGCTTCAGCCGGCCATCCTTCACTAGGCGGCTCAGAGTAATGGTGGGCAGGGAGAGGGCTGCGACATCTCTGGCCCGCAGCAGAGACGCGCTGCTAGTCAAGGCCAGCACCTGCTCCTCCTGTGTCTGGCTGGACCTTCGAGTCACGATCGATGATGTTGCATTGTCTAGTCATTATTTCACAATCGAATAAATATCGCAGCGTCAGCGGGATGCGGCCCCCGGTTGTTCGGCATCGTTCCGAGCCATGGCTGCAGATCGCAGGGGGCCAATATGACTGAGCGCTTGTCGACGGAACTTGAACGGTCACATGCCTGGGTGCTCTGCGAGAAAGGGCGAGCGCTGCCTGAAAGGGCCGTGAACAGGAAGGCCCTGGTCAGGGTGCTGGACTTCGTTGCGGTTGCGCCTTTCTGGGGTCTCGATGCTGGCATGGGCCGGGCCACCTGGGAATTGAGGACGGGCTTCGCCATTGTGCTGATTGATGCTGCTGTGGGTCTCCGGCCTTTCCCTTCGGCCGTCGGGAACATTCTCGGTGGGTTGCCATGGGTATCCAGTCGGGGCCACGCGCAGCAGTACTCCTATTCCTATCTTCGCGAGTGCGGCGAGCGGACCTTCCTGCGGCGAATGGCCTGCGTCAAATCCGACATAGATAATCGTGGAGGATGGTGGCAATGCTTGCGCGCGTTACCAGTTTGTAGTGTCAATGGCGATTTCGTGGGCCAGATGCGGTACATCGGCAAGGGTGTCCAGCGCTTGCTCAATGGTGCGAAATATCACGGAGCGGTCATTCAGCGTGATGCGGTGCAAGCGCCTGTCTTGGCGCGCGTAAAGTGAGAAGCCGATGGTGGCGCTTGCGGCGAGAACGGCTTGGATGCTCTCCGCTCCAGGTGTGTCGCATGCCTCGCAGAATTGCTTGAACGTCCACACACTGCCTTCGTGCCCTCGTGGTGCCCGCTTGTCGGCAAAGATGTTAACGGCGTCAACTCTCTGGTTTTGGGTATTCCGTGCCATGTTCAAATCCTGTGATCATGGGAGCGCATTGACATGGGGTGGACTGGGAAGCAGCCTCAAGCCACCGTGCTCGAATAAAAGCCGCGCGGCCGGGTACAGGGCTTGTATGTCGTGCAGACAGCGGCGGAACTCCATGCGGAAATGCGCCATCCCCTGAGGGGTCGAGGCGTAACCGGCGCCGAACTGAAACCGCAATGACATCCATGGAATCAAGGCCGGCCGACGCAGGATAAACATGCGCCAAGTCAGCCACAAATACAGATCGATTGCGAGCGGCGAACGGAGGCGGTGCAGCACGCGAAGATCGAACGGAATAGCATAGTCCATGCACTCGCGATAGAACGCTTCTGACAACGTGATTGTGCTTTCCCAAAGCGATGGCTCATGCGGATTCTTCGGGTTCCAGAGCAGTACGCCTTCGTCTGACAGCGCGACGTTCTTGTAGGCGAAGTCTTGACCCTGGTGCGCCTTGAGCGAGACGAAGGTGCTGAACAGCTTGGTGGCTTGGATTTTCAGTCTGGACGTATCGCCACGCAGTCCGCCGCTCGTTGATAGGCCGAGCTTTTGAGCGAACTCGTTGAGACTCCGCCCAAGGGCCAGTTCACGCGAGCCTGTCAGTTTTGCCTCTCGCGTCAACCATGCGGAAATGAGTCGAGGCAGCTTGCCGTAGGGAAGGCCGATGTCAGGGTCCACCAGCATAGTGATGGAGGCAAGGCCATTGTCCCGCTTGTAGTGCGCGCCTTCGATCTTCCTATGGGGCAGCGAGGCCCAGATCATGGCGCGCGCCATGTAGCCAATTTGGCCGGCCGCAGCTGCGTCCTCTTCCTGTATGGCAACGGCGGTGGCAAGAAGGTCTGCGACCTTGGTCGTGCTGGCTTTGACCGCTTTCGTTGAATAAATGCCGCCCTGGTGCTCTCGACCAGCCTTATGTCTCTGATCGAAAAAATCGGAGGCGCCCTGCAACCAGGACATCAGGATTGCGAGGCATGCAGGAGTGTTCCATTGGCCTCTGGGCTGTCCAAGCCCAAAGCGTCCGCCAATTGCAATGTGCGGAAGTAGACCCTTCGACCGATTCGCACCATGGTCGGCCGGAGTCGACGAGAGACATCGCCGTCTGAATAAAGTGCGACCCTAAATCCATCGGCAGAGCGCCCCAAAATCCCCGCCACATCAGCAATGCTCATCAGTGGCCCAAAGCGGTCCAGCAGAAATTCTTCCGTCGTCATGAATGCACCTATCACAGGACTAATTAGGCGCAATTCTGGATAGTCAGCGGTAGTCGGGCAAGCGCATGGCTTGCATAAGTGGTTGATTTAAAACCAAAATTCCCTATTTTGGTATTCATGATTGGACAGTATTAGCGACCAAAATTAGATCGATTGGCTGTCGAGCTGAATGGGTGGATTGGCTGAATTTGTATGCAAATCAGAGGCTTGCAGGCGCCGCGAAACACTTACTTGCACATTTTGTGGAAAATTCGAGAGCATTCTGTGTTCGCGAGTTTGGAAAAGGAGACAGAGGGCGAAATCACCTCTCTACTTTCGCACCCGATCCAGTTTCTCGACCAAGTCTTCCGCCCGCAAATGCGTATACCTTTTCAGCATCTGCATTGACTTGTGCCCGCTGATGGCCGCGACCTCTTGGTCTGATAGCCCGGCTTCGACAAAGCGGCTGACCGCTTCGTGGCGCAGGTCATGAAATCGGAAGTTCACCAAGCCGGCATCGAGCTTCGCTTGTGTCCAGGCTTTGTCGAACATGTAGGGGCGGCGCATGCCATCTTTGCCCGGTTCGCCAAAGAACAGGAGGTCGGTTTCGCCAGGGCGTATTGGGTTGTGCACGGCGTTTTGAAAAACCTGGGTTGCCGCTGCCGTGAGGGGGACCGTTCGAGGCGAAGAATTCTTCGTGTGATCAAGCCGGATAACGCGACGTTGCAGGTCCACTTGGCTCAGTCGTAGGCCCGCGATCTCAGAAAGACGCATGCCCGTCTCCAGTGCGCCGCGCACGATCCAACTGAACATCGGGTTGGAGTGGGCATCCACAACGGCGAGCAGGCGCTTGTTTTCGGTCACCGTCAGCCGGCGATTACGTCCTGCGCCCGGAGCAGGGCGGCGGATGTTGGAAACCGGGTTGAATGGCAGACCGATGCCCCATTCCTTAATCGCGATGGTGAAGAGGTGGCTGAGTAGTGCCAGCTCCAGTCGCACAGTGTTGTTACTCCGCGGGACGGGCTTGCCTTCTGCATCGTTATCGCCAGCCAGCCGCGTGTCGCGGTACTGTGCGACGATTTCGGCACTGAGTGCGGCGAGGGAATATTTTCCCAGATGTCGGGTCAGCGCCAAGGCCTTCTTGCGTTCGCCGGCTTGAGTGGACTCACGTTTGGTGGGTGTGACTTCGCGCAGGTATCGAGTGAGGGCGACCTCGACGGTCATGCGCTCTGCAGGGCCGCGCTGGATGTAGACACCGCGCACCATCTCGTCTTCGGTGCGGCGCGACCAATCCTCAGCGTCGCGTTTTGTGCGGAATGTCTTGGCAGTGGGCGGCCATCCGGTCTTACGGATAAGCGCTTTCCAAGTGCCAGAAGGAGTTTTGACGATCGTTGCCATAGGGTTCCGGTGAGGCTAGCGCCGCAGCACTGTACCGAAACTGTACCTGACCAACGATTCTGAGAAGTCCCCCAGTGCTTGGGGTCTGATCTCGAAGTTCCCTAGTGTGTTGATAACACTAGGGAATTTGAGTGTGGTGCCCGGGGCCGGAATCGAACCGGCACGCCTTGCGGCGGGGGATTTTGAGTCCCCTGCGTCTACCAATTTCACCACCCGGGCAGAATATGGGAAGCCCTGAATTATGGCACAGTAGGGTGTATGAAATATCCGACGATTGAAGACGCGGTGGGTCAGACACCGCTGGTGGCGCTGCAGCGCATTGGGGCCCAGGACAACGCGGCGCGGGGCAATGTGGTGCTGGGCAAGCTGGAGGGCAACAACCCGGCCGGGTCGGTGAAAGACCGGCCTGCGCTGTCCATGATCCGCCGCGCCGAAGAGCGTGGCGACATCCGCCCCGGTGATACGCTGATCGAGGCCACGTCGGGCAATACCGGCATTGCGCTGGCCATGGCGGCGGCCATCAAGGGCTACCGCATGGTGCTGGTGATGCCCGAGGACCTGTCCATCGAGCGCGCGCAGACCATGAAGGCTTTTGGCGCCGAGCTGGTGCTCACGCCCAAGAGTGGCGGCATGGAGCATGCCCGCGACCTGGCCGAGGCCATGCAAAAGCGTGGCGAGGGCAAGGTGCTGGACCAGTTCGCCAACCCCGACAACCCGCGCATCCACTACGAGACCACCGGCCCCGAGCTGTGGGAGCAGACGGGCGGGCGCATCACCCACTTTGTGAGCGCCATGGGCACCACGGGCACCATCACCGGGGTGTCGCGCTTCCTGAAAGAGAAGAACCCGGCCATCCAGATCATCGGGGCGCAGCCACAAGAGGGCTCGCGCATTCCGGGCATCCGCAAGTGGCCTCAGGAATACCTGCCCAAGATCTACGACGCCACGGCGGTCGATGAGATGGTCTATGTGAGCCAGGACGACGCCGAGGAAATGTGCCGCCGCCTGGCGCGCGAGGAGGGTATTTTCGGGGGCATTTCGGCGGCGGGTGCCTGCTGGGTGGCGCAGCAGATCGCCGCGCGCGAGAGCAATGCCACCATCGTCTTCATCGTGTGCGACCGGGGCGACCGCTATCTTTCCACCGGCGTGTTTCCTGCGTGATGCCATCGGCCATGGTGGAAACTGGTTTTAGATGAAATAGGCATCTGGCGCCTGATGAATAAGCGCTGGAAGCTACAAAAATAATAGTATATGCATTACGAAGCACGCCACTGCACGCACTGCGGCACCGCCCTGCAAGCCATCATCCTGGCGGAAGATTGCGGCGACAAGGAGCGGCTGCGCTGCCCCGTCTGCGGCTGGACGCACTGGAACAACCCCACGCCCGTGCTGGCGGCCATTGTGGAGATTGGCGGCAAGGTGCTGCTGGCGCGCAACGCGGCCTGGCCGGGCAAGATGTTTGCGCTGATCACCGGCTTCATGGAGGCGGGCGAGTCGCCGCAGGAAGGCATCGCGCGCGAGGTGAAGGAAGAGACCAACCTCGATGTGCGCTCCACCATGCTGGTGGGAGCCTACGAGTTTCTGCGCATGAACCAGATCATCATTGCCTACCATGTGGTGGCCGAGGGGGAGGTGCGGCTGTCGCCCGAGCTGGTGGACTACCGGCTGTACGATCTGGCAGACCTCAGGTGCTGGCCTGCGGGCACGGGCTACGCGCTGGCCGACTGGTTGCGTACGCGGGGGCACGAGCCGGTGTTTTTTACGGCCGAGGAAAATGCAGAACGGCGGCGCGGGCTGGACGACCCGCAACTGCAACTGCCAAAGGATTGAACACCATGGACATTCACAAAGAAATCGACACCCGGGGCCTGAACTGCCCCTTGCCCATCCTCAAGGCCAAGAAGGCCCTGGCCGACATGGCCAGCGGCCAGCTGCTCAAGGTGCTGGCCACCGACGGCGGTTCACTGCGCGACTTTCAGGCGTTTGCCAAGCAGAC